>NC_019697.1:5171023-5542047 GCF_000317145.1 Chamaesiphon minutus PCC 6605 | reverse complement strand
TCGGCATCCATATACCATTGACTCATCGCCATCCGACCATAGTGAACCAAAATCGCGATCGCGAGCAGGCTCAAACTCAGTGTTAAAGGTAGCAGCCAGCGGAGAGTCAGGGGACGACGGGTGGAGAGCGAAATGGCTCGGCGATCTGGGGATGGATCGGGAGACTTCAATCGTTGAGCTAGGGCTAAATTCCACAGCAGATAGATTGTCGTAATCGTAAATACAACTACGCCCAATATTCCTTGGGTACCCAGCCTGAGCAAATACATCGGCAGGTAGCCTAGTTCTTGAAACCAGAGGATCTCTGCTCCCAGACGTGCCCCGATTTCGATGACGATCGTTAGCACCAGCAGAATCGGGATAATGAGCGATCGCCAATATCGGTTTGGAGTTTTAACTGACGGTAGGTTTGATAGTGCCATTAGCGAAATTAGCGATCCATCCGATCGTTGGTTGGTGTGGATTTTCTTCTCAAATTATTGACTTTCACGAATCAAATATCGAGTGCCAGCAACTCACGGATAACTTATGCTAGCTGCCCAACTTAAATGCTTCGACAAATAAACCATAAATTAAGCCTAACTTGAGACTGTTTAGGATGGCGATCCACAGCGGACGTTGACCTAAAATAGCTTCAGGATCGGGGCGACGAGGACCCAAATTGCTACCATAAGCGATCCAACTAACTGTCTCGACGATCGTCACCAGAATTAGGGCGACTGTAATATCTAAATCGGCTTTTTGTCCGGTAGTTGTGGAAACTGTGGTAGCCAGAAAATTACCGCTCAACAAACTAATAATGACGAGCGATATTCGCCGCCAAGGATTTTGACCCCACTGGTTAAATTGCTGAAATAGTCGATCGAATAGAGTACTAAGACGAGTCTTTTGCATATTTATTCCTGGCGATGACGATGACTTTCTTGCCAAAACTGATGCAAGATCGCCATATATGGAAACTGCGATTCAAAAGGAATCGTATCCAGTCGCGGTTGCTCCTGCTCTAAAGATTTCAGTGCCAACCCAGCCTTTTGTGCCGAGACAATCAGTGCCCCCTCCGTGCGATCGCCTGCTACAGCTAGTTGCCCATCTTGCGCTTGCATGTGTGAGTCGTTGCCCAAAAAGCCGCACTGTAACCACTCTGGTAACATCAAAGCTCGATCGCGTTCCACAGGTTGTTCATTTTAATAACTGAATGCTAGCGCAACTGCGGCTTTAAATCCTTCCGTCCAATTGCCGACTTTGCCGACAGCAATTCCAAATTCAAAATATTTCACCGATTTTTCACCGATAATCCATCTTTGCTAGTGGGGTTGGGCGGGTTTGTTTGGTATTGATTAGTACAAATCTGGACTGGCTAGCATAAACCCGCCCCTACGAGATATACGAATAGGTTTGAATTTGGAATTACTGCTTTGCCGATGACTACCGCCAATATCAATGTTGCTAACCCCAGAATAACATACACCAGACTCTTACTAAATTGCTCGATCTTGCGAGTCAGTGGCGTTTCTATTATCGAACGGGAGGAAACCTCCGCGTGATTTCGGTCGCTTCATGAATTACCCCTAACGAGGGTTTGGGCGACTGCACACTTGATGATTCATATTCAGAATCAACAATACCGGATGGTATAAGATAGAAATGATGGCGATAAATCGCGCTCAAAACGCTGGGCGGATTCAGCACGATCGTAATGTATTTGGCTGATGGCTCCTACTGTTCCGACTTGTAGCGGAAGGCTAGGGCTGTGTCTGTAAGGGCCAAAGCAAATCCGTCCCTATAAGTCACGTTGATAATCTGATTCAACTATAACGTGGCGTCATGTTAGAAAGCATTATCTGGATTTTATTAATAGGCTTTTTCGGAGGGCAAATTGCTCGACGAACGCGAGTACCTGCGCTGGTAGGGATGGTGTCGATCGGCGTTGTGCTTGGCCCCAACCTGGTCAATGCGATCGCGCCAGAGGTTTTGGGAGCGGCAGATTCGTTCCGCGCGATCGCCGTCATGGTGATTTTAATGAAGGCTGGATTGGGTCTCGATCGGGAGAAGCTAGCTCAGCAGGGCACTGTAGCATTGCGATTGGGCTTTTTGCCTGCGGCTTGCGAAGCGATCGCCATTGCATTTGCCTCAATGTGGCTGCTCCAGTTTGACTTTGCTACTGGGCTACTCCTGGGCTGTGTCATTAGTGCTGAATCTCCTGCCGTCATCGTTCCTGGAATGTTACGTCTAAAAAGTCTGGGCTGGGGGGGTACGAAAGGGATTCCAGATGCCATATTAACCGGAAGTGCGCTATCTGATGTTTTGCTACTGCTGGTCTTTAGTTTGCTGCTGGCATTTTTGTCTCAAAGTGCCGCAGCCGGAATAACCTTGCCAGGAGGGTTATCCTTGACTCCACTGCAAGTGCTGCCGTTTCAAATCATGCTGCAAATCGGGTTAGGAGTTTTGCTGGGATGGTTTGTAGCTCGTCTGTTGGTCTCATTATTAACAAAGCAAAACTGGACGCAAACTGCGGTGCAGGATACACTGGTTGCCGCAGGCTTCGCCCTATTGCTCGTAGTCCTAGCAGAAAAATTTCCAGTATTCTCTGGCTATCTGGCAGTCATGACGACTGGCTTTTTCCTGATTGAGATGGATGCCCCGTTAGCACGACGGCTACGCGGTGGCTTTGATAGTTTGTGGGCGATCGCTGAGATCGTGCTCTTTGTGCTGTTAGGTGCGAGTATTCAGCTTAATGTGCTGGGTAATACATTGCTCGTTGGCGTAGTCATATTAGCAATTGGCACTCTGATTGGGCGTTCCCTTGGTTGGTATCTTTCAACATTAGGGAGTAACTGGACATGGAAAGAGCGGCTATTTCTGCTGCCTGGAAATTCCGCCAAGGCAACGGTACAGGCCGCCATTGGTGCAGTTCCCTTAGCCCAAGGCATCGCAGGGGGCGAAACGATTCTTGCCATAGCAGTTCTCTCGATTTTGGTGAGCGCACCCCTTGGAGCTTGGGCAATTCCCACTTTTGCACCAAAGCTTCTGGAGCGGGGGGATGTCGACCCGACGAAGGTTTCGGTGTCTCGGCGGATTGTATTGCTTGCAGCCGTCGATACCTCTCCCCTAGCGACCCAAGTGTTGACCAAAGTTGCCGAGTTGGCTCGTCGCAGCGATGCCGAAGTGGTCGTGCTCCATGTTTTGCGGATGGACGATCCTCAAGGAATCGAAAGCCTCCGTCATCAGGCAAGCAGAATCCTGGCAGATATTCGATATCAATTTGTCACCGCCAATGGCTCGGTGCCTGAAGAAATTGTTCGCATGGCTCAGGATTGTAGTGTGGCGGAGATCGTCATTGGCAAAGGCGGTCATCGTCTCCTGGATGAGGTCTTGGTGGGGTCGATGTCTCAAGCCGTGCTAGAAAGTAGCACCATACCAGTTGTGGTCGTGGATAATTCTAGCTAGCTTGGCAGAGCCGACGCTACGCGAACGGCGATCGTCGTCGCCCTCAAAGATTGCAAATAGGTTCTAATTGAAAGATGGGTTGGGGGTGAGGACAAGATCGAATTGTTAAGGGACATAAAACCCGAGGTGATTGGCAACCGGACGCTCGATAGTGGGAAGCTTGGCATGGATAGGCGCATTTAAAACTTTAACTCCATTGCTGGCGGCCATTACTAGGGTTGTCGAGCCGCCACCATCGAGATTGAGTGCTCGATCGACTCCGAGTTTGGCAAGTAACTCGGCGAGTTCAAGCTTAGTAAGTCCCTCACTGTACAGCGGTTGCTTGCCATCGACGACGATCGACCACAGCTTTTCGCCAAGCCGATCGATCCCTACAGCAACACGCGGGTAAGCATTTTCTTTGGGGGCACTGGGTGTAGATAATTCTGGTACGGGTTTTCCATCGCTTACCAATAATTCGCGCCCAGCAACAGCATTGAGGGTACCTTGGGGACAGGTACCTGTGGCGGCGATACTGGCAATGTTAGCCCGTGAAATACATAACACAGCCCATTGCGATCCCGGCTGAGAATAGCGATCGCCATTGGCAATTACTTCTCCCATTGCATAGCTACGATCGCCACTGCGGGGATAGTAATTCCAAGGGGTATTTTCGTAAAAAGGCACAAAATAACTGGCATTAATCGCCACTTTTAGCTTAAACTCTCGTAAAAATTCAGAGGTCGTGCGTGACTTATTTGGTACTTTTGGAGTAACTAATATTTTTAGTCCAGCAGTTTTTAGATCGATATTCACGATATGAATCATTACCGGACGCGGCTGAGATCGAGCATCACGGGTGTAGGTAATGCCCGGAAATAGCCTTCGGTGTTCGCCCGTTCGCGGCGGTCTTTGAAAATGCAATATCCCGTAGGCTCCCAGGGGTAGCAGCAAACAAGCTGTTACCGTTGCTACCAAAATTCGACGTTGGATCGTCATTCGCAGCTCGATTAAAAATTACTAATAGACCCAGTAAATCGATCGACTGTTATACTATTTACAAAGTATTCGATCTCATTCTCTATTTCTGATTATACTACACATTTAAACAAACGATCTATTGACGATCTATAATAGTTAATATCGCTCGAAACTATGAATTAGCAAAGGTAGTTCAAATATTGAAAAAGCTAAAAATCATCGCGACAATATCGATCGTAGTTGCCATTGCCATCTTGTCATTTCACGCCGTTAGCCAATCGAGCTTCGGCATTTTAGGTCGCACTCCAGAAGACTCTGGATGGCCTTATTTAGTAATTTTATTTGTTATTTTTTCAGTCACGGCGATCGCTTTAGCTACTAGTATCCAGACGAAAAAACAGCCTTTGCTGTCTCGGATAATGAACACTATCTCAGCCGCTAGTTCTGGAACTTGGCTGGGATTTTGTTATGGAGGGCTTTTATCTGGCACTAAAAATCCCGAACCAGCGATCGGTGGTGCTATTATTGGCACATTAATAATGGCTATTGCTAGTTTTTATTTCCGTAATAAATTGATGACAATCGCGATTTATATTATGGCAATAATGGCGACATACGGCTTAATCTTCTTGTGTTCTTCAGCCACATTTGCGTTTTTAAGCACTAATCATTTATTGTGGGGAAGCTGTTGGGGAGTTTTGGGCACGATCGCGATCGCCTTACTAATAGTTTTGATTGATTTACTAATAGATATCCTGCAAAAGTCAAGATTTTTAGTGTTTCGAGAGTCAGAAGTCGATCGTTAGCAATAAAGTACGTAACTAGAGCGATCGAAATTGCCGGGGCAACTCTGGCTGACTAGCCGCGATCGCCCCGAAACATCACCAATCAAATTTACTACTACTATTGAATCTTCAACTCCAACTTCCGATCGGAAAGCAAATCCATCTCATTAGACAGAGTCGAGAATTCGAGCAGTTGCAATTTCTTAGCTAAAACTTTGAGAAAAATTACTTACTGCGCTGAGTTGGTGTAGAGCGATTTGAATTGGTATTGGAATCGATCGGAAATATTTGTAGTCGATCGGGTGCTATTTTATAACTGTTTTCTTCCATTAGACCTTTTTGCGCTTCTGGAGCGAACGAGCGGCTGAAATTACCATGAACCTTCTCAGCGCGGAGTTTTGCCTCTTGCAACTCAGTTTCCAAATGCTGTAACTTACTCCGCTGCGACCAGTTATAGCCGATTGAGTTGGCCAAAGTTACCATCCCAAACACCGATAAAGTCGAATAAGTAACTAACTTGGCGATCGCCTCCAATCCCTGACGACGATACACGTAAGCTGGATTTAATTTTACTGGCATTGGTGCAGCCTCTCCGACCGAGAATCCCTCTGGGTGCGCCCCAGGGCGATCTATGTGCTTGTTCTGTGCGCTGACTGGTTGGGAACTAGCCGCACCAGGTGGTTGTCGCACGCGGGGCTTAACCGATCGGGATGGAAGTTTTGGCGGTTCGATCGGAGATAGTGCATTCATGAAATTAGTGTCGCCCAATAGAATTTTTTAATCATTATACGACTTGTGACCCAGATTATGTCAAAGTTTCACATCTTCATTTTGGGGCAAAATTCGATCGAGATCAATCTAACCAAAAAACACACAAAAACTGGGGCGTAGTCTCAGCTACGTCCCAGAAGCTCGGTAAAAAGTCAGATCGACAATCGATCTCACGTACTACTTATTTATAGAGTTCGGTGGATAGACGAAATGCCAACAAACCAGGAATGAGTGCGATCGCTAATGCGATGAAAACTTGAGTATCAGACATGAGATATTCCTCCAAACACAGGGATTTTTGACCTGATCACAGTTTGCGACAATTTTGGCTGTGGCTGGCGATAATGTAACAAAATGTAGAAAGTAGGCGTTAGGTTTTAGGCGTTAGGCTTTAGGTTTTAGGTTTTAGGCTTTAGGTTTTAGGTTTTAGGTGGAGAGGGCGAGGGTGAGATGAGTGGACAAATGGGGAACGCAGTTCCAATCCGCAATCCGAATCGGTGTTACCTATGATTAACTGGTAAATATCTAATTTAGGTGGGAGCGACTGATTGAAGAAGTATTGGCAGCGGATCGCGATCGGGACGGCGATCGCGAGTGTGGTAACACCCTGTGTGGCCATGCTGACGGCAAACTCGATCGGGAGTGCGGGGATCGATGCTTTGAAATTGCATCAGGCTCCATATAACCTTACTGGCAAAAAAATCGCGATCGGGCAAGTGGAAGTCGGGCGTCCGGGGCAATTTGGCTGGGATAAAGCGGCCAAAGATCCCAAATTTAAAGTCGAACAAATTTTTTATCAAAACGGGGTCGCTAAAGTCAATAAAAATGTCGAACAGCACGCGACGATGGTGGCATCGGTGATGGTGAGTCGGGATAAACGCTTTCCTGGCGTCGCTCCCGATGCGCGGCTATACGCTACGGCTGTCGGCATCCCCAGAGAGAGCGGACAGCCCGAAGAATGCCTCTCCATCCAACATATAGCCCAACAGAATGGTGGGGACGTGCGGGCGATTAATTTGAGCTTTGGGGAGCCATTAGAGCGCGATCCGCGACCCGATGCCAAGTTAGATGGCAATGCTTTGTTCACCCAATGTCTGGATTGGTCGGCGCGGGTGCATAATGTCAGCTACATCGTCGCGGGCAATCAGGGTAAAGGCGGAATTTCGATTCCGACCGACAACTACAATGGAATTAACGTAGCTTATTCCACTGTCCGTCAGGGCATCTATCAAAAGCTAGATTTTGCCAATCTCAGCGAAGCACCGATCGGGACTGCCAAAATTATCGAGGATTTGGAAGTAAATGTCGGCAATCGCCGATCGATTAGCTTAGTCGCTCCAGGCGGCAATCTCCAGCTTTACAATCTAGCGGGTAAAACGATCGTGGTCAATGGGACGAGTTTTGCCGCGCCGCATGTTACGGGGACGATCGCGCTGTTGCAAGAATTTGGCGATCGCCAGTTACGATCGAAACGCAAAATGTCTGCCAATCTGCGTCCGCACTGGAGTACCGACACTCGCCGTCATGAGGTGATGAAAGCAGTATTATTAAATTCTGCCGATAAAATTCAAGATGCGGGCGATGGCTTGCGATTGGGAATGACGCGGACGATCCTTGCCAAAAATAATCGCGATTGGACAGAATCAGCTGCAGAGCGCAACCCACAGACCCCACTAGATTACCAGATCGGCGCAGGTCAGTTACATGCCTTTCGCGCTTATCAACAGTTTAGTCCCGGACAGCATCAGCCGCTCTTACCCGCACCCCCGATCGGGTGGGATTATCGGAGTGTCGATGCTGGTGGCTATCGCGATTATTTTCTCGATCGACCTTTAGCGGCTAATAGTTGGGTATCGATTACCCTTGCCTGGGATCGATTGGTAGAGCTAGAAGATCCCCAAAGTAAAGAGTACGCTCTGGGCAAGAAATTTCGCGATCGCGGTCTCAATCAGCTCGATCTTTATCTCCTCCCAGCTAACGAAAATCGACTCGATCGCAGCTTATGGTCGTCAACTAGCCCTGTCGATAGCGTCCAACACATTTTTCAGCAAATTCGCGACCCGGGCAAATATAAAATTCGCGTCCATTTTCGCAAAGCCGTCAATCTCCCCCTGCAATCATATGCGATCGCCTGGTGGACGGTTCCGGCGAAATAGGGTCGATGGGTAAATGAGTGGATGATGAGTCTCGTGTGTTCTTCAACAAGGCAGCGTCGCTGCCCATTACTCATTAACCATTAACCATTACTCATTACCCATTACCCATCCGCTCATCCACTCATCCACCCTTATTCCCTATGACTTTTGTCACTTTCAAGGGAGCGCGGTTCTGAAATAATTAAGAAAATGTTAACATCGAACTAGCTTATACAATTTTGCACTAGAACATCTGCATTTATTTCCTTAGATATTAAAATCTAACCACAAAATGTATATGAGGATAGATTTTGCATCGCCAGTGTCAAATTATACTTAAGTAATTACACCTGAGGCGATCGCTAATTGGGTGGCTTTAGTACTGGAGCGGCGATCTCCAACCATACTCCTACCTACCAAAAAAATATTAGCTAGATAGTGCTAAATTGCCAAAAATTGGGGATTTTAGATCTATAGAGAAAAAAATATTACAGATAGGACAATAGACTATGACCGCCTCACCCGACACTTCACCAGGATCGGAGATCGATTTGCTAGTGCCAAGACCATTAAAACGAGATCTCGATGCGCTCGACAGGTTAGAAACATTTCTATACCTGATTCCCGTCATTGGCATATTGCCTTCAATGTGGGCAATCTATCGGCGTCAACGGGACAATCGCCAATTGGCAGTCTGTCGGCTATCAATTTTGCTCGCTTTTATCTGGTTGAGTACATACATGAGTTTAAATATTGGTGCAGATGTATCGGGATCGTCAGCGATCGGATTTCGGCTATTATTTCTCAATGGTCTGGCGACATCTAGCTATTTCATGACTAGCCTGTGGCTAATGATGCTACTCTGGCAAAAGAAATCTTTACGATTGCCAGGATTTAGTACTTTAGCAGAACGCACGATTCGGCAAAACTAATCCGATCGGCATGGATAGATTTAATTAAGTGCAATTGAGTCTCCAGCAAATGCGGCTTATGGCACAATAGCCACCTTAAGATCGAAACAACCGTAACGACAACAGCGATTATTAAACCCCACCCACCCCTATTAAACCGTGAGTAAAGTGGAAGTTAGAAAAGTAGATCGGCAACGCCGCAAATCGAGTAAACCCAGCCCACAGATGGTTCGCCGTCAGCCAGCTAAAAAGCGTCGTAAAGTACCGCTATGGTTGTGGCTGGGGTTGGGAAGTATTGGAGCGTGTTCGGCTGCTGCTGGGGCTTTTTTAGCGGTATCGCTGACTTCGGCACCACTCCAACAACGCGCTTTGTCTGCCGCAGATGCTGCGTTTTTCAATCAAAATAAGGAAGCTTTCTCGCGGAGTTTATTACAGGTACCAGAAGTCTCTAAGCCTGTAAATATCTTGTTGCTAGGGATCAAAACTAATCTTTCAGATGTCAAGACAGCTAGCGGCAACGAACAGAAAAAAATTGGCTACAATGCAGAAGTTGATTCCCTCGATGGTTTGTCAGATACAATCATGTTGCTCCGCTTCGATCCTCAAACCAAACGGACGGTTTTCTTAGGAATTCCCCGCGATACTAAGATCGAACGTACCGGACACGGTACCGAGAAAATTAATGCTGTAGATCGTGAAAGTGGCCCAGCCGCAGCGGCTAAAGAAGTCAGCAAGGTGCTTGGCGGTGTGGCGATCGATCGTTATATTCGCCTCAACAATAAGGGAGTCTCCAAACTGATCGACGAACTGGGTGGCGTAACTGTTACCGTCCCCAAAGATATCAAGTATCAAGATGACTCTCAACATTTCTATATCAATCTCAAGGCTGGCAGACAACATCTCGATGGCACGAAACTCTTGGGATTGCTACGCTATCGTAACGATGCCAACGGCGATATCGGTAGGATGCAACGCCAGCAAATGGTAGTCAAAGCCTTAATGGAGCAAACGCTCAACCCAATGACGATCGCTAGGATTCCTCAACTATTTTCTGTGATTCAATCTCACGTCGATACCAATCTCACCGTCGAAGAATTACTCGCACTCGGTAGTTTTTCGATGCAAAATGGCAAATCAAAAATGCAAATGTTGATGATGCCAGGTGACTATAACGGCGACGGCAAGCACGGCACGAGCTACTGGCTCCCCGATGAAAAAGGGATTCAAAATATGATGGCACGTTACTTCGATCGCGGTACGCTCACTCTAGAGCAGCCGAAAGTCGAAACGCTGCGTGTGAAGATTCAAGATACCAGTCATTTCCCCGATGCTACTGCCAGACTCATCAAACGATTGAATAAAGCTGGTTATCAAAACGTCCATCTCGATGCCGCACCCAAGATTAAAGAAGATTTAGCTATCAGTCAATTTATCGCTCAAAAAGGTAATCCCGAAGTTGCCGAAGGATTATCTAAAATATTAGGAATTGGCGAAACCAAAGTCGATAGTTCTGGCAATCTTTATTCTGATGTAACTATCAAACTCGGTCGCGATTGGGTGGAAAAAGAACAAGCTTATAAGACCGTCAATCAAAAAGATTGGTAATCTCACATCTTGCACCAGCTCAAATATACTAGTATTAAGCAGCGGAAATGAGGGTACCGTTTCTTTCTCCCCGTCTCAAAGTCTCCCAAAATAGTAACCTTATTTACGCCGTAGACTACTAGTGCTTAGTTTCGACCCAGGGTACCCACAAGGGGTACCCCTTGTGGGTTAATTGCGTAGGGGTGCCCCTGTCTTGTCGTTTTTTTATTCGGGGGGAACCCCCGAATAAAAACGCCGCTTGTGGGTACCCGACTATCTCTACTAAGCACTAGTCTTTTATCCACTATTCACTATTCACTACCATCTGCCTTCATTAAAATACCTCGTTCTCAATACCTACCCACCATTCACCGAGATTCATCATGTCTGCGTGAATATCTTCAATGCGATGAAGATATTCTTCTGTTGATAAATCGGGCCTTGCTTCTGCTAACTTTTGCAAGCGTAGCTGTACCAATAACCAAGATTTACCCATTCCGCCTGTTTGTTCGATATATCTGGCTAGTTCGTCACTATTCATATCGCTCTTGTTGCTCGTGTAGATCTAGGTTTTCTGTGCTTGTGCAAACCGTTTATTTACTTCCGTCCAATTAATTACGTTCCACCAAGCCGATAAGTACTCAGGACGACGATTTTGGTAGTTGAGATAATAGGCATGTTCCCAAACATCGTTACCCATAATCGGATATAAACCTTGAGAGATCGGACTATCTTGATTGGGTGTAGTAATAATTTTGAGCTTATTTTTATCACTTACCAGCCAGACCCAACCACTGCCAAATAATTTCGTCCCCGCTTGATTAAATTGGGTTTTGAAAGTGTCGAACGTACCAAATTGAGAATTAATAGCAGTCGCGATCGAGCCTGTAGGCATACCACCACCCTTTGGCCCCATAATTCGCCAGAACATCGTATGGTTGTAATGTCCGCCGCCGTTATTCCTAACTGTAGTTTGAATATCCTTGGGCAATGCGCTCAGACTGGTTAGTAATTGCTCGACAGATTTGGTCTTAAGTTCGGGATATTTATTTACTGCTGCATTCAAATTTTTCACATATGCCGCATGATGCTTGTCGTGATGAAATTTCATCGTGGCTGCGTCGATATGGGGTTCTAAGGCTTTGTAATCGTAAGTTAGGGGCGGCAGGGCAAACACATCCTTTGCGGCTGCTGTAGGAGCCACAGGCACTGCCCAACTAGCATTAGTGACTCCCAGCAAAGTGCTTGTCGTACCTGTGCCGAGTAAGTAGAGGAAATTACGTCTGGTAGTCATCAGATAAGTTAGCTCCAAGTGATGAGATACTCTTTAGTCTGGCATATTTAATCACCTCAGACCGATCGGGATTTGAGGATTCAAGGATTGACAGGATTAGGTTTTCGGTACTATGTATTCATCCACCCATCCACCCATCCACCCATTCCCCGCTTTGGCAAACCGATCGAGATTCGGGGTTAATCTGAGCCTAGAATTCAGGTACACTGTGGAATGGAGAAATTATATCAATAAAATTTAAGCTCAATGGAAATCGGTCAACAAGTCAAAGTTTTTCGCCTCAGAGATCGCGTATCTAATGGCGTTGTGAGTAAACTAGGTAAAGTAGGGACAGTTAAAGAATTCAAAATGACCGATGGTAGCGGTGTCGGTGCCGTCGTTGAATTTGAAGATAAAACTAGTACCTGGTTTTTTGAAGATGAACTCAAAGTTGTAGAATAATATGCCCCAAATTCTCACCTTCCTTGGTAAAGGCGGTTCCGGTCGGACTACTGTGGCGATCGCCGCCGCCAAACAACAAGCTAACCTGGGTCGGCGGGTATTATTTGTCAGTCAAGATCCTACGCCTGCAACGGGGATCTTGCTGGGTGTTCCCCTCACAGATAAACCTCAATCGATTGGCGCAAATCTCGAAGTAGTCTTAATTTCGGCAACTGTCGCCATCGAGCGGGGTTGGGAAGAAGTCAAACAAATTGAATCGCGCTACTTACGATCGCCACTGTTACGCAATGTTTACGGCCAAGAGTTGGCAATTTTACCAGGGATGGATAGCGCGATCGCGCTCAATGCCCTGCGACAGTATGATGCTAGTGGCAAGTATGACACGATCGTCTACGATGGTACTGGCGATCTGACGACGCTGCGGATGGCGGGAATGGCCGATAGTCTCAGTTGGTATCTCCGTCGCTTTGTCGCGGTCGTCGAAGAATCAGATTTGTGGCGGACTGTCGCACCGATTATGCAGCCTGCGATGGCGGCAATGTTAACGATCGCTTGGACGGGGGAAACTGCGGTTTCAGCACCAATGCAGGAAGCAAATAACTTCCTCTCCAAGAGTCAAGACGCGATCGGCAATCCTCAGCGAGTGGCGGGTTATATCGTAGTTACTGACGAGCCAGCCGCAATTGCGACAGGCAAATATTTATGGGGCAGTGCTCAGCAGTCGGGCTTGACCATTGGCGGGGCGATTGTCAATCGCGGTACGCTGACAGACATTCTAGCTGCCGAATTCGACCCCTTGGGAGTCTCGGCTATCCCCAACCGAATCGGCGACGATTGGCAGCCGTTAACCGATGCCCTGCCAGATTTTAGTCAAGCTGTAACGGCACCCAAACCGATAACGATCGACGTCCCCAAGCGCGAGGTAAGGCTGTATTTGCCCGGTTTTGATAAAACACAAGTAAAGCTAACTCAATCGGGTCCAGAGGTGACGATCGAGGCCGGAGATCAACGCCGGAATATTTTGTTACCGCCGCCGCTGAAGGGTTCGAGTGTTACTGGAGCCAAGTTTCAGAATGGATTTTTGATTATTTCGTTTTAGGTTGGTTTACCCCAGCCCACCCCTTTAGAAGGGGTGGGCTGGGGTGGCGGAGAAGACTACGATCGTTTCGTTTTAGTAAAAAACCGACATCAGTGGGTTCAAAAGTCGTAAGATAGCTAATTGCAAGTTATCTAGCGACTTTTTAGTTACTTTTTGGCACCAATTCGATCGCCTTTGGTCGATCGAGCGCAAGATTAAATTAGTTAGACTATAGCTAGCTAATAACTATTGGGCACCTTAACTAAAGATATTTGGTAGTTAGAGGCGCATATTCTCGATCGAGCAGCCCAATCATCTGTTGACATCACAAATCTAGCAAATGGTGTTTGGACTTATCATCTCAATCGGCAATTTAGCTGCTGTCAAATCAAAAATCATCCCCTAGCACTTGCTTATGTAGACACTCAACAATCAATCGGCGAAGCCAAAGCTCTAAGTATAAATTTTAGAGCAGAGCTGGAACTAATTACAGCAGCGGCAATTCTGTAATGATACCCCGACATCGTACCGATTCCAAAGCGTAACTAGATTCTAATGAGTAGATCTAGATCGAGCCATTCAGCCGCCCCGTTTAGGACAGATTGTCAGCTATAGTTTGGGTTGGAGCCAATCCGATCGCCATCTTAATTTTAACCGAGGGGACAGGAGCAACAGTCAAATGACGAAGGTAATCGTAGATAAAATCGCTACCCAATGGGAAACCCGGATCGCCACAGAATGTAGTGGGCAAAACGCTACGACTCAAGGTAGTATTCTCAATTGGTTGCTGGGAGAAGATCGAGAGCGGCTCGAAACGCTAGATGCCGAGCATATTAAGATTGTCGATCGAGCGATGGATTATCGGTTGCGGATTTTGATTCAACGCTACTTAGGATTGCCACCAGAACGCGCCTATAAAAACCTGATGCAGCGATTGGGCGGATTGGCAGTACTGCGCGATAAAATTCGGGCATGGCTGACACTGAGTAACGATCGTCAGCGGCAAGTTGTCGATGTATTGCAAGAAGTAGTCCAAGAATTGCTCCAAAGTGATAAATATATCCAACAGCAAATAGCTTGGATCGGCAAATGTACCAAAAATCCTCGGCTGCGCGATACTTTATTATTTGCTAGTATCGAAGAGTATTGCCTGCGCCCAGTTCGCAATCAACCATTGCTCGCCCACCGCTTTGTCAACTACTTGCGGCGCGCCCAAAAAGGCGGTGTCACCAATGTACCGCAAAGCGATCTCGTCAAAATCGTCTCTGACGAAATCATCGGCGATAGCGATTCTACACTCAGTTTGCTAGACAAACAAGCTCAAGAAAATTATCACCAACAACAAGATTGGGAAGAAACTCAAATCGCTCGCAATCGCGTCAAAGAATCACTTTATGATTATTTAGTCGAAAATGTCAGCCCCGAAGCTGGCGAATGGTTGAAACTTTATCTCCAAGGTAAAACACCAGAATCGATCGCGATCGCCTTGAAAATGGATATCAAGCAAGTCTATCGACTCCGCGAAAAGATCAACTACCATACGCTCAAAGTTTTTGCGATTAAAGCAGAATCCGAGCTAGTTTCTCAATGGTTGCAGATCTCTTTAAAAGAACACAACTTAGGCTTGACGCCCGAACGGTGGACAAAATTTTGCGATAGCTTAGAACCAAAACAACGAGAAATTTTGATGGAATTAAAAGCCGGAACTTCGGTTGAAGCGATCGCTAAATCTCTCAAAATTAAAACCAATCAAGTAATGGGAGAGTGGAGTCAAATCTATTTAGCAGCCCAAGAACTTAGAGCTAATTGATAATTGATAATTGATAATTGATAGCTGGTAGTAGATCTGAGGGTACCCACGAGGGGCACCCCTACACAATTAATCTGTAGGGGTGTCCCTTGTGGGTACCCTGGGTTTACACCAAGCACTTAATCTAAGACGTAGGATGTTATTCCCTATCCTCTATTCCCTATCCCCTATCCCCTAACAGATGACTCAAGCTGTAGAAACTATAACCCCGGTGACGCCGATTTATGTGCCAAAACTGGCTTATCAAATTGCGATGTCTCAGCCACAAACTCATTTGTTTGAGGTGAAGTTGATAGTTAGTAATTGGCATGGCGAGCTACTAGATATCAAAATGCCAGCCTGGACTCCAGGTTCGTATTTGGTGCGAGAATATGTCCGACACTTACAAGATTTTAGTGCATTAACAAGCGATGGGCAAAAATTAAATGTCGTCAAAGCTGCTAAAAATCATTGGCAAATCCAGCCAGGTGGTAGTAGCGAAATAATCATTAACTATCGGATATTTGCGAACGAATTAACCGTGCGGACGAATCATTTGGATGCCACCCATGGCTATTTTAATCCAGCCGCATTATGTTTTTATATTCCCGGATATGAATACTGTCCGATCGAGATTAAGATTATTCCCGCTCGTCCCGATTGGCAAATTACCACACCATTACCCGAAATTAGCCCGCAAACTTTCCTGGCAAACGATTTTGATACTTTAGTCGATAGCCCATTTGAAATTGGTTATCAGCAGATTTACGACTTTACCGTACTAGATAAATCTCATCAACTAGTCGTTTGGGGTGAAGGTAATCTCGATCCGCAAATCGCGATCGCAGATATTAAGAAAATCGTAGAAGTCGAAGCAAAAATATTTGGTGGATTGCCATACGAACACTATATTTTCTTGCTGCATCTGTCGCCAAGTGGCGGTGGCGGATTAGAGCACAAAAATTGTTGCTCGCTTTTGTATCCCCGCTTTGGATTTAAAGGGAGCGAGAAACACAATCGCTTTATGCAGTTAGTCGCGCACGAATTTTTCCATCTCTGGAATGTCAAACGCATTCGTCCGGCTGCGCTCGAAAAATTTGATTATGAAGGCGAAAATTATACACCATCGCTATGGTTTAGCGAAGGTACGACTAGTTATTACGATCTGATAATTCCCCGACGCGCAGGAATTTATGACGAGCAAGAATTTTTAGCCGAACTGAGTAAAGAGATTACCCGTTACCAAACGACACCAGGACGATTGGTGCAACCATTGAGCGAGTCGAGTTTTGATGCGTGGATTAAATTATATCGCCCGGATGCGAATAGTTCTAATTCTCAAATGTCTTACTATCTCAAAGGTGAGATGGTAACATTATTACTAGATTTACTCATTCGCGATCGCACTGATGGTGCAAAATCTTTTGACGATGTTTTAGTTGCCATGTGGGAACAGTTTGGCAAAGCCGAAATTGGTTTTACCGAGACACAATTAAAAAATATTATCGAATCAGTCGCCGAGCGAGATCTTACAGATTTTTACGATCGATATATTCATGGTATCGAAGAATTGCCATTTAATGATTACTTAAATCCGTTCGGATTGGAGTTGAAATCTGATGAAGTCACTGTTCCATATTTGGGGATAACTGTCAATAGCGATCGCGGGAAAGAGACAATTAAATCGGTAGCTGCCAATTCGCCCGCATATTTAGCTGGAGTCGATCCTGGCGATGAATTACTCGCGATTGATGGTTTTAAAGTAACTGCTGAAAAGCTTGTCGATCGACTGAAATTATATCAAGAAGGACAACAAATTAATCTGACTATTTTTCATGGCGATCGATTGATGACACTTCCGATCGTCCTAGCAAAGCCTCAACCTCAAAAATATCACTTGCAGGGATTGGGAAATACTGTAGATCGACAACGGCAATTATTTAAAGATTGGGTAAGTCATCGATAGGAGCTATCGCAGGGGCATAAATAATCCGAAACTAATAAATGTCTATCTATTAATTATCCCTTTGAAGAAATGCTTCAGCACTAGCTCGATCGATAACTACTCCATCCAAAGTTGCTGCTAGTAAATTAGCTAATATTTGGCGATATTGGGGGCCTGGTTTGTAACCCAATCGACGCAGATCGTTACCATTTAATGGTGGTTGAATGTGTGCCCACACTATCAAATATCGCCAAATTTGACGACGAATAGTTTTGTCGCGACACTGCACGGCAATTAAAATCAGCATTGGTAAATCGAATTGTTTTAATAATTGCACCACTTGACTGACTCGATCGAATGTTGGTAATGAGGACAAGATTTGCGTTTGAGATCGATCTAAATTCGCTAACCGCTCGATCGTATCTTCAGGTAATTGAAGATTTTTAGCGACTGGCTGTCGAAATGCTGGTGCTAGAGTAGCAATGATTGTTTCTAATCGTAGTTGCCAGTGAATGAGTTGTGGCTGACTGTGGTAGAGCTGCCGTGGAGCGTCGAACCTGCGCAAACACCGTTCTAATAACTCAAGTTGGCGGACTAATTCTGGTTCTAATTTCAGCGTCGAATGAATGCAATGCAACGCACCCAAGTCAGATAATAACTCTAGAGCCGATCGCCAGTAAGGTGCTTGGAGAAGATATTTTAATTCGGTTTTGAGTCGAGTTTGGAGAGCGGGAGTTTTGGGATTTGCTTGGGCGGTGCGATCGTAAACACCGCTACTAATGGCATACCGAATATAATCGGCGGTTTGAGTTTCGAGCTGAAACCCCAAGCGAATTGCAAATCTTACTCCTCGAAAAATCCGCGTCGGATCTTCGATAAAACTATTGGGATGTAAAACTCGCACTAGTTGGTTTTGTAAATCGCCGACGCCACCAAAAAAATCTAGTAATGGTGGCGTTGTCGCTGCTGTCAGTCGCAATGCCATCGCATTAATCGTAAAGTCGCGACGGTACAAATCTTGCCGAATCGAACTCGCTTCAACTTCGGGATTTGCGGCGGGATAAGGATAAAATTCCGTGCGTGCAGTGGCAATATCGATGCCTAATGAGTCAAATTCAGGATCGTCATGCCATAATAATGCCGCAGTCTGAAATGCGCCGTGAACATCTAACCGCGCCGCTGGGTAAAATTCCTGAAGTGCGGTGGCAAGTTTCACCCCCGCGCTGACATCAGCGGCTTGGTGGAAGCCATCGACTACCAAGTCGATATCTTTAATTAATAAACTTCCTGTTTCAGATAATAATAAATCGCGCACGGCACCGCCGATGAGATAGAGATGCCAGCCCCACTGCTGGGCAAATTGGGCAGCTTTCATCAACAATTCCCATTGTTGCGGTACGAGCTGGGTTTGGAGTTGGTGGAGATTTGATGGGGGGGAGATTTGCCGGAACCCACCCCCAGCCCCTCCTTGGAGGGGAGCAAGATCGGGTGGGGCTGGTTTAGTGGCGTTGGATTGCATCTGATGGTGTTGATGAGATCGCAAGACATCGGTACGGGTAACAATGCCTACCAACTTGCCATCGGCTAGCACTGGCAATCTGCCGATGTCGTAAGTTACCATCAAGGCTTCTATTTCTGGCAGGGTGGTATCGGGCGCGATCGTGCGTACCTGATTCGTCATGTAGCCTTTGACTGGGGCATGACTGAAACCATGATGTAAGGCAATATCGAGATCGCGACGGGAAATAATGCCGACTAATTGCTCTTGTGGTGGCGCAGCGACGATCGGTAAACCAGAGTGCCCATAACGAAGTAAAATCCGTTGTGCCTCAGCAATTGTTGTATCGGGGCGGAGCGTGCGAATCGGTGCAGACATCAGATCTCTCGCTGTCAGCGGCTGCGGAATTGCTGCTAAAATCGCCGCCATCAGTCGATCGAGTGTCGTTTTGATGTCTATAGCCCGTAGGCTTGCCGAAGCGGCTCCAGCGTGTCCGCCGCCGCCGATAGAACTAAATAATACCCGCAGATCCACTTCGGGAATTTGCGATCGACCGATAATCGTCACCCGATTGTCACCGTCTGAGGCTAAAACTTCATGAGCTAGCACCACGACACTCAGTTCCGAGTCGATGTTTTGGATCTGAGATACCAGACTAGACAATCCCGGTACGAATTGTTCGGTTGCCAGCCGCACCCAGCCAATCTTTTTCCCGCCTACTGAGGCAGACTGCATCTCCTTGAGAGTCACCTGCAATAATGATTGCAACTGCGGCGACAATCCTGGCTCCACGTACTCACTGACTACCGCTAAATCTGCCCCGTGCTGCATCAACCAACCCAACGCCAGCGCATCCCGTGGCGTACTCATTTCAAACGTCAGCGAACCAGTATCCACATGAATGCCCAAAGCCATCACCGTCGCTTCCGCAATCGTCAGCACGATATTTGCCCGTTGCAATCGCTCGACAATTAACGTCGTCGTCGCCCCCACAGGCTCGATCTCCGCCCGCGTCGCCGGAATATCGGATACTTGCCCCAAATGGTGGTCGTAAACTACAATCTCCTTCAAATCGGGCAACTCCAACCATTCCGCCGCCTTGCCCACGCGATCGCGTTGTTGAGCATCGACAAGACTCACCGAGCGGATCGCCGCTGGTACCACCGAACGCCGCTCCAGCAGAGGATACTCATCCCGATATAGTGCCAAAAAATCCCTCACCGTCGGATGCGCGCCACCAGTCAGCACGATCCTACTTCCAGGCAATAATCGCGCCAACCCCACCGCTGCCCCTAATGTGTCAAAGTCTGCCGTAGTATGGCACAAAATTAAATCCATTACTTCATTCCTCTCCATACATCAGGATTTAGCGGATCTATTAGGATGTTCGGGATGAGGCTATCGGTACTAATCTGTCTCTCCTATTCCCTATTCCCTATTCCCTAAAGCCTAAAGCCTAAAGCCTAAAGCCTAAAGCCTAACCCCTAACCCCTAACCCCTAACGGTTCGCCCGCCGATCTTGCTCGCGCCGTTGTCGATCGCGCCAACCCGATAAAGTTAGATAGACTATCCCTAACGTCACAACAATCAGTAACCCAAAAGCCGCAGTACCTAAAACCGGAATTAATTTAGTAGTTTCCATCGATCGCGATTTATATCGGAAAATTATCTAAGTCAATTCTACTACTATTCTCATTTGCCAAGCTCGACCGCTGTGTTAGCATAAGATTAGTCATTAAAAATTGTGAGTATAAACTTAGCTAGAGATTAGGCGCGAATAGAAGACAATTTGTTATCTTCAGTCATTGGGGACAAGGTGAGACACCCACCACATCTTTGATGTCTTCTGCCTAGTCTTAGCTGTCTGCATGTGGATTCAATACGCTTTATTCAGCTCATTTTTATGGGCGATCGTGCATGTTCTCGACGAACATTGTGTAGATAATATTTTTAGTAAGCCGTGGTTGGGAGTTGTTACCAGTTCTGGTATTTCGGCTGGAATCTTCTTACTGTTGCCGCTATTAAATATCCCGATCGTCATTCCCCATTGGGATTTACTCGCACTCTGTTTGACGACTGGAGCAATTATTCAGCTCAGTCAATATTTCTATTTTCGAGCATTAGATGGCAGTGATTCTGGGACGGTATCAGCATACTGGAACCTGACGCCAATTTTTTTAGTTATTATTAGTTATTGGCTATTTGGATATTTTATTACGGGCAATAACTATATCGGTATTGCCTTGCTAATAATTGCCTCGATCGGGTTATGTTCGATCGATAATTTTAGCGGTCGATGGCATACGCTTTATCTAATGTCGGTCGCTTCTGGATTACTGACAATTGTGATGACGATCGAAAAATATATCTTCGATCGCACTGACTTTTTTGGAGCTTTCTTAAGTATCACCGCTGGGATGATTATCAGTGGATTAGCTTGCTTGGCAATACCAGCAGTACGCTCGACTCTAGTTCGAGACTTCTCCAAGATCGAGCAGGCTCTACCCATATTTTTCGCGATCGAGTTACTAAATTTAGCCGCTCTATATACGGGACAACTTGCCGTAAAATTAGGGGTGCCAGTATTAGTTTCGGCGATCGAGGCTTCTACGCCTGCTTATGCGTTTGGATTGTCTCTATTAATTGCCATCTTTCGACGACGGCTCGATTCTCCTACAGAGAGGCTGCACCAACGAGAAACCAATCGTAAGTTACCGCTGAAATGGGGTTTTGTCAGTTTGATGATAATGGGTGTCTGGTTGCTCGGCGCAACTGGATAAAGTGATATCTACAAAATTCAGGTTAGGGGTAATTCATGAAGCGGCTCGCAGCCAGGAGGTTTCCTCTCTTGACGCACACAACTCGGAGGATCCTCCTTTGTCGATGCGCCGCTCCCGGATTATGCAAAACAAGAGATCGGTTTTTTTATTCGGAGGGAACCTCCGAATAAAAAAACCGACAAGACAGCGACTGAAATTACGCGAAGAGTGGAGAAGGATGTGTTTCTGTCAAGACATTACCCCTACCCTAAACTTTGACGAATAATTAATTTTCATTAGTGGGGTAAGGGTGAGGGCTTTGTTATGCAATCTGCCCGATGTTGTTTCCCTAGTCGATTCCTTCTGCCCCTTTTCCCACGAATCCACTGGGAAAAGTTCTTTGATACTCAGCCATGAGATCGTCAATTTCAATTAACGCTTGGTCGATATCGATCGACAAACTACTTAATGTCGGATCGGCTTGGTATCTTAACAACATTCCGCGTTTGCTCTCCACTTGGGCGATCCGTTCCTGTAGACTTTGTGCATCCATCATAAGATTATTACTTTGATTTAATGTGATGTAATTCGTAACTATCGATCGAGCAAAAAACTTATCGCTAGATAAGACTATTAGCTCCCAACTCCTAACTCCTTCACGGCTGCGAGATACTGAGTATCTTTATCTGTAGCTGCGGCTGCGATCGAAATGGGGGGCGTCGGGATGACTCGATCGGGTGTAATGCCTAATTTGTGGATATCGTGATGGTTGGGAGTTTCGTATTTAGCAACGGTAATGGCTAAGCCACTACCATTGGGGAGATCGAATAGAGATTGGATCAAACCTTTGCCAAATGTCTTTGTACCGACGAGGGTAGCGCGTCCGTTATCTTGTAAGGCTCCAGCAAGAATTTCGCTGGCACTGGCAGTACCTTCATTTACTAGTATAGCCAGTGGAGCATCGGTCAGGGCGGTACCTGTCGCATCGATCGCATCGATCGCGCCGCGTCTATCGACAGTGTAGACGATCGTTCCTTCGTTGAGCCATTGACGGGCAATTTCGACGCCAGATTGCACCAATCCACCGGGATTGTTGCGTAAATCTAGCACGTAGCCAACGACGCCTTGTTGTTTGAAGCGATCGATCTTATCGGCTAATTCTTGCGCGGCTTTAGCACTAAATTGTGCTAGGCGCAGATAGCCAATTTTGCGACCGTTTTCGGTATGTAGCTCGGCGGTCACGGGATTGAGTTCGATTTTTTGACGGACTAAAATTACCTCGCGCGGCGAATTGTCGGCTGTTTGCACCATCAGACTGACATTTGTACCCGTCGCACCGCGCATTTTGACAGCCGCAGTATCGAGCGTTAGTTCGGATGTGGGAGTAGCATCGATCTGAACGATGATGTCGTGGGGCAAAATTCCCGCTTGTGCGGCTGGGGAACCAGCGATTGGGGCAATTACTTCGATCGCGTCGCTACCTGCCTTCACGCCGATTTGTAAGCCCACTCCAGACAATTCTCCGGCAGTATTCACTTGGAGCGATCGATATTGCTCCGGGCGCAACAACCGTGTAAAGGGTTCGTCCAAAGTCGCAATCATCTTGGTAATGGTTGTATAAGCGGCTTCCTCGTTCGGAATTTGCTGCTTGAGGGTGCGATCGCGTACCTCCCACCAATTTTGATGATTGAAGCTGTTATCGTAATAAGCCTGATTAATTGTCCGCCAAGCTTGCAACACTAATTGTTGCTCTGGTGTAAATGCAGCGGCTGAAGGGACACCCCAGAGCCAAAATAGAGCCATTTGCAGACTCAAGATCCAACCAAACCAAAAACTAGCTCTCACGATCGATACCACTCTCCTTTCGAGGTGTGTTAAATTTTGTAGAGGTAAAATGAGTAACTTACCACCGAATATTACTAAATTAAACAATTTTGGGCATATTTGGTATCAGTTGTGTCCCGAACAGCCTCCTGTTCTACCCGACAGTAAATCTTACCCAGTCATTATCTTGAGCCATAGGATCTACCATCCTCCTGGCGTTATAATATATAACACGACATTAGAGAGAAGCACGGCACCCGTCAATGTTTACCAAGCAAGTCACAAATAGTAAAACCTACCAATGGTTTGACGAACGTCTCGAAATCCAAGCAATCTCTGATGATATTGCTAGTAAGTACGTTCCACCCCATGTCAATATCTTCTACTGTCTTGGTGGGATCACCCTAGTATGCTTCGTAATCCAGTTTGCAACTGGGTTTGCGATGACTTTCTACTATTCGCCAACTGTAGCTGATGCCTTCAACTCGGTTCAAAAAATCATGACGGAAGTCAATTTTGGTTGGCTGATTCGTTCCATCCACCGCTGGAGTGCCAGCATGATGGTATTGATGATGATCCTCCACTCCTTCCGCGTGTATCTCACTGGTGGATTCAAAAATCCTCGCGAACTCACCTGGATTACTGGCGTAATTTTGGCAGTTCTAACTGTTAGTTTCGGCGTAACTGGTTATTCTCTACCTTGGGATCAGATCGGCTACTGGGCAGTCAAAATCGTCTCTGGCGTACCCGAAGCAATTCCGGTAGTTGGTGTAGCGATGGCTGACCTTCTCCGTGGCGGTTCTAGCGTCGGTCAAGCAACTTTGACTCGTTACTACAGTTTACATACTTTTGTACTGCCTTGGTTGATTGCGGTATTCATGCTGTTACATTTCATCATGATTCGCAAACAAGGGATCTCTGGACCTTTGTAAATTGGGATAATGAAGATGGACGAACGATGGTGGTAAACATTTAGTCTACTCCACGCTCGTCCAGACATATCAACCCGATCGGACAGATGTTCTCATTGAGACATTAATTAAATAACCAAAATTTACGTCCTTAATTAACTATGTCAACTCTCAAAAAACCGGATCTCTCCGATCCAGCTCTTAGAGCAAAACTAGCTCAAGGTATGGGTCATAACTATTACGGCGAACCAGCTTGGCCGAATGACCTACTTTACATCTTCCCTGTCGTGATCTTCGGTACGATCGGTTGCTGT
Source organism: Chamaesiphon minutus PCC 6605 (assembly GCF_000317145.1). GTDB lineage: Bacteria > Cyanobacteriota > Cyanobacteriia > Cyanobacteriales > Chamaesiphonaceae > Chamaesiphon > Chamaesiphon minutus. The sequence goes on along the minus strand of NC_019697.1, from coordinate 5,517,601 downwards.
ACAGCTTTAGCCATTCTCGACCCCGCTCTAGTTGGCGAACCTGCAAATCCCTTTGCTACGCCGCTAGAAATCTTGCCTGAGTGGTATTTGTGGCCTGTATTCCAACTCTTGCGCGTATTGCCTAACAAACTCTTAGGAATCGCTTGCATGGCTGGCGTTCCCTTAGGTCTGTTGGTAATTCCCTTCTTGGAAAACGTCAACAAGTTCCAAAACCCTTTCCGTCGTCCCGTCGCGATGGCAGTATTCCTCTTCGGTACTGTCTTCACTATCTATTTGGGTATCGGTGCAACTATGCCGATCGATAAATCTTTGACTTTAGGTCTATTCTAAATCGGTTTTATTCATGCGATCTGCCTATCTAGTTATTACTAGATAGGCTTTTTTTATAGTACTTCGATCTGCTATGGGTAAATCTGCGCAACTTTATTGGCGAGATGCCCAGTAACCAATTACTAAACTAATACCAACACCCCATAACAACCATGCTGCTGCTAGCAATAGTCCTGTATTTGTAAACTGTTTTTGTAATCTTGACGACTCGATAGCAAATCGCTGCCTTAACAGGTCGCTAATTCGTTAATACTTGCTGACTGTATTTCGCTCTAGAATTAGTTCTCGACGATATAGAAACAACGGTAGAGAGCAAGAAAGCCCGATGCCAAATGTCAGTCCGACATACAGTAAAACTCCCAAAGCAGTAGACCCTAAGCGTTTGAGTTCGATCGAGGCAAAAATAAAGAAGCCGCTGGCACTAATGAGCAGATCGCTCGCCAAAGCAGTTGTAATATTATTTGCAAACGTGCGTTGTAAAAATAATGTTGGCGACAATAGTGCTGCTGGCTCTTGTAGCAACCAATACCAGGGTGCAATCGATCCCGCGATCGCCAGAATTAGATAAAGTGTTTTGAGGGAGTTGAATGAGCGTGTTGTCGAGATATTCGTTGACGTTGACATACTTGGCTAACCTCAATTCGGTATGTCACAATCTTGGCAAAAGGGGATAATTAAAACAATTACCTGTCAGGTAATCAAAAATCCGATCGGGATTTAAGGATTTGCAGGATGTACGGGATGAGGTTATCGGTGCTAACCTGTGTCTTCCAATCTGCAATCCGCAATCCGCAATCCTCAATCCTCAATTCCCCTGTCTTGCCATGCCACAACAGCTAACTGCGCTCGACGATCGAATAAACTCATTTGGAATGCTACTCAAACAATGGCGAGATCGACGCAATTTCAGCCAGCTCGATCTCGCGCTCTCTAGCGAAGTCTCCCAACGTCACATCAGTTTTCTCGAATCGGGACGCGCTAAACCCAGTCAGGAGATGGTATTGCAATTGGCAACCGTCTTAGAGATTCCGCTTAGACAGCAAAATCTGCTGTTATCAGCCGCTGGATATGCGCCGATTCATACCGAGACGGATTTATCGGCTCCAGAGACGATCCAAGTGCGCAAAGCGCTCGATCTGATCCTAGATCGACACGATCCATATCCAGCATTTGCGATCGATCGATACTGGAATTTACTCCTGACAAATCAAGGTGCGACTCGATTGCTCGGTGCATTTATCGCTCCCGAACGACTGCACGGCATCTTTTATGCAGACGGCAAAATTAATATCCTGCGGGTGATGTTTCATTCGCAGGGGCTGCGTCCGTTTATTGTCAACTGGGAGAGCATTGCCAGTCACGCATTGCAACGACTGCACCGAGAAACTTTACTCGAACGGGACAGCGATTCTTCTATGACATTACTAAACGAACTTATCAGCGATCCAGATATCGAGCGAATCTGGCAAACTGAGCGGCGTAGCACTGCTCAACATGCCTTGCTATTGAGCCTTCATCTCCGGCGCGATGATTTGGAGTTAAAATTCTTCTCGACGATCGCGACATTAGGTACTCCGTATGACATTACGCTTCAGGAACTGCGGCTCGAATGTCTATTTCCCGCAGATGAGGCAACCGAACGCAATTGGCCACGAATAACTAACGTTAGATAATAAAAAGGACTGTCAGGAAAACTTTCCATCCAGTCCTACGATCGAGTTAAGTGTGAGAACGCCTACAACTAAAAATCCTGGCGTGGCAGAGCGATTATTTTTAGTAACTACACCTAAAATAACCAATCGATTCCTGAAGGTATTGCCAGGTTTAGTTAGAAATAATAAAGGGGATTGTTGAATGTTTTATCCAAATTCTCGTCGCTAAATCTTGCAGTGAGGAGTATGTGTAAGATTGGCTACTTGACGAGCCTCGCTAGGCGAGGGTTTGAACTATTCATCCAACAGTGTCCCCAAGTTCAAACTTTAGTTGGAGCGAGCCATTGCCTGCTCTTGAATCTTGGCTTTTGCAGTTTTGAACTGAGTAGCCATTTGTTCGCACTGGTCATCGCTACAGTTGTTGCGAATCGCTGCAAACATTTCGCTTTCTTCTTGGCCAACATGCTCGACTACTGCTTTTTTCAGTGTTTCGACCTTGGCTTTGAAACTGCCGTCAGAAGGACTCATCGCTTTGATTTCTTCTAACATTTGCTTCATTTCTGCCTGCTCGTCATATAGTTCTTGGGTATCGCCATAGAACGGACGGACTGCTGGATAGACAACTTCCTCTTCTGCGGCAGAATGTGCGGATAAATCTTTGTAGATTTGACCGAAGTATTCTTCGATTTTCTGAGGATCGTTGGTATTGTCAATTTGCATGAATAGCATGTTCACTTTGTTGTGATCCGCACGAATTATATCTTCAATATTCATGTCAGATTTGTCACTAGTTTGAGTTACCGCACTACCGACGATTCCAGAGAATGCCGCGATCGAATCTTGAACGCGCGCCCACAAACCTTGGTCTGCTTCTTGTCCGGTGAGTTCGCGAACGCCTAATAATTCGAGTACGCCCTTGAGTTGTTCTTGATGAGCGCGATTTTCAAAGTTAATGGTATTCAAAGGTGCAATAGCAGCTTCGACATCAGCACCAACTACTTGTCCTGCCTTATGTACCAAAACTCCAGCCATGAATTGCTGATGCTTTAGTAGTTCGTGTTGAGCTGCTTTTTCGTAGACAGTCAGCTCGGAACCTGCCATCAGCTCTTCAATTTGTTTAACCATTTCTGTAATTGTTTCTTTGGGTTCGCTCATGACCCCATACTGAACCATTACAGTATCTAAAATACCGAGATTTTTGCGATCGTCATCTAACATCTTGCCAAACCGATCGCGGATTTCCTGGTCGTCACAAGCCGAGATTAGCTTCTCTTCGTTAGAAATTAGCAGGTTTTGAACTTCTTTCATCCCAGCTAGTTTACAGGCGATCGCTGTACGTTTTGAATCATCAAGAGCGATAGACATTTGTTGTTCTCCTTTCTAATTAAAGATAGTTGCTTGTTAATAAACCATCTTTATCTAAGATAATATATCCACGCTCGCAACTCATCTCTCTAACGACGGATTGTAAATATCTGTCTTTGGAAAGAGCAAAATAAGAGTAAAGGATTAAGCTTCAATTAGTCAAAAAATATAATTTATCGCCTAATATTTAGGCGATAAGTTCTACATAAGGAGATTTAAACTTAAATGCTAAGATAGCGATTTACCAAAGGCTGTCAACGCTTTACCTAACTTCTGGATCGCACCTTTAAAACCGCGTCCGGCATTAGCAGCAGCGGCGGTAGTTTGCTCGCCCATGTGGATGAGTTTCTCACTCAAATCTGCACCTTTAGACTTACTTCCTTTCAAAAGCTGCTTGAGTTCTTTGAGTTGGCTGGCAAGTTCTTCGAGACTTTCATCTTCGGATTTGTGTAACAAATCGTACCAGCGATCGATCGTACCGACTGAAGCTTTGGTATCGATTTTATCTGGTTCTTGCTTGAGAGTATCGACCAGCGCATCTAAATCTTCAAGCTGCTCGGAATCTTCAGCTTTGGATAACGAGCGACCGATTTTGGTCAGTTGTTTACCTAATTGTTGCAAAGGTGTTTTAAGTCCTTTATCGACATCACCAGCAATCTCGATTGTTTGCTCTCCCAGATGAACGATAAGATCCCCAAGTTCGTGTCCGCTTGGCTCCTTCCGCTTCAAAAGTTTTTGTAGATCTTTTAGTCCGCTAGCAAGCTCTTTTGCTTCGGGCTGTTTGGACTGCTTAAGTAAACTATGAAATGTATCGATCGTTTCTAAGGCCGTATCGGGATCGAGTGTACTCAAATCACCTTGTAATGCTTGCGAGAGTGACGCAATCTGTGCCGAGCCTTCGGAGTCATCTGTTGATTGCGAATCTGTCGATTTTGTAGAAGTTGCAGATTTTTTCTTGGCTTTAGTTTCGTCGGCTAGTTCTTGCTGAGCAGCTCCATTTTCAATCGAGTCTTCTTGAGTTGATTCGCGTTTATCCTGAATCTGTCTTTCACTCGCCATAAATTCTCAATCTCCACCTGTAGATGATTAACCCCAGCTTACAAAGCTTTAGCCCTAGTTCCCTCGTTCGATGGGGGTACCCGTTTATCCGCCAGTGGAGAGAGAGGGTAATGGGTAATGGGTAATCGGTAATCGGTAAAGTTGGAACTGCGTTCCAAAACGGTCGATCCTTTGTCCTCTCACCTCTACTCAAAGCCTCAAGCCTAAAACCTAAAGCCTAAAACCTAAAGCCTAAAGCCTATCCTCTAAGTCCAATACAGAAGCTTGGCATGAGGGAATCGCTGTGACAACTCCCGCTCGAAGAAACGGCGCAACTGTTTCATGATGTCAGCCTCATAGACGTACTTAACGCCACCAAACTTATTGCGTTTGACACTCCGTCGTGACTCATCCATATCTAGCTTCGTTTGGGGATACCATTCCAATAGCGTCTCCTTAGAACCGGGGGTAAAACGGTGCGAAATTAGCTCGAATGTCAGATCGCAATCGAAATCTAAAGCTGTCGAGATCGAATCTAATAGCTGAGTATAGTGCGACTCCCAATCTTCAATCGGCATAATCGGTGCGATGACCAATCCGACGGGATAACCGCCACCACCCCGCGCTGGAGGCAATGCTAACTTCCGTAACGCTTGCAACCTGGCGGCTACGGGTGCCGTACCGCCCTCAAATCGACCGGAAACAGGCACGGCATTGACACTGAATCGACAGCGGGTATGACCGTTGTGAGGCAAATCTAGCAGCGGCTCGACAGCATCGAATTTGGACACCCAGCGCAAATATCCCTCTTTTCGGGTACCAAAATAACGGATGCATTCAGCTAAGCTGCCTGTAAGATGCTCGATGCCTAACGGATCGGTATAACAACTCACCTCAAAACTGGTGGCTTCGCCCGATTTCTCGTAAGCTGCCAAATTAGCCAAAGTCTGCGGCAGATTGGCGAAAGCACGAATCACTGGCGGCCCTTGCAAACTACCTGCTAGATAGCAATACTGACAGTGCGCTGGACAGCCTTCGGCGAGGTGGAATTGCCAATCAGCAGAAGGCGGAATAGGGCTAAGTTTGAAACTACTCGGAGGGGCTGTAACTACAGCTAAAGTACGTTTGGAAATCTGATACGTTTCGCGCTCATTCTCGCCCCGCAGCCCAGTCAAACGGTTGTGGGACAGGATTTTAATGGGTAGATTTAAAGACTGAGTACGGGCTAATATTTGTTGTCCCCAAGGTTCTTGGATGGCAGCAGGTGTAAATAATACCTGCTCTGGCATCCACAGTCTGGGTTCGGTTGTAGATCGTGCAGCGGAACTAGACTCAATTGCGATCGACACAATATCTAAAACACTTTTGGAACTATTTATATTTTGACACTCCCCACACGCGAGTCAGGTAGGGTAAAGCTTACGGATATCCTACCTCGCATCTTGAGTTTTACCCGATCGCAGAACTAGCTCAACCGAAGCCTAGTTTTCTTCAATTACAATTAATTTATCGCCCTCTTCCCCACTCTCCCCCTCTCCCAGTCCCCTCGCCCCACACCCCCAATGTATCTAACACAGCTCTGGAAATTCTCGCGTCCCCATACAATTATTGGTACCAGTCTGAGTGTATTAGCACTTTACACGATCGCGATCGCGACTACTCATAGCCCGATCTCATGGCTGAGTATCGGTCAACTGGTGGGAGCTTGGATTGCTTGTATATTGGGAAATATTTATATCGTTGGTTTGAATCAACTGTATGACGTCGAGATCGATCGAGTCAATAAGCCAGATCTTCCCCTAGCTAGTGGTAAATTATCAATTGCGCAAGGAACGGGGATCGTCACAGTTACAGGTATTTTAGCGATCTCGATTTCTGCTTTATTAGGTAAATGGTTATTTGCAACTGTCGCGCTAAGTTTGGCGATCGGAACTGCTTATTCGGTGCCGCCAATTCGATTTAAACAATACTCATTACTTGCTGCTATTTGTATTTTAACGGTGAGGGGCTGTATCGTTAATTTAGGGTTGTTCTTGCATTTCGATCGACTATTGACAGGTGCAGATAGTATACCGCCAAGTATTTGGGTATTAACGCTATTTATTCTAGTATTTACAATTGCCATTGCATTATTTAAAGATGTGCCCGATCTCGAAGGCGATCGGAAGTATGAAATTGAAACTTTCACCATTGTCTTAGGTAAGTTAACAGTTTTCAATTTTACGCGCTGGGCAATTACGATCGCCTATCTAGGCACGATCTCAGCGGGTATCTTGTTACCATCGAGCATTAATACTTGGTTTGTGATTATTTCTCATACTATTCTACTCGGCCTACTCTGGTGGCGTTCTCAAGATGTCGATCTCGACAAAAAAGAATCGATCGCAGACTTCTATCAATTTATCTGGAAACTATTCTTCTGGGAATACTTAATTTTCCCGATCGCCTGCTTTGTGAATTAGGGGATAGGGAATAGGGAATAGGGGATAGGGGATGGTGAAATTTAACTATCAACCATCAACTATCAACCATCAACTATCAACTATCAACCATCAACTATCAACTATCAACTCCCAACTATCAACTCCCAACTATCAACTATCAACTCCCAACTATCAACTCCCAACTATCAACTCCCAACTATCAACTATCAACTATCAACTATCAACTATCAACTATCAACTATTAATTATGAAAGTGCCGCATAATGGCTATCATTGGAATGGTGTCGATCCTGATTTTTTTGAAGGGTGGTATTTTCGGTTAACATTGCCGAAGATTAGAGAATCATTTGCGTTTATGTACTCGATCGAAGATCCTTTAGGTAAAAGCGAGCGCAGTGGTGGTGCGGCGCAGATGTTAGGGATTGACGAACGACATTTGATGTGTTCTTTCCCAGATCCTGGTAAATTTTGGGCAGCAAAAGATGAGCTGGCTTTGGGACATTGGGGAAAGAGTAATAATTTAGATATTCAACCACAATTATTATCAGTTGCCGAATTCGATCGTCACATTACCGAAGGTTATCAAGTCACCGCAACTCTCCATCAAGGAGCTTTACCATTGCAAGACTGTCGCTGGTGTTATCATACTGTCCCCGTTTATGGCTGGGGACAGCCCCAGCAGCCCCAACAAGCCACCGCAGGCTTATTATCGTACATAAGTATCTTCGAGCCGGGATGGCAAATTCTGATGGCGCATGGCTTGGCTACAGGTTGGATCGAGTGGCAGGGCAAACGCTATGATTTTACTAATACCCCAGCCTATAGTGAAAAAAATTGGGGTCGCTCTTTTCCGCAAAAATGGTTCTGGGTAAATTGCAATAGTTTCGATGAGACAGTTGGTTTGGCAATTACCGCAGGCGGCGGACGACGCAAAGTACTATGGACGACAGAAGAAGTCGGGATGATTGGCATTCATTATCGCGACAAATTTTATGAATTCGTACCGTGGAATTCGCAAATGAGTTGGCAAATTCAACCATGGGGCGCATGGAAAATTCAAGCTAGCAATAGCGAATTTCAAGTCGAACTAATCGGTACGACAGATCTATCAGGAACGATGGTAAATACGCCAACAGAACAGGGATTGGTAATGTGTTGTCGCGATACACTCAAGGGTTTATTATCGATCGATCTACGCACTCTAAATGGCGATCGAATCATCGAGGCTAATAGTCATAATGCTGGTTTAGAAGTTGGCGGTGCTGGCTGGGATCAAGCTTGGGCGAAGTAGATTGCCGGATCGGAAATACTCGCTATCTCCACTGTCGGCATCAGGATTTACAGGATTAGGTTAAGGGTACTGGTGCATGTCAGAAATTATGACCATTTTCGCATCCCACAAACAACCTAATCCCGAACATCCCGAAAACCCTCTAAATCCTGGTTTGTATTGTATTCCTCGATTGCTTCAAATAAGGCTTGAAAATTACCTTGCCCGAATCCTTTGGCGCGATTGCGACGCTCTATGACTTCAAAGAAGAAGGTTGGAGACTCAAAGATCGGTTGAGTAAATATTTGCAAAAGTATCTCTTCAGGTGTCGATGTAGACCAATCCATCAATATTTGGAGCTGTTCGAGTTGTTGCCACTCGCGATCGGTTAATAATAGATTTTGTTCTGTTTTAGCCCTACTTTGCAACTTGGTATAATAAGTTTGCGGAATTGGTAAAAAGTTTACTGCTTGCTGGTGCATGAGATCGATCGAGGTCAAGATATCGTGAGTTTGCAAAGCGATATGTTGAATACCAGAACCACGATTGAGATCTAAAAAGTCTTGAATCTGCGAATTAGTCGAACTTGGTTCGTTAATATTAAATCTAATCTTGCCACAATCACTAATTAGAGCTTTACTTGCCAGTCCCGATTTATGGGTCTGAATATCGAATGTTTGCTGTACCTCAAAACCAAACAGCTCTCGATACCAATTTACTGCGGGTTCTAATTCACCAGCCGCAACATTTAAGACGATATGGTCGATACCAGATATTGTGTTATTTAGTTCTGGTGTCTGTTCGGATGCAGATTTTGAAGCTTGGATAATGGTATGCTCGATCGCACCCCAACCCTGAATTCTCAACCATTCTCGCTTGTCGTCTTCACTCGATCGATCGATGATTTCGATCCCTAAATGCGATAGCTTGCACCTAATTTCCTCTAGATTGCCTACCCTAAATGACACATCTTTGACGCCAGAGGGATGGAGCTTGAGGTAGTCAGCGACGGGACTAGCTGCATTAAGAGGAGACGCGATCGAAAATAATAAATTAGTGTTACCGACTAGATACTCGATGGTATGTTCGCGAGCGCACCGACTGAGATTTTGCAGTCCCATTCGATCGACTAATAAGTCTAATGTTTGGGTCGCATCTACAACACAGAAATGAATGCAGTCTATTTCCATAAAGTCAAATTCTAATGCACGTTTCAAAAGGGATTGAAGCTTAAACCTGGCTTAAAAAATGATGTTTATGAAAGAGGATATAAGTATACCCTCTTTGAGAGAATAATTTCGAGCGATACTAACACTTAATCGAGAGACGACATTTAATAGTAGATGTTCGTCAATCGATAGATTATTTTGAGCTTACTTAGTTGCCGCAATTAAACCAAACCTTACCAATCCGCTCCGATAACCATCGCTCATCAGCTTCAATGACATGGCAGCCTCGATCGTTTTCCAACCCGCCTGGAACAGCCCAAAAATGGCCTGTGGGGTAATCGCCGAATCGATCACCACATCCCAAAATGGAGCGACGGCGGTAGACCAATCATCGACGCGCAAATCTTTGAAACCACAGCTTTCTACCATCTCGGTATATTCAGGCAGCGAAATCACATACGGCAAACAATAAACCCGATAAATATCTTGTAAATGCTTGTGCTCCTCAGCGGTGAGCGGCGTTTCTGGTGTTATGGGACGGTGACACCACGTCACAAAAATCAGTTTGCCACCTGGCTTTAAGACGCGATGACACTCTTGCAAAAATTTCACTTTATCTGGCATGTGCTCGCCGCTTTCTAACGACCACACCAGGTCGAAACTATGGTCGGGAAACGGGATATTTAGAGCATTAGCAACCTGAAAGTCTGTCTTGGCTGCCAAACCTGCCGCGCGCGCTCTTTCCTTGGCGCGATTAGCTTGCACGGGGGAGAGCGTAATCCCGGTGACCCTAGCACCAAATTTTTCGGCTAAATAGAGACTACTACCGCCAATCCCGCAACCGACATCGAGGATGTCGTGGGGTCGGTTTGTGCTGAAGTCACCAGACCAACTGAGAACTTCTTCAATGAGATCGATCTGTGCTTGACGACGATCTAGTTTGAGCGTGCCATTTTTACCATAATATCCGTGGTGCATGTGTTCGCCCCAAATTCCTTCCCACAGATTGCTCGAAGCATCATAAAATTCTTGGATTTGTTGGTACAGTTGATTGCTCATTGCGAAAAGTCTCTCACCATAGTCTTCTCACATATTCTAACGAAATTGCCCTAAGTGAGTTTCGATCGAGCAAATTTTAATACATGATTTGGGATCGCGATCGATAGTTTCTCGATCGAAATACCCACAAATGTCAATGCGATCGATCGATGGATTTGAGAGAGATTAACTAATATTTGGAAGATCGAGCGTCAAGATTTAATTCAAACAAAGCAAAAAATCTAACTATAGATAGAATTAAATTCGCTCGATCGAGCCAATCGTGATATTTTCGCAGATATCCATACCAATCGATCTTTTGCCCTTTTTTGCTAATTTATTGAATGCTGCTTTCTAGAGCTTAGTTATACTTTGAGGATGTCTCACGATCTGAACGCGCGAATTCTAAGATATTTCGCTCGATTTCGTGAAGTTCTGTCACAATTATAAACTCTTCAAAATTAGTAAATTGTTGTTTGAAGTTGACGATAAAATGTCCTAACTCCTTACCTGCTAGATGCGGCAATAACTTCATAATTATCTCGCCATTGAATTTAGCTTTAACCAGTTCCGACCGTTCGGCAGCAGCGGTAGCCGCAGCAATGCGATCGAGTAAATTAGCTGTAGGAAAATTAGCAGCAATCCACGGTAGATAATCGTCGCGATTATCGAGATATTGGTATTTTTTCGTAATTTGATGTCGATCGAGATAGTCGAGAAAACTTTGAATAGTCGATCGCTCCTTGACGCGCCGCTCTAAAGAAGTAGATCGATCGATATATGGTGCGATCGAAAAATATGGACAAGCGATCGTCCACTCAAAAATTTCGGTAATATTGGCAAAGCCAGCTTGCCATTTACCATAGTCCAGTTCCAATAGCCGACAAATAACCGCGAAATCTTGGGTTAATTCGATTTCTTTTTGAAAATTACCATTATGATAACGGTATACATAGCTCAGTCCCCGCTCGCCGTATTTAAGATTGAAGCGACGGCAGATTTTACCGATGAGATTGCCCAGATCGTTAAAGGATAGATAATTATAAGTGCTTTCAAAATATGGCGAAGGAGCGGTAAAATAATCGACCTGAAAATCTCGATATAGAGTCGAGAAAACGCTCCCAGCAGCTTTAACTTCGACAATACCCAAGTCGTTAACGATCGTCTGGCGAATTTGTTGCCAATTATCGCCAGGATCGAGGCAAACGATAACATCTAAGTCGCCAAAATCTGGTTTATCACCATAATAGCGGGGAATGCGATAGCGATCGCTGCCCAAATATCGATCGAGATAGGTACGAATGTCAGCTTCGATGTCTAAATAGCGATCTCGATCGATCCGACCGCGATTGAATAATTTTCCACCCATAAAATTAGCAGATAGGGGTTAGACTCACGCATTGAAGTGAATAAGTTTACAAAAGTTCCCAATATTTAGATTTTAGGTGATAAATATGCGAGGCTGATAAACTTGAATTATATTTAATCTTCTCGTTCGTGTAGTGTCCGCTTTGCGGAATCGCCTGATGAATTCGCTCGAATCGATCTTATTAACTAAATAATCTGTCTTTTAGATAGGTCGATCGAGTATTGTCAGTCAATATGCTTAGTACTCGATCGATTAGCTAGTTTTTTTGCTTCTGCTTAATGCGTTGTAACTTTTGTTGACGAATCAGTTCATCAAATTTAGCTATTAATTCTTCTACTTGTAGATCGACTTCTTCAAAACTGAGTCGAGCTTGACGCATGTTATCGAGCAGTCGGCGATCTACTGATGGATCTGGCATTATCGGTTGTTTTTTCATGATCAGTCAAACTCCTGAATAGTTTCTTGGTTACTACGTTTTAAAGCGGGAATTTTTTGCTGAGTACTTTCAATCGCTCTAGCTACTATTTCTAGGAGATCCGTTGGAATAGGTGGTTGAGTATTTGCGACTCTAATTTGCAGTGTAGAAAATCGAGAAAACCTTTCCGTTGCTTGTTGAGCAATGCTTTGGAGTTCATCTAAGTATGGGATTGTTCGCTCGGTTTCTCCAAAAGCTTCAAACAGTGACAGTTCGATAGTTCGTGCTGTATCGATAATTTATAAAAGCTGATGTTGTAAATCCCAAATTGTTTGGGCTGTTTTTAAGCTCAGTTTTGCCATGCGTACTCAGTCATTCTCATTCCATCATACATGAAATTAATCCGATCCTCGATCGATTCCGTCGATCGACATCCACTCTAAGCTTTCACCGTTGCTGAATGTTGTTTTAACACTTGCTTGAGATATTTCCCAGTATGCGACTTAGGATTTTTCGCCACCTGTTCCGGTGTTCCCACTGCGACTAATTCTCCTCCTTTATTACCACCTTCTGGCCCCAGATCGATCGTCCAGTCGGAGCAGCGAATCACGTCGAGGTTGTGTTCGATGACAATAATGGAATTACCCTTGTCTACTAGTCTTTGCAGCACGTCTAGGAGCTTGTGGACGTCGTAGAATGAGAGTCCGGTGGTGGGTTCGTCGATTAAATATAAGGTTTTACCCGTGGCGCGTTTGGAAAGTTCGGTGGCGAGTTTGACGCGTTGGGCTTCGCCGCCAGAGAGGGTGGGGGCGGTTTGTCCGAGTTTGACGTAGCCTAAGCCGACATCGACGAGGGTTTGGAGGCGGGTAGCGGCGCGGGGGATATTCTCAAAGAAGCCTAAGCCTTCTTCGACGGTCATATTCAGGACATCGGCGATCGATTTACCTTTATATTTAACTTGGAGGGTTTCGCGGTTGTAGCGTTCGCCTTTGCAGACGTCGCATTGCACGTAGACATCGGGGAGGAAATTCATTTCGATGATGTTTACCCCTTGTCCGCTACAGGCTTCACAGCGTCCGCCTTTGACGTTGAAGGAAAACTGTCCCGCTTTATAACCGCGCGTTTTGGCTTCGATGGTTTGGGTGAAGACTTCGCGGATGGTGTCGAATACGCCTGTATAGGTGACGGGATTCGATCGCGGAGTGCGTCCGATCGGGGATTGATCGATGATAATAACCTTATCGATCGCGCTAATACCTTGCAACTCATCGACATCTTTGGGAAAGGGTACCCGTTTGGTGAGATGGTGCTGTAGTGCGGGGTGGAGGAGTTCGTTGACGAGGGTAGATTTGCCCGAGCCGGATACGCCTGTAATTGAGACGAGTTTACCGAGCGGAAAATCGACATCGAGATGTTTGAGGTTGTTCCGGTTGGCATTTTTGAGAATTAAACTGCGTCCGTTGCCTTCCCGTCGTTGTGCTGGAGTCTCGATGCCTATGCGTCCAGATAAATAGGCTCCTGTGATCGAGTCTTCGGATTCGAGCAGTGCCTTCAAATCTCCCTCAACGACGATACTACCACCATGTACGCCCGCACCAGGACCGATATCGACCAAATGATCGGCGGCGCGAATGGTATCTTCGTCGTGTTCGACGACGATGAGGGTATTACCTAAGTCGCGCAATTTAGTCAGGGTGTTTAAGAGTCGTCCGTTATCGCGTTGGTGCAAACCGATACTCGGTTCGTCGAGAACGTATAAGACGCCTGTCAAACCGGAGCCGATTTGAGTTGCGAGGCGAATTCGCTGCGCTTCGCCACCAGAGAGGGTCATCGCGGCGCGATCGAGTGTGAGATAATCTAAGCCAACGTTAAGCAAAAATTGCAGTCTGGCGGTAATTTCTTTGAGGACTAATTCGCCGATTTTGAGTTGTTTTTCGGTCAATACTAGCCGATCGAGTCTGTCCAAACATTCATCGATCGCGGCACTAGTAAAATCGAGGATACCATATTGACCTAATTTTACCGATTGAGCTTCGGCTTTTAATCTTTTGCCTCCACATGCTTCGCACGGTCGATCTGTGAGGTATTGTTCGAGCTTTTGCTTTTGCAATTCTGAGGCATCATTGTATTGCCTATCGAGAATTTTAATCACTCCCCGAAAGCGACGATTTTCGCCGATATCTTCCATCCAAATCGGCTCGTCCCGACCCTCTAAAATTAACGATCGTTGTTCGGGAGTGAGTTTTTGCCAGGGAGTATCGAGGGCAAATCCGGCGGCTTGACCCAAACTATATAATAGAGATAAATAATAAGAATTATCCTTGTCGGACCAAGGCGCGATCGCGTGATAAATAGCCGCTGACGGATCGGGAATAATTAGGTCTGGATCGAAGGTGCGCGAGCTACCGATGCCGTGACAAGCCGGACAAGCCCCGTATGGAGAGTTAAATGAGAACAATCGCGGCGATAATTCTTCCATTACCGCGCCATGTTCGGGGCACGCAAATTTCTCAGAAAAGACTAATTCTGTCGGTAAATCTGGATTTGTTTCTGCACCTTCGTCGGTAATAATTGAAATAACGGCAATCCCTTCCCCATGCCGCAAACAAGTAGTTAAAGAATCCGACAGTCGCGATTCGATACCTTCTTTATTCACCAATCGATCGACCACAATTTCGATTGTATGATGTTGATTTTTATCTAAGACAATGCGATCGGCTAATTCGCGAATCTCGCCATTTACCCGCACCCGCACGAAGCCTTCAGATGCCAGACTAGATATTACTTTCTGATGCGTCCCTTTCTTACCTCGGACGATCGGAGCTAAGATCTGGAACTTAGTTCGTTCGGGGAGCGCGCGAATTCTGTCGCTCATTTCATCAATGGTTTGCGGGGCAATCGATCGATCGCACTGCGGACAATGGGGCGTACCCGCGCGACCGTATAATAACCGAAAATAATCGTAAATTTCGGTGACCGTGCCGACAGTCGATCGAGGATTATTAGAAGTAGACTTTTGATCGATCGAGATTGCCGGACTCAAACCCTCGATCGCATCGACATCCGGTTTATCCAATTGTCCCAAAAATTGCCGCGCATAAGCACTCAGCGACTCTACATATCGCCGCTGTCCCTCGGCAAAGATGGTATCGAATGCTAAGGACGATTTACCCGAACCAGAGACACCTGTAAACACGATTAAGCGATCGCGCGGTAGCTCTAAACTAATATTCTTGAGGTTGTGTTGTTTGGCACCACGGATGCGAATAGTGTCTCGGTCGGTTGAAGACATAAGAATCGAGCTGGTAGTTTGCAATGGGGCAAACTTCTGTTTTAACACATCTTCACGATCTAGATCTGTCGATTATAAGACGAGATCGATAAATTCCAAATTCGATCGCTGTAAAATCGATGCAATCTGCTGGGGAGGGCGGGTTTTTAGTTAGGTATCGATCTCCCGACAATATTTGTTTGCATAACCCCGCCCCGACGATCGATTAGTAATTTTATTCGCGAATAATCGCTCGATTTCAGCCAGATCTAAATGGTAGGTTTATGCTATTAAATTCAATCGTGTAATTAAACTTAAATAAAACCTGCCCGTCCCCACCAACAATCCACAAACGAGCGACATATTAGAAGTTTTATCTCCAAATCTTAACTTCTCCTCGATTACTACCTGTTATCAACATCCGATCGTTTGAATGCCAATTAATTTGAGTAAACTCCACGTTGTTATCGTTAAAAGAGCCAATCGCGCCCAAGTCTGGTTCCCAAATTGCAATCTCTCCATCTACACTTGCAGTTGCAATTAAGGGATATGTGGGATGAATGGACATTGTGGTAATAAAGTCTCGATGAAACTCTAGGGGCGTAGCTTGCCAAGTGCCATCTGCATACGAGCACAAGACCAACATCTCGGCACTAATTGCCGCTACTGTCGATCGAGATTTATCGATCCAAGCTAATTGTTGAATCCGAGTGGGAAAACCTCTCATCGTCCAAGTAGATGAGAAGTCATCGCTCGAAGCAATTACCAAACAACGATCCAGTGTCGCCCCAGCCAGAAAGTCGCCCCCAAGCGACCAGTTTAGATGCTTAATCGCATTGTTTGCGGGCAAGTATTCTGGTTCTTCATCCCAATCGCGACTGTGCCAAATTCGCGCTCCTAAGTTGCCAGCTACAGCCAAATGAGTCCCGGCGGGATGCCAAGCAAGATCGAAGACAGTGGAAAGATCGAAATCTAAAGTTGTAATTAATTCTCGATTGGCTATGTTCCAGATTTGAACGAATCTACCAGCCGCAAATGCTAAATAAGGTTCGCTTGGATGCCAAGCAATCGCATCTACCCAAATCGATTTGTGAGCTAGTGACAGCAATAGTTTGGGACTACCATGGCCACAATCCCACACCCGCACATCGCCCATCTGTCCGCCTGCTGCCAAATATCGACTGCTCGCGTCGAAAGACAGGCTATCTACACTCGCTCCATTGGCAGCTAACAGCATGGTGAGTTGCTGGTTTTCCCAGTAGGCAACTTCCCCCGCCGCGCTGCTAGCAACCACAGTACCGTCACTAGCACAGGCGATCGAGGTAATATATTCGGCAAGTTGTGCTTGCCATACTAGTTTCAGTTTGCGTTGACTGGATTTTGACTTTGCCATCTAACCAAATCCCTTCCCTGAAGCAACTAAACATTTATTGAAATCTTTACGCAACTTGGCTTCATCGAGATCGCGTCCGATGAATACTAATTCATTCTTGCGCTCCTCATCCGCCCGCCATGCCCGATCTGGTTGCGCGTCCATCAACATATGTACGCCTTGCAATACAAACCGCCGATCTTGTCCCTGGATATTTAAAATCCCTTTCATCCGAAAGATATTCTGACCCTGGGTTGGCAGTAATTCTCCGAGCCAAGCTTCAATTTTTTGAATATTCATCGCGCCTGGTGCTACTAGTGCGATCGATCCTACCGATTCATCGTGCTGGTGCGCTTCTTCGCCCAAGAAATCTGGATCGATCGTTAACGCATTGTTGAGATCGAAACCGCCAACTCCCAAAATCGTATCCATATCGACGATGGCATTTTGAGTGCGATAAATTTTGGCGATCGCATTCATGTTCCGAATTTTTCTCTCTAGCTCGTCTAATTCTGCTGGCGTAACTAGATCGGTTTTATTGATTAAAATTCGATCGGCAAAAGCAATCTGTTCTTGAGCTTCATCTGCATCCCAATGCAGGTGGATATGTTTGGCATCTACCACGGTTACTACAGCATCTAGGCGCGTTTCTAGTTGCACGTCTTCATCGACAAAAAAGGTTTGGATTACTGGTGCAGGATCGGCCAACCCAGTTGTTTCAATGACTAAATGGTCGAACTTATCACGACGGCGCATCAAGTTCCCAATAATTCTGACCAAATCGCCCCGTACCGTACAACAAATACAGCCATTATTCATCTCAAAAATTTCTTCGTCGGTACTGACAACCAGTTGATTGTCAATGCCTACTTCACCAAATTCATTAACAATTACAGCTACTTTCTTACCATGCTCGTATGTCAAAATATGGTTCAGCAATGTAGTTTTTCCCGCGCCTAAATATCCCGTCAAAACGGTAACTGGTACGGTCGATGTCGGTAGGTTTTCCAGAGTATTCATCAGTTTTCTTTCGCAGTAGGTTAGAGATGGCTAGTTACTTTGGCAATTGACAACGAGATTTTAAACTTTTGACGATCGCTGGTGAGATGGGAATGATTATCATTTTACCATAATTGCGTGCGGTCGAGGCTCGATTCGATCGTGGCAGCCAGACAACAGACAGAGAGGGCAAAAGCCCAGGATCTAGCGGGGTAAGGGCAACAAGGGGTATCAGTGTCAATATTCGACTTTACTTATCCTAATTCCTGACGATCGAAATTAGATCTATATGTCTATAAACTCACACTACGACAAAATATAGATCGAGATCGCCGCGATCGCACATAGTGCAGAGTGATATCGATCGCAGACAGGCAGCGAGAGATTATGGTCTAATCCAAGTGTCAGTATTTATACGTATATTAGAGTATCCAATCGCTCTTGAGAATGTCCAAAATACTCGCGAAGATTTTTCCAGCTTGCTATCATGCCAGAATCGCTCGATCCGAGTTCCAACTTTTTACCCAAAAATACCTATGGAAATATTGCCCTAGACGGCAATCTCACAGATTGGAAACCGCTCGATCGATTGGATGCTTTACCCATTTTGCAAGTAGCAGGTTATCGCGTCTATGGTAAAAAGACCGCCGATAGTTATGTATTGGCAATCGATTCCACTAGCGAACAGATCGGGGCGAATACTACGATTTGGTTGAATACCGATCGAAATAAAGCGACTGGCTACCAAGTTTTTGGCTTGACGGTTGGGGCGGAATATAGTGTCAATCTTGATACCGATGGTACGCCTTATTTATATAATGGTGCCGCAGGCCAAAATCCGATCGCCCGCTTAGATTTTGCCCGCTCTCAAGATGGGAAGACGATCGAAATTGCCATTCCGACAGCACTGATGATGGTCGACCGGGCGGAAATTGATGCCTATATCGATGTTAACGATAGCGTTTTTTTACCGGGCGATTATGCAAGTAATAGTTTGACGATTAGCAATACAGATTTGCCAGTACGAACGAATCCCAATCGCCGGATCGCAATCGTGTATTCGCAGACTTCTGCAAATAACTTTTTTGACCAAAAAGCTTACAGTCAGTTATTCGCTGCCGCTCAAAGTCAAGCGATCGCTGCTGGGGTACCATTCGATTTACTTACCGAAAGCGATCTCAAAGATTTGAGTAAGTTAGTAAATTACGATGCGCTAGTTTTCCCCTCATTTACTAATGTTAATAATGACGATCTGAGTGCGATCGAAAGTTCGCTGACTCAAGCAGTGGCTAAGTACGGGATCGGGATAATTGCCGCTGGTGAATTCATGACTAATGATGAAACTGGAGCCGCACTAGCTGGCGATCCTTACAGTCGGATGAAAAATTTACTGGGGGTACAACGCACTGCTGGCGGTGGTATTGTCAATGCAGTTATTACCGCCAAGGATGTTGATAATAATATCCTTGCGCCTGGATATACCGCTGGCGAGCAGCTCCTGAATTACGACAAAGGTATCGCTTTTGCTGCTTATAGTCCGTTCGGTACCCCAGGCACGATCCTCGCCGAGCAGATAGTTAATGGTGCCAATTATAATGCGATCGTCGCCACGATCGCAGGCGGTCAAAACGTTCATTTTGCAGATGGAGCGATCTTTTCCGATAGTAATATTGTCGCGCAAGCAATCGGCTCGATCGTCGATCGCGATGCAACGCGCATCAGTCTCGATCTAACTCGGAATAATAGTTTATTTCTCTCTCGTGACGATGTGGATCTGTCCAGGTTTTCGGCAATAGCACCAACAGTCACATCTCAACTCGCCGACGTACTGACAAATTGGAAAACTAAGTATGGATTTGTCGGAACTCACTTTATCAACATCGGTAACGATCCGGAACTCGGCGAATCGACTGATTGGAATGTGATGAAACCAATTTATCAACGCTGGTTGGCATTAGGAAATGAAATTGGGACTCATTCATATACCCATCCCAACGATCCCAGCAATCTAACTCCCAGCCAGATTGAATTTGAATTTAACCAATCTAAAAATATTATCGCCCAACAATTAGGTATCCCCGTCACTGGCGCGGCCACCCCAGGCAACCCCGATAGTCTAGCACTAAACAAACAACTCGACAATTATTTCCAATACTATACCGGGGTTGGCACCGCTTATAATAACGCATTTGGATTTCTCGATCCGACAGCTCAAGCTGTTTATTTCGCGCCGAATATTTCCTTCGATTATAATGCGATCGGCTATCTCAATTTAACTAATACTCAAACTGCCGCACTCTGGAATCGAGAATACGATCGGTTAAAAAGCTCCGCACACAAACCGATAATTGAGTTTGCTTGGCATGAATACGGCGCGACTGGAGCCGATCCTGCTTACGATCCAGCAATTTATGATAATTTTATCGCCAAAGCTGCCGCCGACGGTACCGAATTTGTGACCTTCGATGATGCTCAAAATCGGCTGCGGACATTTCAAAAATCCGCAATTAAGATCGAGCGGATTGGCGATACAATTACCGCAAAAGTTATGCCAGATAGTAATACTGCTGGCGTCGGTAAATTCTCCTTAGATATTCGAGCTAGCAAGCCAATTAAAAATGTTGGTAGTTATTATGCCTTCGACAAAGACTCAGTATTTCTAACCAAAACTGGTGGTAACTATACTATTAATCTCGGCACGGCTGCCGATAACGTCACCCACATTGTCGCACTCCCACAACGCGCCGAACTAATCTCAGTCGCAGGCGACGGTCAAAATCTCGATTACACTTTTAATGGCGAAGGTAAAATCTCGCTCGATCTCAATTTATCTGCCAATACTAACCTCATGGCGACAGGTGCCGATAGTTATAATCTCATCGGCAATCGCTTAGAGATGACATTCGCCAGCTCTGGCACTCACTCAGCGACAGTCAAAGTCGGATCTAATTTAGGTACGAGTGGTAACGATCTCTTGCTTGGCGGAAACAGTAGCAATCCGCTCGTCGGTGTCGATCCTTGCAGCGATACGGCGGGGAAAGGTGAAATCGACACACTCGTGCATTCAGGCAGTAGCAATCGCTTCATCTTAGGCGATCGCCAGCAAGTTTATTATAATGACGCCAACAGTACTAATGACGGTCTCAACGACTATGCCACGATCGTCGGTTTTGATGCTAGTAGTGATGTCATTCAACTTAAAGGTAAAGCTACCGACTATTCCCTTAGTACAGTACCTACTGGTACCGCTATTAACAATAATCTTTTCGGTCAACCAGAATTAATTGGCATTGTCGAAAATACATCAGAATTGAGTCTGACTGGAGGCTATTTTAATTACGTCTAGATTCGATCCTATCTGGCACGATCGATCGAAAACAGCTAGCATTTTCTGCATTCTCCTTTTGCCATTTATCCAATCGATCGGAGATTCTATCCATATTTTGAGACTCCAAGTAGTTGCTGTAGTTTACAATATACTTTCTCAGGAAAAATTAACTCAGCAGTGCAATCCGATCGATGACCAAAACCCGGACTATTATCTCTTTTTTGTTTTCTGGTGGGGGTATTATCCCTAGGCGCGAACCACCGGATTAATCTAGCGCGGAGTCTAGTGCTCACCAATCTACCTCAATGGACTGCTGCTAAATCACTGCTAACCGACGTAATCGATCGATCGCGACACCCAGATCGAAAATCAACTTTAACCGATGCTACAGGGACGCTAGGCTGGCTCTACGAGCAACAGCAACAGTGGTTGCCAGCTAGAGAATTTACCCGACGGGCAATTTCCCTCGCCACCACACCAGGAACCGATCGCCAATATCAGTGGGAATGGCAATTTGCTCGAATCTTGCAGCATCAAAGTCAGCCAGATTTTAGCGCATCCCAAGCCGCATACGATCGAGCGATTGTGGCACTCACTACAACCCGTCGCAATCTGCAAATTGTCAATCCCGATGCTCAATTCTCACTGCGGGATAATGTCGAGCCATTGTATCGCGAAGCGATCGATCTGAGTCTGCGCCAACAAAAACCAGATTTGAGCAAAATTATCGACCGAGTCAATGCTCTCAAACTAGTAGAGTTAGAAAACTTTTTACAGTGTCAACTCAGTGAATATAAACCTGTAGAGCGATTTGCTGAAGATGCTGGTGCGGTGGTACTTTATCCCGTAATTTTGGCCGATCGATTAGAAGTAATCCTACGGTTGCCTAATCATAAATTTCAACGATTTATCGTCCGTGTCTCGCGGAGCGAATTGGAAAAAACGATCGCCAGTTTTCAGCAGAATTTAAATCAACCTCAATATGGTTGGAACGATGTTGCTGCTGCCCAACTTTACGATTGGTTAATTCGTCCCGCCCAACCGGATCTCACTCCCGCCACCAAACAACTAGTATTCGTGATGGATGGCGCGCTGCAAAATATCCCCGTAGCGGCATTATCCGATCGATCGCGTCAAGAATTTTTAATCGATCGTTATCCAGTCTCAGTTAGCCCAGGACTGCAAATATTAGGTGCCAAGCAGCCTACGCGCAAAGATTCTGGCATTTTGATTGGCGGTTTGACTGGTAATGCTGCTAGCGCGACAAATGGCAAACGCGGCGAGATTTACGAACCATTAACCCATGCTGCGGCTGAAGTCAGGGCGATTAAGTCACTATTTCCCAAATCGACTGAATTAGTCGGTCGAGATTTTACCTCAGCAAAGCTCCATGGCAGGTACCGCGATTCGCAGCGGTGCGGCGAGTACTTTGGCTTCGATGTGGTCGGTTGACGATCGATCTACGGCGAAGTTGATGCAAAACTTTTATAGTAGTCTGACTCAATCGAATGGAGTGAGTAAAGCCGAAGCGTTGCAACTGGCTCAACGAAAGACTCGCCAGCAATATCCGCATCCGTATTACTGGGCGTCGTTTGTCTTGGTTGGTAACTGGCTTTAACTCTAACTTGGATCTTTCAATTTTTGTAACTTTTATGTAATAAAGACTCGACAAAACAAATTAGCAAATATACCTATCAGTTTTGACAAGTAATGAGATATTATGTCAATAATTAGATTTTGAATCAGACAGTTAACAACGAGCGATGAATCAGCACCTCAAATTTGGGATCGGCATTGGAGCGACTATTCTAGCTGGAGTAGCAACAATGAACAGTCGATCGATCGGCGAATCGATCGCCACCAACCTGCGTCTAGCTCCCGCACAAGCCCAAGCTCAGACCCTCAAAATTGTCTTTCCCACTAGATCGGGCACGACCGACTTAGAGGCTAAGGCCAAAGCAGTGACAGCATTTCTTAGTAAAGAGTTGCAACAGCCTGTCGAAGCGGTGATTGCCGATGAGACCGCAGCAGTCGAAGCCTTGCGTGCCAATCGCGCTGATGTAGCCTTTTTGAGCAGTCGCTCCGCCCTCAAAGCCAGAGAATTAGCTAACGCCAGTTTGTATTTGGCAGAAGTGCGCTCTAATTATTCTGGCGGACATACTTACAAATCTATTTTTGTAGTTTCCAAAAATAGTCCTCTTAAGTCTGGGCAAGGAGAAGCAACTCTGAGCCAGCTCAAAGGCAAGCGGATCTCATTTACCTCGCCCACCTCTGGGTCGGGATTTATCTTTCCCGTAGCGGAATTAGTACAACAAAAACTCATCCCCAATCGCGATCGCTTGAATGGTTTCTTCGGGCAAGTCACCTACGGTGGCAGCTACGATAAAGCCCTTCAAGCCGTATTGAGAAATCAAGCTGATGTCGCCGCAGTATCGGAGTATACGTTGGGTGCGCCCTATATTACGGCTGCCGAAGCTAGCAATTTACGCGTGCTGTATAGTATTTCTGGCGTTCCCGCGCACGGTATTGTCATCGATGATGATGTTTCTGTTAGCGATCGCAACAAGCTAATTGCAGCGATGATGAAATTAAATGAGCCTGCCAATAATAGATTATTTACGGCTCTTTACAATTCCACCAAATTGGTAAAAGTCAACAATTCGCACCTCAAACCGACCCAAGTCGCGCTAGAGCAAGCCGGGATGAAACCGTAACTAGAGGATAGAGAATAGGGGGGACTTTAAATCCGGTTTCCCCCTCAGAAAGCTACCGTATATACACATCTCTAGTTAGAAGCGAAATTAGTGGAAATCCCCCTGCTTGGTGTGCTGTCTGGTCTTATCTCTTAACAGGGGTTTATAGCATCACCCCAACAACCCAGTTATCTGCTTGGTGCGCTTAGCTGTCGGAGAACAAAGGCGTGGGTGCATCCGCAATTATCAATTATCAATTATCAATTAATTTATAGTGAGTACAATCAGTAGCGAACTAAGTTCGATTGACATCGATAAACAGAGAGCAAAATTGCCAAATCTTGGTTCGGCAATTAGATCTCAAGCGGCAGTCAGTCGGGCAAAAATTGGCAATCGACCGATTTTGGATGGCATCGACTGTGAGATCGAACAAGGTGAATTTGTAGCCATTTTGGGATTGAATGGTGCGGGTAAATCTAGTCTATTACGCGCGATCGCGGGATTAATGCCGCTAAAATCGGGAAGTATCTTGGTGAATGATGTCCCGATGACGCCGAGTACCCGCGATCGCGCGCGTCAACCCCTGGCGATGTTGTTTCAAGGCGGCGGTTTGATTCCACAACTGTGCGCCCTCGATAATGTCTTGTGCGGCAAATTAGGTGGGTTTTCAGGTTGGCAGACATTAAGGGGATTTCCAGCCAGCGAGCGGCAAAATGCGCTCGAATTACTCGATCGATTGGGAATGGCTGAATTTGCCAGTCAACCGACGCGCCAACTGAGCGGCGGACAACAACAACGCGTGGCAATTGCCAGAGCTTTAATGAGATCGCCACAGATTTTATTAGCTGACGAACCAGTCACTGGATTGGATATTATGGCAATTCAACAGGTGATGAAAAATCTTGCCCATTTACATAGTGAAGGGATGACGATCGTTACCGTTTTGCACGATTTAGCTTTGGCTAGTACTTATGCCCAGACTGCAATTATTGTCGATCGGGGTCGGGTCGTTTATCATGGAAGCAGTCAAAATCTCAGCGCACAATTCGAGCAGTTAATTGAAAGTTAAGTACCAGAGCACGGCGACAGCTCAATCGATAGTCAAGATCTTAATTCTCCTGGCAGTTATTATTGTCTACAGTTGGGCGTGGAGAGGTTTACAGGTAGATCTGAAATCTCTCAGAGACAGTGGTGGTTACATCGCCGATTTTATCTCGCGATTATTTCCACCAGATCTATCTATTCTCGATGTTGCCTGGGAGAAATTATTAGAAACGATCCAGATGTCCTTGTGGGGAACGACGATTGGGGCGATTATTTCCCTCCCGATCGCGGTATTATCGGCAAATAATTTAGTCCCATGGTGGTTGCGTTGGGGTGCTAATTTTATCCAAAATGCCGTGCGATCGATCCCATCAATTATTTTGGGGTTACTATTCGTCGCCGCCACTGGATTGGGCGCACCTGCGGGTACCCTCGCGCTGGGCATTTATACTGTCGGTTACCTGGGCAAATTTTACCAAACCGCGATCGAATCTGTCGATCGTTATTCCCTAGAAGCTTTGCAAGTTAGCGGTGCATCTTGGTTCCAGATCGCTCAATATGGAGTCATGCCGCAGGTCATGCCATTGCTATTGGGTTATACCTTGTATATGTTTGAATATAACATCCGCGCCGCTTCCGTCTTAGGAGTTGTCGGAGCCGGGGGAATTGGCTTTGAATTAGTCAATTACATTCGCGGTTTTGAATATAATAAAGCCACAACCATGATGTTAGTTTTACTCGTCGTCGTTACTTGTATCGATATTGCTAGCAGTCAGCTACGCCGCAGTTTGGAGCAGAAGTAGTGTAGGGCGGGGAGCGATTTGCGCTCCCCGCTCCCCACTCCCCACTCCCCGCTCTCCACAAATCTCATACGCGATTGAAATGTTCGACAACTTACCTGGGTACTCTAAATACATAGTTACCTCAATAGTACAAGTTAAGTTGTAACCATCTGATGATTGACAAATTGCTCGATGCTCCAGTAGAAATTGGTGCTTCTACACCAATGCTGCTCTTAGTGCTAGTTGCCCTCGAAGCAGTATTATCGGCTGATAATGCTGTCGCCCTAGCGTCTATTTCTCAAGGATTAGCGGATGATAAATTACGCCGTCAGGCATTAAATATCGGCTTAATTCTGGCTTATATCTTGCGAATGACGCTAATTTTGGCGGCAACGTGGGTAGTCCGTTACTGGCAATTTCAGGTGCTGGGTGCGGCTTATTTACTCTGGTTGGTATTTCAATATTTTAGCTCCAAGACAGATGAAGATGGCGAACATCATGGGCCACAATTCACGAGTATCTGGCAAGCAATTCCGACGATCGCAATTACCGATTTGGCTTTTTCTTTAGATAGTGTGGCCACAGCAATTGCCGTATCGACCGATACTTGGTTAGTGATTAGTGGTGCCACGATCGGCATTATTATTCTCCGATTTATGGCCGGATTATTTATTAAGTGGTTGGATGAGTATACTCATCTCGAAGATGCGGGTTATATTACGGTAGGATTAGTCGGACTGAAGCTATTGGTCAGAGCAGTATACCCCGATCTGGAGATTCCCGAAGTATTGACAGTTGCCACGATCGGCATCATTTTTGCTTGGGGTTTTTCTCAGCGAGAAGATGCGCCTGAAAAGATTTCTGATGCTGGTAAATAGCGTAGTTCATCTGCGTAATTTGTTCGGCATGAAACGAAGGTGGCATCAAACTGTGAATGCGATGATCTAGTCCATCATTCATCACATCTGCGGGCAATTCTGAATGATCTAATCCTAAAGTATGGGCGATTTCATGGGCGATCGTATTGGCAATCAAATTTGATAATTGACTAGACGACAATTGAGCGCGTTCGGCAGTATTAATAATTTGGTCTAGCCGCACGATCGCCCGATCTGTAACGCCACCTGGATGGAAACTAGCAACACCTAAATAATCCACAGGCTCTTGCTCTAAAATCAAGCCAACATGGGTAAATCGTTCGCCCCATTCTTGGGCATCTGGCGGATCTGAAGTGAGAAAAACATTAATACTTCTAAACGCACTAAAAACTTTAGCAAAGACATCTTTAAGTATTTCTAAAAGCATCGATTCTGTGTCAGAATCGGTAGCTGCCCAGCAAGCATTTACCCAAATACAATGCGGCTGTTTGGGCTGACGATCGCTTAAATTCGACCCACATTGCGGACAAATTCGCCAATTAGGTTGAATCCGCAATCGACAACTAAAACACTTCGGTTTATGAGGACGTGTCAGATCGATTCTTTCCCAAATTGGAAGACGATCTCTGTTGATACTTTTTTTGAGATTTAATCGCTGATACATTTAGTGGATAGTGAATAATTGATAGTTGATAATTGATAGTTGATAATTGATAGTAAAATTAGGTTAGGTACTGCCCACCATCTACAATAAAAGAATAGATTATAGCCATTCTCAATTTAATGAGATATGCCATAAATATCTAAGTAGATAGGTCTAATTATTTATAAAATAGATTATGCCTGAGATCTGGCTGGTGGGCACTGCCCACCCTACACGATATTTTAAATTTAATTATACCTATCTACTTAGCAATCAAAGTGATAAATTATCGATACCTCAATGATTAGGCAATGACTATATTAAACTAAATTAAAAATTTGACCTAACAAATTAAAGTGCTAGGTCAGTTTTTTGAAGATATAACTAGATATAAGATTTGACTAGTTCGCCCAGCCCATTGACACTAACACCATTGCCAATCGCGGCCATTTTCCATTCGTCATTGTGACGATAGACCTCAGCTAGAATCATACCAGTCATCCCTTGATAATCTTGACCAGAGAGATTAAATCTCGCCAATTCTTGATTATTTGCGACATTAACTAGGCGCACAAAAGCATTTTCAATTTTACTAAAATCTTGCTTGCGAGCTTGACAATCATAGATATTTACCACGAATACTAGTTTAGTAATACTAGAAGGAATCCGTGCCAAATCGATAATAATTATTTCATCATCTCCGTCACCTGCACCAGTGAGATTATCGCCTTGATGGACGATCGCACCTGAAGGATGACTGAGATTGCCAAAGTAAATGATATTTTGGTTATCAGTTAACTTGCCATTATCACTGAGGCAAATTACCGAAGCATCGAGATCGTACTCTTGACCTGCTTTGTTACCAAAATTACTAAAAAATCCACCACCAGCAGGTTTGATGACATCCCAACCCAATCCGCAAATAATTTTGCTCAGTCCTGGTGCTTCTTTAGATAATGAAATTCGTTGTCCTTTTTGCAGACTTATTGCCATAAATGATTCTTCCTAAGTTGATTGATTATCGATCGGGATTTACAGGATTCAAAGATTTACAGGATTAGGTTACTGGCGAGTAATCTAATCCTAAAGCCTAATCAGGATTTATAGGATTCAAAGATTTACAAGATTAGGTTGCTAGCGAGCAATCTAATCTTAAAAATTAAAGCCTAAAGGCTAATCCCTATCCCCTATCCCCTATCCCCTAATTTGGTTGATACCGATCGAGTAATGCTTGCAAACCGCCTTGATAACCAGCCCCAACGGCATTGAGTCGCCATTCACCATCTTTGCGATAGAGTTCGGCCATAATCAGAGCTGTCTCGGTGGAGTAGTCTTCTACCAAGTCATAACGCACGACTTCTTTTTCAGTTCGGAGATCGACGATGCGAACAAACGCGTTTTGAACTTGACCGAAATTTTGCTTGCGTTCTTGAGCTTCGTGAATTGTCACTGCAACGACAATCTTATCTACTTCCGCCGGAACTTGTTTGAAGTTAATCTTAACCATCTCATCATCGCCATCGCCTGCACCAGTGAGATTATCGCCAGTATGTTCGACAGATTTTGAGGCATCTGGACTGGTGAGATTATTATAAAAAATGAAATGTTTGTCAGAAATCAATTTCTCGTTACTGCCGAGTAAGAACACAGAAGCATCGAGATCGAAATCTACCCCTGTATCTACCGCTTTGACATCCCAACCCAACCCAACGAAAATTTCGGTCAATCCTGGAGCGATTTTCTCTAGAGATACACGCTGCCCTTTGGCTAATGAGACTGCCATACAAAAATAGTCCTTTTTGCTACGTTATTTGCACTCAAACGAATGAGCCGTCGATTGGAAGCTACTGCTTTAATGCTACGTCAAGTATTCCCGGATCGGGAGAAATTATTACAATCCCCCACTTCCTCTACAACGTCAGGAGTTAGTTTTCCTGACAGAGTGGGGGCTATCTCTGGCGTCAAACGGTGCCGCCAGATCTTAAATACGCACCTAGTAGATATTCTAGCTAATCGATCGCGCCAAACAGCAATCGCCAGCGCGGCACTGATGCAAGAATGAAGAATCGCTCCTCATCGACGGCGAGCGTCTCTTCATACAGCCTAAACTTAGTTTTCCATTGCCAGCGTTGTTTGCCATCGGTATTGGCGATCGCGACAACAGCATCTTCCCAGCCGATACTACCATTGTCCGAACGATTTTGTAATACTCCATAGACAGTTTTGGAGTTACTAATTAGATCTCGTTTTTCCAAACTGCTACCTACTCGATTGGGATATTGCGCATACCAAATTGGTTTACCAGTTTGGCGATCGAGCGAAAATATTATAGAGTCAACCTCTGTGACTTTGCCATATTTCAGACATAAAAGATAGATTCCAGATCGCTCTGCTGTCATCAGACTTTGCAACCGAGAGAAATCGTTACCTATCGCCGCCGACCAGAGATATTTACCACTGCTCGCATCTAGCGCGATTAACGCAGTCCCTTTGCCATTGAGATAGCTCCACCCCCAACTCCCGATGAGGGCTGCTGGAATACTTAAGATCGCCAGAATCCAAGCGATACAACCGAGCGATAGCCGTTTTTCGTCGGCTCTATATTGTGTTGCTAACTTTTGATTACTCATAGTTTCGATCGCCTTGGTGCCGATTTTTAGCCAGAAACTAAGTCATCCTACAAGTCAACCCCAGCAAATTCCGTGGCAAAGTTCGGGGTATCCCCTGGGTGAAACTTTTCCCCTAAGTCTAAAATCTTTATCTGGTATATGTTCTAGCGATTCGATCTCGAGTTAGCTTCGGGTTAGTCTCTGAGGCTATTCTGTGTACATGGAAACAAACACAACAGGAGCAACCGAGATGAAGACTTAACCAACCGCATTAAATTCAAACCACATGTAGCGAGTAGCTTAATAGCAAAGTACCATTTTTACCCGCAAGGGGCGCAGATATGAGGGTTATCGCTTTTAACGAATCCCCCCTCGCATCGTCGGAAATGCGGGTGCAACTCCCGCCTCGCTACCTCAAATCATCATCTAGGTGGGTAGCCAAGTAGTAAGGCAGCTATTTTATTCCTTATTCGCTCACTTGCCCATCAGGGACGTAGAACGAGGATTATCGAGGTTTAGCCATCGCAGGTGCAATTCCTGCCCCACCTAATTTGGGATTGTAGCTCAGTGGTGAGAGCGTCCGCCTGTCTAGCGGAAAGTCGCGGGTTCGACTCCCGTCAATCTCGTCCAACTCCTAATCAGGGTTGGTATTTCTGGAACTGTAGCTCAGTGGATAGAGCACCTAAAACATCCTTCTTCACTTTTTGCCTTTCGGGGACGTAGAACAAGGGTTATCGCCTTCTAAGCGGGAGGTCGTAGGTTCGATTCCTACCAGTTTCATCCAATTCGTTTGAGAATTGGCAATTCCCCAAAACTATATTTGGGATTGTAGCTCAGTGGTGAGAGCGTCCGCCTGTCTAGCGGAAAGTCGCGGGTTCGAATCCCGTCAATCTCGTCCGACTCCTAACCAGAGTTGGTTATTTCTGGAAGTGTAGCTCAATGGCAGAGTAATCGCTTGATAAGCGATCGGTTGTGGGTCTCTCCTGTCGGAGAGGCTACGCCAACGATCCCTAGCGAGGCAGTGAGAGCATTTATGACTCTCTATATCCAATTTGCTCCCATCGTCTAACGGTTAGGACACGGTGCTTTCTACACCAAAATAGGGGTATCTCCTTCGGAGAGGCTTCGCCAACGATTCCCCTTGGGAGTATTACTAATTTTGCATAAATTAGTAACCAACGGCAGATAGTTTAACTAGATAAAACATCGCTTTTATCCTTGCTCGACTTTAATTGCCTGAAAAGGACGACAGAACGAGGGTTATCGCCAAGGCAAAGATGTGGGTGCAAATCCCACTCTGCTGATTTTCGATCGCCTCCAGCCGATCTCATTTGTAAAATATCCATTAAAACTTTAACAATAATGCAGGTACGATATGTCTCTTTCTGAATCTTCTCGCTCATCTCAACCCTCGATCGATAAGCACCCAAATCGAGAGATCTGTCATTACTCCAATCTGCTTCGCCAGTCCATTCGAGAGCAATTCCGCACCGTGACTCAAGATCGACAGGGTAAGGTAAATCTATTTACCACTGCTACCACCGAGCTGTTCTCCATCTTCCTGTCGGCAATGCCCCCAGATTTCCGTCAAAACCATACTTGTAATAGCTGTTGGCAGTTTGTCGCGCGATATGGTGGCATTGTCACGATCGATCCAGATGGCAAAACGACTCCGGTAATGTGGAATCCCAAACTCGTCCCCGAAGTTTATGCGCCAGCCGTCGGTAAGTTGGCATCAGTTGTTGCGGAAGCGGCAATAGACAATGTATTTCTTTCGGATCTGCAAACTTGGGGTACTCCGGTAACTGGCATCTGGGAGCATTTTTCGGTCGTTCCTGGTGAAGATTTGGTATTTAAGTCTACACCAATTTATTCGACTTACCAGACGTTAGCTCAAAAGCGGCAAGAATATCAAATGCTCGTGCGTGGCTTGGCAGATTTTTCATTGCAAGTGGCAACACAAGCATACTCCTTGCTCTCCAACGCCCAGCTCTATCGATCGGAAGCATGTCTGGGGATTGCCAAATGGTTTTTGGATCTGCAACAGCAACGCCAATCGGTGCGGAACTCGCGCCTGCGGGAAAATCTGACTTGGTTGGCTGTGGCGAACGCGCCTCCAGGCTATTGTCATATCCGCAGCGGAATGATTGGTACTCTGCTCGAAGATATCCAGAATGAGCTGACATTTCAACAGATTGCGGACAGATTTAATGCCAAAATGAACCCGTTGCAATATCTTCGCCCTCAAGCACCGCCGAAAGCGGGGAATATTGCTCAAGCTGAGAAGATTGTCGCACAGCTCCAAACCGCAGGTGCATTAGATCGGCGATTTGCCAAGCTGGAAGATCTTCAGGCTCTCTGGATGCCACATCCCACCGCGCCAAAGGTCGAATCCAAAGGAATTTTCGGCCATCTCCAAACGGCTACAACCAAAGCCCAGCAACAGATCGATCTTCCATCGATCGTAATGACGTGGGAAAAGTTCGCTCGCACTATTTTACCGACGGCTAAAACGATCGAGTATTTTGTACCCGCCAGTCAGCAAGCTTATATGGCATTGGTGACAGCCACAAATCCCGAAGCTCCACCCATTATTCAATGGGATATGCTAGAGGATCGCAATCCAGTCACTTGGTATTTTTATGCAAATGGTTCGTCTCCTAACGCATGGAATTTACGCTCCAATACTTATTGCCCCGTAACGGCGATCGTCCTTCAGCCTTCATTATGGAAAGATGCTGAAAAGTTTGCCCATAAAGGAGAAAAAGCATTTTTGCTCCTGCAAAATGCCAAGGATAAACAATACCAAAAAGGTGCTGGATTTTTTCCTGAATCACTCAAAAGTGAATACCATAGCATTCGATCGACGATGGAAGCTTACGCTCAAAATGCGGTGTTAGCAGGCAAAGACGAAGCAACAGCTTGTGGAATTGGTTTGCAAAAAGGCGGCACTTGGGATCTTATTCTGTTGCGCGTAACTACTAGCGATAATTTGCAGGTTAATTATCAACTCGATCGCTGGGATTAATGTTGTGTTTGTTACCTATGGAACCGCCAACGATTGTGTCTTGAAAAGGTGCTCTACTTGCGGATGCGCTCCGTTCGGGTTCCCGGACGAGCGCAAGCCGCTACGTGGACTAATAAACTAGTCCGCGCAGGCGGACTTTGCATCATGAGGAGCGGTTTCTAACCGCTTGGTCGATCGAAGTAACAGTTAACTAATCAAGAAACCAACTACGATCTACTATTCACTATCCACTATCCACTTTCATAACATTGCCCCAACGGGCTGAAGGAAGTTAAAAATCATGACTTATCAATTCTTTTTCGGAAATAAACAAACCCAAAATACACCCCAAACCCAACCAATTCCCGGACGCGAATCAGAAATGATTCAAGGTAAATCCGGTGGTTATATGTTCCGAGCTGGCATGTGGCGAACATTGCGTCGGTGCTTGTTAATCGGAACTGGTAACGGTAGTTACTACGCAACCAAATGGGAATTAACCAACGATTTTGTCGATGTTTTGGAAAAAGCGATCGCTGAAGATCCCGATCGAGTGGCACAGGAAATCGCTTATGCTTCCGATGGTCGATCGATTAATAATAGTGCGCCAATTTGGGCATTAGTATTACTCTCGATGGGCGAAAGTCCCGCTGCCAAGAAAGCATTTCAAGCGATATTTCCACAAGTCGTGCGGACAGCTAGCCACTTTTATGAGTGGATGAGTTATACCAAATCCGTGCGCGGTTTCGGTAAAATTGTCCGCGAAGCTGGTAAAAATTGGTTGTTGCAGGGCGATACCAAAGCTCTAGCTTATCAATTGTTGAAATATCAACAACGCCACGGTTTTTCCAATCGCGATGCCTTACGATTGTTCCATGCCAAACCGCAAACCGAAGATCGCGATTTATTGTTTAAATGGGTAACCAATGGGTGGGAGGAATTGCCTCCAAAATCGCCTACAGATGCGTTAAATCAAATCTGGTGGTACGAATGGTTAAAACGCAATCCAGAGCACACTCAGACGGCAATTTCTCAGGGTCGCTTGACTCATGAAATGGCTGCACCCGTTGGCAAAATGGATCTCGGTGCTTGGCAGTTGTTATTTGAAGATATGCCGATCGGTGCCTTATTGCGAAACCTCGGTTCCTTAACCGAAATTGGGATCTTGGCTTACTCCAAGAAGTCCAATAAAAATCTCAACAGAGTCGCCGCAATCCTCAATAGTAAAGAACACTTATGCAAAGGACGCATCCACCCGATCGATGTTTTAAAAGCACTCAAAACTTATCGCTCTGGCGGTAGTTTGGGGAAAAGTAGCAAAACTTGGACTCCGGTACCTCGGATCGTCGATATTTTAGAAACAGCTTTAGAAATGTCCTTCGATGCGATCGAGCCTACTGGCAAAGTGTTTATGCACGCTGTCGATATTTCTGGTTCGATGTCTTACTACTCCGTAAGTTCGATTAATCTCACCTGTTGCGAAATTGCCACTACCATGTCGTTAACATCGGCAAAAGCAGAAAAAAACTACGCAATTCGTGGGTTTTCAACCAATTTTATCGACTTGAAAATTAATCGCAGCGACTCATTTAGCTCGGCAATGCAGAAAGCTAGCGATCTCAACTTTGGCGGTACTGATGCCAGCAGTGCTTACAAGTGGATGATTAAAAATAACTTTTATGCCGATGTAATTTGTTTTTGGACTGACTGTGAAAGCTGGGCGGGAAATCAACACCCCTCTCAAGCTTTAGCAGAATATCGTCAGCAAGTGAATCCCGAAGCTAAAGCGATTTATATCTCCTTAGTACCAAATAATATATCGTTGGTAGATCCCAAAGATCCTAATTCTTGGGATATTGCTGGCTTCGATCCGAGTACGCCCAGATTAATTCAATCGATCGCTAGCGGTGAATTATGACCCAGAAATTTTAATTTCCCTCAACCCCTATCTCGCCATGGAGATAGGGGTTTTTATCGATAATACCAATTATTTAAATTACTGCTACACATCTCTACCTCTCCCAACCTCCTCTTATAAAGGGGAGGAGCAGATTCTAGAGATTTATCTGTTGTTAGACTTTTTAGATTTGGTATAAGGCGATTCGGATTCAATTAAAAGATTTATAAGACTCACTCCAAAAATACAAGCTAGCGATGCTCGACAATCAACTCAAAGATAATCTCTTGCAACCATCCCAGCAATTTAAACTCTGTTCGGTTAAACAGCATTGCGCAGCATTTCCGGTTAGAATCCTCCCGCATTCATGCCAAGGAGACAAAATTGCCGATCGATTGATTCAAATTAAAGGAACTTCAACAGTAATGCTAATTGTGCCAGTACCCAAGCCTGTTTGACCTTTGGCACGGCTATCTCGCGCGTGAGGGGATGCGTCTGGGTAGACTACCTTCAAGGAAAGTTAGCTGCGAAATTGACGGTAATTATCGGCATAAAGCATAATAATTGTCCCAACTAGGGCAACATAATTTATAACTGTCATCATCAAAAGACATGAAAACTAAGATCTTTATCGTCTCTAGTCTACTTCTCGTTCAAGGGG
Source organism: Chamaesiphon minutus PCC 6605 (assembly GCF_000317145.1). GTDB lineage: Bacteria > Cyanobacteriota > Cyanobacteriia > Cyanobacteriales > Chamaesiphonaceae > Chamaesiphon > Chamaesiphon minutus. The sequence continues at coordinate 5,482,327 of NC_019697.1, read as the reverse complement.
TTTTCCCCTTGAGAGCTAAAGCGATCGTCCCACCAACTCAGTCGGTAGTGCAAATCGCTCAAACCGATAAATCCGCAGTCACATTCTACGATCGAGGTGTCGAGAAATACAAAGCCGAGGATTTTAAAGGCGCGATCGCGGATTTCGATCGTGCCATCGAGATCGATCCTAGCTACGCGCAGGCTTTCATCAGTCGGGGTAATGCCAAAGATGATGCAGGCAAACCCCAAGAGGCGATCGCGGATTATGATAAAGCGATCGAACTGATTCCTACCTACGCTGATGCCTACAATAATCGGGGCATCACTAAATATAGGTTGGGCGATAAACAAGCGGCGATCGCCGATTATGACAAAGCGATCCAATTCAATCCGAAGTATGATAATGCTTATTACAATCGGGGGCTAGCTAAATACGATCTGGGCGACAACCAAGGTGCGCGCGCCGATTACGATCGAGCACTCGAACTCAATCCTCAATATGGTAAGAATTACTATAACAAGCGGGGATAGTTTCACATAGAGGGACGGTAACTCCAAGCAGCGTTAAATATCATGAAACAGCCCATCCGGATTTTACTACAAACCACGATCGCCACCACTACCGATGACTGGAGCATTGCCCGCTTCTCGTTATTGGAGCGGTATCTCACCTCCCTCAAAGATGAAATCGGCAATCCATTATGTGAGGTTGTCGCGCGCGATCGCCAAGTGGATGCCGATGGTAACGACCCAGTTTTGAGTAACCTCGCTCGCGATTCTCGTTCCGAGCAACTGAGCCAACGGTTTGACGAACTGTGGCTGTTTGCCGTCGATGTGGGCAATGGGATCGGAGATCGAGATTGTGAAGGCATTTCCAGATTTAGACAGCAAGGCGGGGGCATCCTCACGACCCGCGACCATATGGACTTAGGTAGTTCGCTGTGCAATTTGGCAGGCATCGGTGCGGCACATTTTTTCCATACCAAAAATCCCGATCCCGATCCCACTCGCCACTGTATTGACGATTCAGATACAATCGCCATTTCCTATCCAAACTACCATTCTGGGCGCAATGGCGATTATCAGCAGATCGCAGTGCCAGAGCCAGTACATCCCCTGCTCGTCAATCCGCACGCCCGAACTGGACGGATTGAATTCTTGCCCGCCCATCCTCACGAGGGTGCTGTGGGAGTCCCCACCCATAGCAATGCTCGTGTCATCGCCACAGGCAAAAGCTTAGTCACAGATCGTCAGTTTAACTTAATCGTTGCGTTCGATCGCGAACTAGACGAGCGAGGTCATTTATTGGGACGAGCGGTAGCCGAATCCACATTTCATCACTTTTGTGACTATAACTGGGATACCAAGATGGGTTGCCCTAGTTTTGTCACAGAGGCTCCTGGAAATACGATGCAAACCGAACCCCAAGCGATCTCCGATCTGCACATTTATCTGCGGAATTTAGTCCTCTGGCTAGCACCAGCATAATTTCACTAGCGATTGCATCGCTTGCGCGCGCTCCCATCGATCGGCGGGCAAAAATTGAGGTTGGTGATGTTGGGTTTCGTGCCTCAATCCAACCTAAATATAGCAATCCTAAAGGAGAAGCGTAGTCCCTAGAGGGCGGGTACCACCATCCACCGACCCTACAAGTTGACTTTACTGCGAGGAACTCAAATAGGATTGCTATCAACTATCAACTATCAACTATCAAACAACACCGTCGTCATATAATTTTCTGCCCATTCCGTACCAAAAGCTTTTTCTAAGACGCGACGAGTTTTGTCGTTTTGCTGTTGCTTAGTGCAGTAGTAATTTTGAGCAGTGACAATTTCGGCGCGTTCGGTATTGCTGACAGGGGTTGCCATCGCTGCTTGCTGACAGTGGATCGTGAGCATCGCAATGACGCGATCTAGAAACCATTGTTCTTCTTCAGGGTTGGCGGGACGCACGAAAAAGCAAAATTCTGAAAAAATATCCGCCCAGTCTGGTAATTCACGCGGCTGACTGAAGTTATGTTGGGGTAATAACAGTAGAGGCAGGCGATAGTTATCGGACAAGATCCGTTGGCTATTGAGTGGTGATAAATCGGCAATTGCCGCACTAATTTGTCCCCGTCCCGCAACGATATCGGTGCCAAACATCGGCAGAGCGTATTCAGGATGCGGAAACATCACGCAGTGGAGAATATCTAAATTCTTGCCTACCTGCGCCAGTTCCAGATGCAGTTTCCGAAATTGGGGGGTTTGGTAGCACTTATTTTCGATGACTAGTTTTTCCCCTTCCAATTTCCCTTCAACATATCCCAATTCTGAGGGTAGATGATAGGGGGACAGATCTAGGTATTGTGCCCAGACGGTTTCGATCGCATTGGCAAGTCGATCGATTAAGTGGTGTTGGCGAGAGCGCAGTGACTGGGTACTAGTTTCCGTCATAATTAATAGCCGATCCAGATTGCGGTCGCTTTCGCTCTGTCGCGATGAGGCTGACACGCAGAAAAGTCAAAACGGGTGCAATTTATTTATCGATAAAAAACACCACGTACTCATTCAATTTTAACAGGAGCGGCGATCGAGCTGGAAGGGTGCTTCATCTTTGTTTAGACCCAGCGAATGCGCGATCGCGATATCTGGCTAATTTCTGGTCAACCACTTTTGACTGTTGAGCCGCAATACGACGCCAGAAACCATCAGATCGAGGGTAACTTTGCGCTCGTCGATTAAGAAGGCTTCGAGCGTGCTGGCTTGATGCTTGCCATCGGCACAGGAAAATGCCCGCGCGCTCTGAATATTATCCTCGAATAAATAGACGTTAAATTGGCGGTTGCCGTCACTCCACCGACCGATAACTTGAGAACACTCTGGCTCGGTTTCATAGCCCTTAATGGCGATTTTCGCCCGCTCTAGCGCAATCTGGAGATCGGCGACCCCTTTATCTGCCAGGGCTTGGGTGAGGGCGGGAATGTAATCTTGCTGAATAAATTCAGTAAAGGGTTTGGCTTCAACTGCGGGTGGTTTTTCCTTCTTGGGAGGCACCTTTTTTTCGCCACTGGGCGGTTTCCCGGCTTCGCTTGGCGCAGCGGAGTCAGTTGCAGGTGCTTCCTCTGCGGCTGGTTTAGCTTTTTTCCCTGCGGCTGCGGGAGCTACATTTTCTGCGGATTCTTCTACCATATCGATCGCCTACACTGCCTTACAGAGAACTTTCCATTCAATTTTACCGCAAGCCTTGCTGGGGGGATAGGGGATAGGGGGAGTGGGTAGCCCTTCTCTCCATTGCCTAAAGCCTAAAGCCTAAAGCCTAAAGCCTAAAGCCTAAAGCCTAAAACCTAAAACCTAAAGCCTAAAGCCTATCCCCTAATCCAATTAGCCACAAAACTCCAGAAGGCAACAGTGGCGATGCCCATGGCTAGAGCGAACGAAATGAGGAGGACTATTAATAATACGATAAATAATTTATCGGTTTTGGCACTATTGGTTGGGGGTGCTTGGATGTGACTTTCTACAATTTGCATGTTGCGAATGTTGGCTTTAGACAATACATCAAAAACATCGCCCAATACTGGTACTGTACCAACTAGAGTATCGATCGCGATATTTCCGACCATTCTCATCAATGCTTCGCGAGGTAAACCTATCCGTGCGGCTTCGATAATAATATAACCGGATAACGCCGCACTGACTGTATCGCCACCGCCAGGAATTAAGCCTAAAATCGGATCGATACCGATGCGTCTCTTGGTACCGGGAATGGCGATCGCACCATCGAGTAATTGACTGAGCTGGCGCATCCGTTTCAATTTCGGTGCATGATGAGCTAGATGAGTTTCCGTGGCTAAGTTAATGTTGTCTTGTCTTGCGTCAGCCATAACTAAGTCTTTGGCGTAAATTAATACTATGTTGCGGGGAGCGGGGAGCAGCCGGGAGGAAACCTCCCGGATTATGCGAGACAGCGACGCAGATCCCTTCGGGAAGGCTCCGCCAACGACCGGGAGGTTGTGTGCGTCAAGATAAGACAGTGGAGAGTTAGTAATCTAAACTTATGCCGCTTTGTTCTAGTTATTTCGATCGAGAGTAACGGTCGAATTTTTTACAACCAGCTTTGCTCTCCATCATAGTTCGAGATAGGATCGACAAGTTAGCACGCGACTCACTTGCCACCTAAAAAAATAGACAATCCCCAATCCCCGATCCCAATCTTCAATCCCCAATCCACGAGTATGAAAACTTACGCAATTGTCGGAACGGGTGCGCTGGGAGGCTTTTATGGAGCCAAACTCCAACGGGCTGGTTTGGACGTACATTTTTTGCTCAACAGCGATTACCAGCATGTCAAACAGTCGGGACTGGTAATTGAATCGATCGATGGTGACTTCACTTTACCATCTGTCAATGCTTATGACAGGGCTTGTCGAATGCCTGCTTGCGATGTCATCGTTATCTGTCTCAAGACTACTCACAATCGGCTCTTGCCCGATATCTTACCAAATTTAGTCAAATCTGATTCGGTCATTCTCGTCCTCCAAAATGGGTTGGGGACTGAAGCCGCAATCGCTAAAATCTTACCCGATCGTGCAATTGTCGGTGGATTGTGTTTTATCTGCTCCAACAAAGTTGCCCCCGGACGCATCCACCATCTCGACTATGGTGAAATCAAGCTGGGTGCCTATGCAGATGGCTACCAAGCCACGCCAATTACGCAAATGATGGCTGAGATCGCCACCGATTTTCGGAATGCTGGTGTGGCGATTTCTCTGTGTGCAGATCTTCTCCTCGTCCGGTGGCAAAAACTGGTCTGGAATATCCCCTACAATGGGCTGTCAGTTGTCCTCAATGCTACTACCGATCGATTGATGGCAGATCCCCATACTAGCGTGCTAGTGGCACAACTCATGCACGAGGTGAAACTAGCCGCTAGTGCGTGCGATCGCGATATTAGTGAGGAGTTTATCGAGCAAATGCTGGCATATACCCTTAAGATGAAGCCCTATCGCACGAGTATGAAAATTGACTACGACTCAGGTAGACCCTTAGAAATCGCGGCAATGTTCGGCACGCCGCTCCAATTTGCCCACGATCGAGGTGTAGAATTGCCCCTGGTTGGTATGTTATACCAGCAGCTCCAATTTTTAAATGCCGCAGCTCTCCCTGCTAAAAATTATTTGCCTGGGGACGAGATTTATTAATGTTTTAGATTCTAAAGTTATTTGTCAAATATCGGGAACTCGATCGCTAGAGCTTGTATCTTGAATGGCAGCGTCATCTCGATCGAAAATATGTTTAGCGATCCGCGAGTTTACCAAATCGTATTTTTAGGTACCTTTCTGGGGTTGGGTATTATTGCCAGGGATTGGTCGATTAAACCAGAACTAATATTAAGTTTAATTACTAGCTGTTGTGTGACTCAGCTAGTATTGACAGGCTTGTTTGAGCCTACTAAAAATCCTTTACCCACTCTTAAAAGTGCTCTAATTACCAGCTTAGGTTTGTCATTATTATTACGTGCCGATCGAGTGAGTACGATGGTATTAGCTGGAGTACTCGCGGTCGCTAGTAAATTCATCTTTACAAGCAACAAAAAGCACTGGTTCAATCCAGCTAATTTTGGTATTATGGCCGCTCTCATCTTGACACCTGATGCCTGGGTTTCTCCAGGACAATGGGGTGATGATTGGTGGTATTTATTACTATTTCTCGGTTTGGGCGGCATCGTCCTCAATCGTGTCGGTAGATGGGATACCAGCGTTGCTTTTTTTGGGAGTTATGCTTTATTAGAAGTTGCCAGAAATATCTGGCTGGGATGGACGTGGGATGTCTGCGTTCATAAACTAATGAGCGGTTCGTTATTATTATTTGCGCTATTTATGATTACCGATCCACGCTCGATTCCCAACGCTCGATCGACTCGGATCGTCTGGGCGATCGCCATCGCCTGTTTGACATTTATTCTCCGTAACTATTTTTATATTAATGAGGCTGTATTTATTGCCTTATTTGTCATCTCACCACTAACTATTTTGCTGGACAAACTTCGATTGGCCTCACAATTTGAATGGCAATCTTCTAGTGAGTTAAAAATATCTAAAATTTAGATTTAGATCGATCGATTACTAGTGGGGGATGGCGGTTTTGTTTGAAATCTTCCGTAAAAATGGCATCGATCTCATAAACCCGCCCCTACAGATCCATGTAATAGCGATCGATTATCCCCGATCCACTATCAACTATCCCCTATCCCCTAATGAAGATATCTCAAATTATTATTAGCCTCTGCCTTGCATGTATTCTCGTTCTTGCCTGCGCGACTCAAGCACTGGCTTTTTGCGGCTTCTATGTCGGTGGAGCTGATGCTAAACTATTTAATAAAGCATCGCAAGTAATCATCGCTCGTAATGGCGATCGAACCATCCTGACAATGGCGAATGATTTTCAAGGAGCAATCAAAGATTTTGCGATGGTGGTACCAGTTCCAGTCGCAATTAAAAAAGAACAAGTCCATGTGGGCAAACGCACCACGATCGAAAAATTAGATGCCTTCAGTCAACCGCGACTAGTCGAATATTTCGACCCCGATCCTTGTGCGGATACACGATTGAATGAATCAGCAACCGACACTAGAGCAGTACCGTCAGCGGCTGCACCTATCCAAAGAGCTAGAAAAGCTCAAGGAAATTTAGGCGTAACAGTTGAAGATACGTTTAAAGTAAATGAATATGATATTGTCATTCTTAGTGCCAAACAATCCGACGGATTAGAAACATGGCTGCGGCAAAATGGCTACAATATTCCAAAAGGTGCAAGTGAATTATTAAGTCCATATATCAAACAAAAACTCAAATTCTTTGTCGCCAAAATCGACCTCCAAGAATTCGACAAATCGGGCTATCAACTATTACGTCCGCTTCAGATCGCTTACGAATCCCCTAAATTTATGCTCCCGATCCGCTTGGGGATGATTAATTCTCGCGGCGAGCAAGATTTGGTCGTATATGTACTTTCTCCCAAAGGACGAGTCGAACTGACTAATTATCGAACTGTAAAAATCCCAACTGATAAATCAGTGCCAGAGTTTGTTAAGTCAGAATTTGGAGATTTCTATAAAGCAACATTTCAACGAATCTACGAGCGCGAACAGAAGAAAGTTGCCTTCTTGGAATATGCTTGGAATGTATCTAACTGCGATCCTTGTTCGAGCGACCCGCCAAATCAAACCGAATTGAGAGAAGCTGGCGTATTCTGGGAAGGGAATAGCGATCCATCGAGCCAACCGTCAATTCGTTCTCGTCGCCCGATCGCTTTTGGCAATACTTTTATCACGCGCGTTCACGTTCGTTATACTCGCAACAAATTTCCTGAAGATTTAATGTTTCAAGAAACTGGAAACCAAGAAAATTTCCAAGGTCGTTATGTAATGCGTCATCCATTTAAAGGTAATCTTAGTTGTGATGCTGGCAAAAGATACAAACAGTCTCTCCAAGCGAGATTAGAGCAAGAAGCAGGCACTTTAGCCAATCTTACTGGCTGGAGTATTCGCGATATCTACACTAAGATGGACTTCTCGATTACTCAGCCTAAAAAAGCCGAAGGAACGACTCCATTTTGGCGGAATGTTTGGAACGATAAATAATTGTCGCTTTAAATAGATTAATAGTATACGGCGTAAATCTAGTTACTATTTTTACGCGGTATACTACTAGGCTATTGGTATCGGATGCTTTAACTATTTCTTACCAGCTTCAATTTTGTCGTAAACACCTCCATCCTCAAAGAATTTCTTCTGGACGGCATTCCAACCGCCATATTCGGCGATAGTAGTTAGCGTTTTCACCTGCGGGAAGCGCGGATCTGCAATGGTCGCTGCTGGGCGATAACCTAACTTCACAAATTCGGCTTGCGATTCGGGCGAAAACATATACCTGGCAAAAGCTTCGACGACTTCGCGATTGCCATGTTTCTCGACATTTTTATCGACAATTGCCACTGGACTTTCGATCGAAATATTCACATCCGGCACTACATAATCGAGTGCTTGACCTCTTTCTTTGGCAAAAATAGTCTCATTTTCATAGTTTAATAAAGCATCACCCTGTCCCTGTTTGGCAAAAGCGTCAGTTGCTTCGCGGGCATCTTTAGGCTGCACGACGACGTTTTTGAAGGCGTTAGTTACAAGTTCGGCAGCTTTAGCTTCATTTCCGCCAGCTTTAATCGCACTATTCCACAATGCTAAGAAATTCCACCGCGCACCGCCAGAGGTTTTAGGGTTGGCGGTTACCCATTTGACATCGGGACGAGCCAAATCTGCAAAAGATTTAATTTGCTTGGGATTGCCAGGACGGGTGACGATCGCGACGACGCTACGCGCGACAATAGCATTATTGGGTAACTTCTTCTGCCAATCTGGTGCTACCAGAGAAGATTGGGCTAGTTTATCGACATCGCTACCCACCGCTAAATGCACGATATCGGCAGGTAAACCATCAATTACAGCGCGGGTTTGCGAGCCAGAACCACCATATGTTTGCTTGAAGGTAACTTTCTGGTTTTGCTCTTGCTGCCATTTGGCGGCAAACTTTCTAATAATTACATCGTGAGCGGCTTTGGGTACCGCATAGCCAACGAGGGTAATTTCGACATCCTTCTTTTGTCCCGTACCAGACTGGGAAGTGTTACTACTGTTGCCACAAGCTGCCAAATTTAGGCTCAAACCCGCACCAATAATTACTCCTGCGATCGCCTGTCTCCTACGAAGAATCGATCTTGTCACCCGTTGGCTGACCGTCATGACGTTGCCTCTAAAAATATATCTACTGTATTCTACTATATTTAGGTCGGAATAGTGTTCAAATCTAAAGATCGTCTTAGCAACATCCACAACATAGGTCAATGGAGCGGGTTTTAGGCTTTAGGCTTTAGGCTTTAGGTGTTAGGTGTGTAGCTTATTCTCGATAGAGCGAAGACTTGGCAACGAGAGGTTTGCAGAGCGCGTACAAACCCGCAATAATAGCGATAGTTAAGAGAATTACAACCAAGGGAAATTTACCGATTAATTCGCCGGGGAGAATGCTGAGAAAATGTTTGGGTTGGGTAACCAAGCTCCAGCTATTAAAACGCAAGAATCTACCGATATAAATCCCAATCGCACATAATACATGTAGACTTAATTCAGTAATATTTACGTAGCGTTCCCAATGATTCTTACTAAAATAGACATCTAAATTAACCAGTGAGAATACATAAGAAAACCAACCCGTACCGATAAAGATAATATAAATCGGTACGATAACTAAAGTAATCATCCAGGCTGAAGCGATCTCGCGAACTGCATCGTAAAAATGGATGATATCAGTCAGGATATATGGAGCATTTGGTAAAATTACCACAAATAAAAATAAGCCGATCCACCAAAAAATTGACTGTTTGCGCTCTCGCGGATCTCGCAACCGTCGATCGAGAATAAGTAATATGGAGATCGCGCCAAGTGCAATTGCGATAAAAACCAGTCTGACGCCCCATAAAGAGAATACGATTCTTTCTAAAGCTACAAGTAAATTCCCATCATTGTATTTTTTAATACCGACAACAAAACTTAAGCCCAGTAAAATATAAGTACTCCAGCAAAATACTCGCGATCGAGGTTTGTAGAATAAGAAAAAGCTCAAAGTTAACGGTACTAGCGCGAGAAAAGTATTCCACGCAATTCGACCGATATCATCAGCAATTACCGGAATGAGTGGATCTTTCCAACTAGAAAGCTGAGACAAGATCTGATAGTTTAAAGTCATTAGCTATTATTTGATAATAATTTAAGCAATACTACTATTTAGGTAGAGAGTACAGACATAATTCCGCCGATATCTAGATAGTGTGGAAAGACAGATCGCGCGCCAGTTGCAAGTAAATCTACAGCTCGTTTTCCCGTTCCAATTCCGATGAAATTATAATTTAATTGTTTTGATGCGATTCCATCCCAGACGCCATCCCCAATATAAGTCACTGTTTCAAACTGAGACTGTCGGTAGAATTCGAGCGATCTTCGCTCGGCAAATTTCATGATTTCTACCCGTGCGTGGGCATCATCGGCATAAGCCATCGGTGAAATTATGCCATCTAGTCTAGTTTGTTGAAGCTTAAAGTCTGCTGTTTGTTTCCACGCGCCAGTTGCTAAGGCGATCGCGTAGTTATCATCCATACTCAAATACTCTAAAATCTCGCTGGCACCTTCGATCGATTGTAGCGATTTTTGGCTGACAGCAAGGACTAGTAATTCTAAGAATCGGCATTGATAATCACCAATCTCGATCGCCGTCGGTACGCGCCCTAATTCTACCTGACAAAGTGTTTGTAAAATACCTGCATCCGTAACGTGCGGGTAATTCCCCCAATTTCGATCGATCTTATCGAGATCGAAGCCAAACACATCAACTAATGCTTGTAAATAACACTGGGAGTCAACCGGATTACTGTCAACTAAAGTGCCATCTAAGTCGAACATAATTAGGTGCATCTGGTTTAGGATTTAGGGTTTAGGCTTTGGGCGTTAGGCTTTAGGTAAAGAATATCTATCGGCTTAGATGGAAGAAAGTCTGTATAGATGATTCTAGCGTCTAGCTCGAATGATGCTTCGAGCTAAATTTGGCCTTAATTATATTCTTTAATCCGATCGATAGTTTCAATCGCGATCTTAAAAATCCCGATCGACCTAAAGCCTAAAGCCTAAAGCCTAAAGCCTCAACCCTCAACCCTCAACCCTCAACCCTAAAGCCTCAACCCTCAACCCTCAACCCTCAACCCTACTTCCTACCCCTTACCCACAACGCTTACTCTTCAGTCGTGCCGGGAGTCCGACAACAACACCTTCATAAAGTCGCTCGAATTCGCGATCGAAATGTGCGGCGACGGTAGGATTATTTTGAATGACTAATAGAGTTTCATCATTACTATAGTTGGCGGCATTCGACCAATTATGCGAACCTGTAATTACGGTACGTCGATCGATAACTGCAAATTTATGATGGAGTAAATCGCCAGTCGGTAAAGTCGGTATGCCAATCGTCGCCAGTGGCTGCGCGCTAGTTGTCGCCGCTTGACAGATATTCCGGCCATCTACACCCATCAGTGTCAACGCCGAACTATAATCGCGATAAGCAAACTCACGATCGATCAGTCCCTGTACCTTTACCCCTCGCTGCGACTGCGCTTGCAAAATACTCGCTAATCCCGGCTCGGAAAAGACAAATAAGGCTAAATCTACCTGCTGCGTGCTACTACCGAGCCACTTGCCGATCGAGCCATTACTACTATCTTCCCATGCCTGTTGCTTAGAAGTCGGCGAAAATTGCACCGAGACGCGCGTCGTGCCAACTGATACTTCAAATGGTAGCCGCGCGGGTTTACGTGCCTTAAATTGGCTGCTGGAATTATTAGGGGTGCCATCGCCCCACATCAGGTTAAATTCATTTGTAAACGCTGCTGCTAATTCGCTACTTTCGAGCTGTACCAGATTATTTTGATTGCCCTCGCTCTCTGGATGTCGAAAATCGCCATAAACATCGCTCATCGTCCAATTTGCCGACGTTACCAACACTCGACGTCCGTCTACCACCATAAATTTGTGGTGCATTAAGCCACTACCCTTAGAACCATCCGCAGTATCGTTGAGGATCGCAATCTTGGCATTGCGGAGGATCGCGAGCGCATCCCGCTGGTTAATCTCTTCTTGCGAAAGAGTCCCATTACCATCGATGTCTACTAATTTCTGATATTCTCCATATCGATCGCGCGCTCTTGCTGTCAAACCATCGATCTCGGCGGCGGTCAATTCACTCAAACTCCGACTATAATTGTGTTCGAGAATGATGCGAACCTTGACTCCCGCTTGCGATTTTGCTGCTAGAGCTTGAGCGATATTGGGTAACTTAAACTCTTGTACTGCAATATCGATTTGCGACTGCGAAGACTCGATCGCGGCAATTAATTTTGCGGCCAAATCTATGCCACGCCTAGTTTTTCGGCGATAAGGTTCGGTAAACTCTACCGATCGATCGTGATTGAAATAGACTTGGATCGACTCATCTTGAGATAATGGTGGTAAATTTGGCTGCGCTCTCGATTGAGAACGAAACCAAAACCAATATCCAGAAAAAATGGCAACACCGAGGCTCCCAAGAGCTAAACTATATAAAAGAGAGGAGTGAGATGTGCCTTCGGCACTGCTAGAATGTCGAAATTTCAAAGGGAAAATCAAAAATAATGAATGATAAACTATGAATTAATAGCTTGCGACTATTAATGTAGCAATGACGATCGGGACTCTTCATATTTGAGATCCACTGAAGTCATTGTATCATTTGTGACTTAAATGTTGTCGGCCATCGCTTAATACTTGGTACTAAACTTCTACAATTAAAGCGCGATCTTTATCTACTCAGCAATTCCAAATTCAGATTTTGACAACTTGGTAGGGTGAGCAGGAGAATAGAGAGACTTCAAAAAGAGAAGCAGAATGGAGCCAATGAAGCTGAGTTTTGGGGTATTGATAGTCTATCTGAACCGAGCAATTCTTCAGATGAAAGATCCGCGCCTTGCCAGCAATGGCACTAAATACACCATCAGAGATGCTGTGTTGGGAGCATTTTCGATGTTTTTCATGCAAAGCGAATCCTTTTTAGAACATCAGCGGCACATGAATAGCAATCAGGGCAAAAGCAATGCTCAGACACTGTTTGGCATGATTAAAATCCCAACAGTGCCGCAAATTCGGAATATCCTGGATGAAATTTCAGCCACAGCACTATTTGGAGTATTCAATCACGTCTATCAGTCTTTAAGACGAGAAGGTCACTTGAAACCGTTTGAATATCTCGGTGGATTACTAGTTGCGCTGGATGGAACTCAGTATTTTGACTCGCACAAACTCAACTGTAAATGCTGTTCGAGCCGTACCCACAAAAATGGCACAGTAACTTACTTCCACAGTGCCATTTTGCCTGTAATAGTTGCGCCTGGGCAATCTCAAGTAATTTCCTTAGCTCCGGAATTCATCACACCTCAAGATGGTCACCAGAAGCAGGACTGCGAAGTGGCAGCAGCTAAACGATGGCTCAAAACTCATGCCCCAGAATTCCAAGGACAAGCAATCACTCTACTCGGAGATGACCTCTACAGTCACCAACCAATGTGTGAACAGGTGATAGCGTCGGGAATGAACTTTATCTTTACCTGTTTAGAAACGTCTCATACTGCTGTTTATGATTGGTTGAAATACTTGGATGGTATTGGCGAGGTGAAAAAGCTAGAAGTGAAACAGTGGAACAGCAATTCAAGCGAATTATATAGCTATCAATATGTGAATGGAATTCCTCTAAGGGACTCCCAGCCAGCAATGAAGGTCAATTGGTGTAAACTAATCCATACCCGCCAATCAGATGGAGAAATATTATATGAAAATTCATTTATTACCCGCCATGAATTAAACGAACAGAGCGTACCTCTGGTTGCTGCGGCTGGTCGATGTCGTTGGAAGACCGAAAATGAAAATCATAATGTGCTCAAAACAAAGGGATATCATCTGGAGCATAACTTTGGGCATGGTCAGCAGCATTTAGCTGCTTGTTTATTGACGCTGAACCTGTTGGCATTCCTTTTTCACACTGTTTTGCATTTAACAGATCTTGCATATGGACAGATTCGTCTCAAGCGTGTTACTCGTAAAGGCTTTTTTCAAGATATCCTCAGTCTTACCAAATATTTACTCTTTGAGAGTTGGCCTTCTTTGATTGATTTCATGCTTTACGGCTCGGCTTCCACTCTGGTCGCCAACTCTTCCTAGATTTTTGAATTTGGAATTGCTGTTATCTACTTAGCCCAGCTAAGCAGAGATCGTCTCTGTGTAGAACTTTAGTGTCAATCGATCGATATCGACGATAATGCTTACTAGCAGAGGATCTCAATCGGATCTTCACCGGGCTAGCTCGGTAGTATCAACATCATTGTTTAAATTTCCATGCAGCTAATTTGTAACTGCTTACTTACCATTTTTATTATTTACATTAGACATCGAGGTACATTTTATGAGCAGACGCAGAAAAATGTTTCAATGCGGTCATAAAGGCTATGGACAGATTTGCCATCGCTGTCTCCAAGAGGAGGTCGGCGAAAATGAAAAGAAAGAAAAAAAACGAAGTTGGCACGATAGCTTTGCTTTCGATCCAATCGACCTAAAAAGCTTGCCATCTCATGTGGTTTTAAAAGCGAGAAATATTATCAATGGCTTGCAAGATCGCAGGAATTATCGAGAGTTTGGCGGAAAAAGGCTGCGCCACAATCGGTTGGTAATTAGCATTCCTGTGACTCGTAACTACCGAATGCTCTGCTTCGAGGAAGATGGCGTTCTTCAACCAAAAGAAGTGCTATCGCATGAAGATTACAATATCTGTAAGCCAGGTAGCTAAACATTAGCTCCAATCCCTAAATCGGTTGTCGAGCTAGAGATTTATCTTTTGGCTCGACAATCTCCATTCGTAATTTATATACTAAATCAGAGACTAATTGTGACTAAAAATAATTATTTATTGTAGTCTATGCAGATTTATCTAGACCACAGTGCGACAACTCCAACTCGGACTGAAGCGATCGCCGCTATGCACCGAGTGATTACTTCCGAATGGGGCAACCCTTCTAGTATTCATCAATGGGGCGAGCGCGCATCAACAGCGATCGAACAAGCGAGATTTCAAGTAGCTGCATTAATTAATGCCAACCCCGATGCAATCGCATTTGGTTCTGGGGGTACAGAAGCTAATAATCAAGCAATTATGGGGGTGGTAAATCGCTACGATACCCCCCAACATTTAATTATTTCGAGCGTAGAACATTCATCGATTAGCGCGCCAGTACAGTGGTTAGAAAGTAAAGGCTGGCAAGTAACTAGACTACCAGTCGATCGATCGGGACGCATCGATCCCCGCGATCTTGCCGTGGCAATCCGCCCCAATACGATATTAGTATCGATTATTTACGCTCAAAGTGAAGTCGGCACCATCCAACCGATCGCCGAATTAGCGGCAATTTGCCGCCAGCATCAAGTTTGCTTCCATACCGATGCCGTCCAAGCTGCTGGCAAAATCGCGCTCGACGTCCAAAAATTGGGGATCGACCTACTCTCACTTTCTAGTCACAAATTATACGGACCCCAAGGTGCAGGCGCACTCTACATTCGTCCTGGTTTGGCACTGGTGCCCCTCCTTGCTGGCGGCGGACAAGAAATGGGCTGGCGATCTGGGACTCAAGCCGTCCCGCAAATCGCTGGCTTTGGCGTCGCCGCCGAATTAGTTAGCGAGGAGTTAGCTATCGAACAGCACCGCTTAATTGGTTTGCGAGATCGCTTATTCGAGCTACTAGCTGATTGTCCGCTGCTCGTTCCCACTGGCGATCTCCAGCACCGCCTTCCCCATCACCTCAGCTTTTGTCTCCAGATCCCACGTTGCAATTTCCAAGAACCCGTTACAGGTAAAACGATCGTCAGACAACTCAATCTCGCAGGTATCGGCATCAGTTCCGGAGCTGCTTGTGCCAGCGGTAAACTTACGCCCAGTCCAATCTTATTGGCGATGGGATACACCCAAACAGAATCAGTGGGCGGAATTCGCCTAACGCTAGGAAGAAGCACCACCCTCGCCGACATCGAGTGGACGGCATTCGTACTAAAACAAATTCTCGATCGACTTACGCCAAAATTAGTGTGCGTCTGATAAATTAGACCTCCTGCCAACAAATCAGCCGCTTGGTACGTTGCCCCAAGCAACAGCAAAAATACCATAGTGGCGCAGAAGTGCCATCCATTCCAATCACAAATCGAGCGTAAATCACCGCTAAATTCAGTAACGCCTCAAAAACGATGACTACGCACAAGTATGTGTTTGCTAGAATGAGTGATGGTGAATTTGGGACTTAGATAGATAGTGCAGCGAAAATCTCTAGCCATCGCTACGCCAGTAGGCAGTTTTAAAGGAGCTTTCGCTCATGGAGTATTGACAGCATTAGAAGAAGCCGGAATTGTCGCCGACGCCTATGCAGCGGCGTCATCGTCGGTAATACCTGCAAGTTGGGCGGCGATCGGTCGAGCCAAGGATTTAGGGATAAACTATTGGTTAGCAGGGTTGTCGGCATTGGAGCTACCCCAGCAAAATATGAGTAAAGTAGTCCAGCGTGGGATTCGCGTTTTTAGCAAGCAGTTACGCCAAGATCTCTATCAACCCCAGACACCAACTTTATTTATCGCGACTAATGCGGTTATTAACCCCACCGCCGCAGCTCACACCCAAACTCATCTGGCTCAAGATCTAGGCAAACGCTTATTACGAGCATCAGTTCAGAAAGATCGCAGTTGGGTAGATACCAATTTACGTTTTACTCTATTTAGTACCCACCACTTCGACGCTCACCAGCGCATTACACCCAATAACTATCCGGCTGTGGCTTATGCTTCCTCGCGAATTATGCACGCTTGGGAGATTCCAGCGTGGATCGATGGCAAACCTTATGTAGATGCGGCTTATACCTGTCTGTGTCCGGTACTGGCCATGGTATCAGAGGGTTACCAAGAAACGATCGCCATTTCCAACGAACCAGGGATGATGTATCGAGATATGTTTCATATCGAAGCGATTCCCAGTCACCTGCGTGGCGTTCCCATTCATGTCATCCGCCCCGATGTCCATCTCAAAGAATTGGGTGTTGATTTTACCAAGGCTACACCCGATGGCTTGGTTGCTGTCTATCGTCACGGACGAGACAAGGGGGCGGAGTTTGTTAGTAAATGGAGGTAAGGGAGACGGCGTTGCTGGATTGATGTCTGAAAGGCTAGGCAGGAAGGCGGGGAGAAGAGATTGCCAAAGTAAGGAATTATACCTGAAATCAGCAACGCCGGAGACTAGTACTATGCGGCAGAAATTAACAAACCATTTCTTTCCCCGCTCCCCGCTATCCTCTCTAGCTTTTCATACTTCGTTGGCGAAGCCTCTGTGCAAGAGAATCCAGTAACGCCCGATTATCAATTAATTTAACTATTGACCATTCACCAATTGCAACCACAGCATAAATTCCGTACCGCGATCTCCACCTGGGGGAGGACTTGCTACTTCTAATTTACCATTCATATGCGTGACCAATTCTTTAGCGATCGCGAGTCCCAATCCAGTGCCAGCGATACTTCCTTGCGCTTGGACACCACGATAATGGCGGGTAAATAATTTATCCAAATCTTGCGCGGGAATTCCCACGCCAGTGTCACGAATGCAGATTTGGATGCGTGCGGGTTGGGGTGCGTCTGCTAGATCGATTGCAGTGGCGACTAGCTCGACATCGACATCTACTTCGCCACCAGTGGGTGTGTATTTTAAGGCATTATCGATTAGATTGCTCAATACTTCTCGTAAGGCGGCTGGATGCGCTTGAACTAATGGTAAATCGCGCGGAATGTGCGTGTAAAAGGTTAAATTACGATCTTGAGCGATCGCTTCAGCCGAGGTAATTAAAGGGTCGAGTACATCTGTTAATTGACAAGATTCGACCCGAAAAGCGGCATCGGGCAGTAATAAATTGGCATTAGAAACATTCGCCTCTTGCTGACTCGATGGCAGTGGTTTAATCCAATCGGATTTAGAGTCTTCATCCTTAATTAAGGGCAGATCGATCGCATTTTCTAAATGAATTAACAGTTCTTGCAAGCGATCGCTCTCACGGACGATACTATTGGCAAACCCGCCATCGGTTTCGCCGAGCTGTAAACGTTTGATTAATAATTTACCAAATGTCCGAATTGCAGTAAGTGGATTGCGGAGTTGGTGCAATAAATTGTGTAAAAGATTTTGTTGTTGAAGTTGCAATTGCTGCTGTTGTTGCAATTCGAGCCTCAGCCAATTATGCTTGCGATCGATAATGCCCGCTAGCGCGATCGTTTGGGCGATATGCTTGATTTCGGTTTGTTCGAGCGAGTTCCAAGGTTGAGTTTCGCGAGTGGTCGCTAGCAGCCCCAGTATCGTCCCCTCAGACACCAGTGGTAAGAGCAATTGATGTCGTTTGCTTCGCTCTTCCTCCACAGCTCTCTCTGGCGATTGTAGCGGGGCGAATGCGATCGGTTGACTATTTCTGTCGGCTAGTTGCCTAGCGGATTCTGCTGTGGTGTCGCGGCGGTGGCGGTCTGCTTCGTTCGCTCGATTGGCGTTTGGTTCTGTTGCGACAGATGGTGTCAAGAGCACAGAGCGATCGGATATTTTTTGATTCATTACCTCCGACCAGCCGCCCCCAGCTTCGGGATAGACTACCAGCGGCAATAATTTTGACTCCCCACCGCCTTCTAGTTCTTGGGTCATGTACACGACGCTCAGGCTCGCACCCAAGCCTTCGGCTAGCAGTCGTAACTGTGCGCGACATAAAGACATGAATTCCGAACTCGCAGGTGTAGGCACGATCGTTGCTTATTTATGCGTGGGGTGTTGTCAATTTAACCCAGCTACGATATTTGTAGCTGCTATTCACCTATTTTGCCACGATTGGCATAAGTTAGCGACAGCAGCCCACTCGTTGGCGTAGCCTCTTGTAGGCACATCGAGATTCTAATCCCCGATCGTGTAAAGAATTATTAAGATTATTAAAATATTTTGCCCTCAAAACCATCTATAAATTTTAGTTTTTCTTTATACTAGTGGATTTGAGCGGATTAAAAGGGTATTTAGGAGGGGCTTGAGTTTTTAGGATGAAGCGGATAGAATAGCGACGGCTTTTGTAACAGGCATTACATCTGTCTGAACCAAAGAGGAGGTAAGACGGTTGGCTAGAAGACGCAAACGGAAGAGTCGGAGACGTCAAGAAGGGCGAAGAATTTTGGAGCAGGTGCCACAGTTCAGTATTGAAAGTGGCGAAGATAAACCTGTTACTGCTGCACGGAAGTATATCTTATCTGAAGGTATCCATCCCCCAGCACTCTTGTTGGTGAAACGCAACGAACACACGACAGATCGTTATTTCTGGGCAGAAAAAGGTTTATTTGGCGCACAATACGTCGAAGAGAACCATTTTCTATTCCCTAGTCTGCGATCGCTAGAACCAGAAACAGAAAGTCAACAACTATTGACTGTTGGCAGCAGTACCTACTAGCTAGCTGACTTTCTGGAAATAAAATCTCTATTGTTTTGTAAGCAAGCACTCAGATCGATCGGATTTGGGTGCTTTTTTTATTCTATATCTTCACGGACACTTAATTTCAATGCAGATTGAAATACAGCTAATTCATCCCGATGTCCGCTAATTTTAATCGAAGTTAGGGGTGGTGTAGCCTCGGAAACTTCAACCTTGAGCCGAACTTGCTCGGTTCGCGCCGAGCCTTGCCAATAAAACCAGCCAGCCACGGGTGCAAACAAGAGTAAGAGCAAGAACAGCTTACCAAAATCCGGTAACAACATCGATAACACCAGAGACAAGCTCAAAGCACCAATAGCAGCTAAAGCAGTCAGCAGCGCGGTGAGAAACACACTCGGACGCACGACGCCCTCGAAAGTCACAATCTCGGTATCGCGATCGACCGCTGCAATCCGGTAAGCTCGATCTGTAAAATACGCTTCCAATCGCGGTAATAAAGCTGCTTCAGATTCGTTCGTCTCTAAAACCATTTGCTCGATTCGATCCTTAGTCGAAGCACGAATGAAGAAAAATAACCCCACCGCAAGCAGGAGCGTGAGGATGAAGGTGGAAGTGAGGACGGTGTTCATTGAGGAGACTGGGGAACGAGGGGACGGGGGGACTGGGGGACTGGGAGAGGGGGGCAGAGGGGACGGGGGGGACGGGGGGGACGGGGGGACGAGGAAACGGGGGGACTGGGAGTGAGAGAATAGAGAACGCAATTCTAAAGCCTAAAGCCTAAAGCCTAAAGCCTATCCCCTATTCCCTATCCCCTAATCCCTATGCCCTATTCCCTATCCCCAATCGCCATATACGGCTGCTGATGTTCGCCCGTGTAGATTTGAGTCGGTCGGTAGATGCGATTTGCTTCGAGTTGTTCGTTCCAATGTGCCAGCCAGCCAGCTACTCGTGCGATCGCAAAAACGGGCGTAAATAAGTCGGCGGGAATGCCCATTTTGCGATAAACCAAGCCCGAATAATAATCGACATTAGGATAAATGCCGCGCGGGCCTAAATATTCTTCTAACACGCGCTCTAATTCTAAAGCGACATCATAGTATGGATCGTAGCCAAATTTCTGAAATAGTTGCTCGGCTAAATCCTGAAGAATCATTGCACGCGGGTCTTTGACTCCTTTATAGACGCGATGCCCGAAACCCATAAATTTGTACTTAGGATCTGACTCTAGACACTGCTCCACGTATGGACGTACATTTGCCACCGTACCGATTTGCTTCAACATCAAAATCACTTCCTCATTGGCACCACCGTGGAGGGGGCCAGCCAGGGTACCTACTGCCGAGGCAATTACCGTGTAAGGATCGGCTAAAGTCGAGGCAGTGACGCGCGCAGAGAAGGTCGAAGCATTCATCGTATGCTCGGCATGGAGAATCAGGCACACATCCATCACCTTAGCCACGATCGGATCTGGCTCTTTTTCGGTCAACATATACAAGAAGTTGGCGGCATAATCCAGATCGTCGCGCGGTAGTACGGCATCGTTCCCCTTCCGCATCAGTTGAAATGCGGCGACCATCGTCGGAATTTTGGCCAATAATCTAATTACGGCTTGACGGGCATAGTCTTGATTGGGTAACGCGTGGCGCGAATAGAATAAGCCCAAAGCAGCGGCAGAAGCTTGCAGTGCATCCATCGGATGTCCAGTTTCGGGAAAACACTTCATCATGTCTTTAATCCGATACTTGATCCGGCGATGGGAATAGATTTCGGTCGAGAAGTTCGTCAGTTCGGTCTGAGTTGGCAATCTGCCCCAAATCAGTAAGAAGGCTGTTTCCACAAAGTTACTGCTTGCAGCCAACGATTGGATGGGGATACTCCGATATTCCAAAACACCTTCTTTGTTGCCGCTCTCGGTGGTTTGAATACCAACATAACTGATGCTCGATTTGGCAGCAGGAACTCCTTCTAATCCAGGTCTGTACTCAGGTTTGAGATCGCCTTCTGTCATAACAATTATGAATTAGCTGATTGATTTAATGATTAGCTCGTTTGAACAATAATACCTTGTTAGGGGATAGGGGATAGGGGATAGGGGATAGGCTTTAGGCTTTAGGCTTTAGAACTGCATTTGCTAGTTTCTCACTTCCCATTCACTCATCCACCCATCCACCCATCCACCCTGTTGCTGAGCGAAGTCGAAGCATCCACCCATCCATCCATCCATCCACCCCGTCAGCTCCCAACTAAGCGCAAATAAGCCGTCGCCAAGGCATCGGCGTCGCCGACGTTGCCGGGGAAGAGGACGACGGGGAGGTTGGGAAATTGAGCATGATTGGCGGGAGTGACGATCGCCGAACAGCCGGGGAGGATCTGGCCGATCGATCGCGCTGTAGATAGGGCTAGACCCTTGCTGAGGGTGTCGTTAGAAGTGATCCCACCTTTACTAATCAAAAAGCCGATATCGTGCGGTAGAGAGCGAATAACGTCCATTAAGAGTGCGGATACTGCTTCGCCAAATTGCAGTCTGGTTTGGATGCTGTTGAAGGTGAGTTCTTGGCGGCTGGTGTAGATGGCGGGGGTGTCTCCGGCGGCATGAATAGTCTCGATGCGATCGCGGATCGCAGCCAACAATCCCGCTCTAATCGTGGCATTGTCGCCGATTAGTTGCGAGATATCGATTTCGACGCCGACGATTCCTGGAGCTTCGAGCAGTTTGGCTAATTGATCGGTAGTTTTTTGGACGTGGGAGCCGACGATAATTGCCCCTGGCTTGCCCTCGCGGACGTATTTGGACATCTCCGTTGCAGGGATGGGTTGGGGGCCTAAATTAGCGAGCGAAGTCAAAATACTGGCACCGCTGCGAAACAGGAATTTTTTGCCCTGACTGACGGCGGTGAGAATATCGGCGGCAAATCGATCGAAATCAGATTGGCGTTCGCCATCGACGACGCAACAACGGTTGCGCTCCAACTGCATCAAGCGATCTAAACTACCGTTGCGCACCTCAGCAAGCAAAAATTGCACCACGCGATCGGCAGGAATTTCGCCTTGAGTTTTTTCGGCAACGTAATCGGGTAAATAACTATGGCTGAAGGCAAATACCGAGTCGCGGGCGAATTCAGTCTTGTGGACTGGAGTTTCGACACCATCTACTAGGAGATAATGGATGCTATCGCGCGTAATTCTGCCGCCTTCAAAAAAGGCTGGCATCAAGAAATGAGCGTCAAAACCGCCTAATTCGGCAGCAATGACATCCGTCTCGATCGGGTAATGTCCGCGCAAGGTAGAATCCGACCTACTGACAATGATAAAGTCATCGACCTGCGTTTCGGCTAAGGCGACTTTTAAATTTTGACATACTTCTCTGGTAACTGCGGCAGCGCGATCGGGTGCGAGTGCGCGCGTATTTGTCAAAATAAAGAAAATCGGCACGGTATCGGCCAATCCTAACTTCAATGTTGGTACATCCCACTGCGTTAAGAGCAGACAACTATGAACCGTCTGCGATCCGGTAGGGTCGTCATCGAGAACAATGATTTTCGATCGATCTGTCATAGTTAATTACCGATTGAAGAAGTTTGTGTGTGTCATCAATATAACCAACTTGTTGGCGATCCGCACGAGCGTTGAAACTGCTGAGATCGTTCAAAGTAGAGCTGATTCGATCGCGCCTTTAATGTCGATCGATCCCCAACGATTGCCCAGTTCGCTCTTAGTTAAACCCATCATCATTTAATCAGATAATATGTCAAAAAACTTATGGTATGCTGTCGAATTTTGTAATGCAATCGGTACCAGCCCCAAATTATTAAAAATTCTCGATCGAGAATTAGTACTGTATCGTACAGCCGACGGTCGCATTCGGGCGATCGATAATAACTGTATCCATCGCGGTGCGGCTCTCGCCAATGGTTGGATCGAAAACGACTGTATCGTCTGTCCCTACCATGGCTGGCAATACCAAACTGATGGTACTTGTAGCAAAATCCCATCTCAAGCCGCCACCGCGACGATCCCCAAACCAGCAAAAATGGCTGTTTATCCCGTCGGCGAGAAATACGGGTGGATTTGGCTATTTTTAGGCGATGAGATGGCTGGAGAAATACCCACGATCCCCAACTTTCCCCAGCTCGAATCTGATGCAATACGATCGATTCAAGGTGAATTTTATTGGAATGCTAATTACGAGCGTGTCCTCGAAAATGGCCTAGATTTTGCTCACGCACCATTCGTTCATTCTGGAGCTTTTGGCAATCCCGATCGACCAGAAATCCAAGATTTACAAATCGAAAATTATCCCGATGGTGCTAGTGCGACAGTATATTTGTCGGCTACACCTCCAAAAGGTTTATGGAAATTTTTAGTCAGAGGCGAACGCTCACCAATTAAAACTCGCACGGGCTTTTTCTTACCCAATCTGACATTTTTAGAAGTTTATTTACCCTTTGGCCAACTCACAATTTGGACGGCACATATTCCGATCGACTTGCATACAACTGTTAGTAAATGGATTAATTTTCGGAACTTTTTTACAGGTAAATGGGCAGACCGCGACGCCTACAATCGCACGATAAAAATCTTCGAGCAAGACAGACCGATCGTCGAATCCCAACGTCCCCAAATTATCCCCACCGATCTTAATGCCGAATTATATGTAGCTGCCGATATCTTGCAATTACAGTATCGAAAACTCCGTCAGCCATCAATATAGCCGCTCTCTATCTTTATCGCTGCGATCGAGCGCACAAATCTAAAGCTCAAATTAAGATTTTTATCTAATGGTCAATTTTGATGTTGAAACTTAGCTTTTCGTGACGTAGATTACAGTCGCTGCAAATCGCCGTGCCATAATTAAGATCTAGAAGCTTAAACATAAAGTAACTACATGTAAACGAAAGGAGGAGCAGCGAAGATGTTTGAAAAAGTGATTTTGGCAGTCGCGCTGGCTTGCTCCCTGTATTTAAATCTTCAATTCAAGCCACCACAAAGAACGATCGAGGTGGGTACGATTCATTCGGTAGAAATCATCCAAGACTATGTGCAAGCAGCACCGACGATCGTCTAAGCACAGACAAATTATCGAATGTTGGTTCGATTGATATTTCAGGTAACGAGGATGTGCCCTAATAATATTGCCAGTCAGCGATCGAGTTCAATAGGTATCGATAATAATCCCAGAGGAAGGTTAGACTTCCTTTTTTTATGTCTCGATCGAGCCTACCATTAGAGTGAGATCGCAATCGGTCGAAAGATAGATTTTAATAGACAATATCTATGGTTTTATCTATGGTTGTGTGCGTTCTAAGGTGTTAGATATTTAATCTGCTAGTTAATCGGAGGCAGAAGGCAGAATTAAATCTGCGCTCTAAATGTCAGACAGCTTATCCACTATTCTCTCTAAGCTCGGTAGATTAAATGTTAACTAATTCAATCGATATCTTAGTACTGAATGCTGGGTCGAGTAGTTTTAAATCTAGTTTGTATCGATTGAGACAGGACAACTTGCCCTTAGAGCCAGCCGTACCAATATGGACGGGAAAAATTGATTGGAGTTCCACTGGTGCGGCAGTAATCCAGGCTAAAACTGCGGATAATACGATCGAGGAAGAACGAACGCAAGCTAATCGAAGGGCAGATATCCACGACTTATTAGCTTATCTGAGTAAGGGCCAAACTCAGGTAATTCAAGATATGGCGCAGATCGATATTGTCGGCAATCGGATCGTTCATGGCGGCGAAAAATATTGCCAACCAACCCCAATCACAACGGATGTTAAAGCAGAAATCGATCGATTATCGATTTACGCACCGCTACACAACCCTGCTAATTTAATGGGAATTGAAGCGATCGAACAATTATCCCCTCATATCCCCCAACTAGCCGTATTTGATACGGCTTTTTATCGGGATTTGCCAGCAGTAGCGTATGTTTATCCCGTCCCCTATCAATGGTTGAAGCGGGGGATTAGAAAATATGGTTTTCATGGCATCAGCCATGAGTATTGTACCCGCCGCGCAGCAGAGCTATTAGGGCGAGATCTCCAGGAATTACGCTTAATTAGTTGTCATTTAGGCAATGGTTGTTCCCTGGCTGCGGTGACAGGCGGACGATGTATCGAGACAACGATGGGGTTTACACCGCTAGATGGCTTGATGATGGGGACGCGGTGCGGCTCGATCGATCCAGGAATAATTCTCCATTTGGTACGCGAAGGAGAATATACAATTGAAGAACTCGATCGAGTATTGAATTTTGAGTCGGGTTTATTAGGCGTTTCGGGAGTATCTAACGATCTGCGCGAGATCGATAAAGCCATCGATTCCGGTAACGAGCGCGCCAAACTAGCCCTAGATATGTATATCGATCGACTCACAGCCAGAATTGCGGCTCTAGTGCCAGCTTTAGGCGGCTTAGACGCCCTCATTTTCACTGGCGGAGTGGGCGAACATCAAGCCAAAATTCGGTCTGCTGTGGCCGCAAAATTAGCTTTTTTAGGTGTAGAAATCGACCCAGATCTCAATAATACTTCTATCCCACCCGATCGAGATCTAGCCACCGATCGATCGTCAGTCAGATTGCTTGCCATTCACACCCAAGAAGAGTGGCAAATTGCTACAGCTTGCTGGCAATATTTAATCGATCGTCATACCTAAATATTCCAATAGAGACTTTGAAGTACTCCAGTCCAAAGATTTAATCAGCAAGTCATCCAAATTGTCCGCCGTCATGCTCGTCAATCTGGCTTCGACTTCTGGTGAAATTGTGCCAAATTTAGCCGATAAGAGTTTTTTTGCTGTTTCTAGTTTGCCTCTAGCTTCGCCTCTGGCTTCGCCTTCGGCTTGGAGTTCTTTGACTCGCTTTTGATAAGCAGGTTCTCATTGCAAAATGCTCATGGTATTTACCTCTAAATATTACAATATTAACTATCGATCTAGTTGAGTTTTCACGATCGAGTAGTATATTAAATGCGATCGCTCCGCTCTTTCCGATCGCGATCTAATAACATCACCGAAGCTATCGATCGAGCTAATAAATAGCGATCGAACTTACCGAAATCGATTGATTATAAAATGGACTTAAATCCCTGCTATATCTTGACTTGAAGTGGTGGGCAGTGCCCACCTTACGGCCGCTATGGACAGACGATCTACAGTAAAAAAGGAACTCATATTGTTTCTGCTAACCTATTTAAAAGATAACCCATGAATGATAACGCTCTTGGAATTACATTGCTGCTTTCTTTGATTCATGCATTTCTGGGTAAAATAGATTCTAGAATAAGAGGAATACAGGTAATTGCTGATGGTGTCACTATAAAAGTCAAGTGTTGTTTTGATGATGAAATTACAGAAGTTGACCAGAAAGAAATCGATGAGATAGAATCAGAAATAATATCAGCACTTTGCAGCCCATATAATGAAGTTACTGTCTGTTTTGAGTCAATTAGGCTAGATTCACCAACCTCTTTACCTTGAGATAGTTCAACAGAGTGGTTTTACCTGAAGAAATAGCAGTGCCAGAGACGTAGAAAAGTAGGGTGGGCACTGCCAACATAACATTTAAAACAGAAGTAATAAGAGTTTGAACTATTTTCATCGATTGACTAATCTCTTGAATAATTCATCGCAAAGTGTGTCTTATTAATCGATGTTAAGCACCCCAAATATTTGTCTTGTTAAATCAAAAATGGTGTTTGTGGGCAGTGCCTACCCTACAAAATATAAAGTCTTGTTGAATCAAAATTTTGCTGGTGGGCTACGCGACATTAGTTACTAGAGCTTGCTGACCACATCTAATCGATCGTGCTTAACGAAGGCAGAATGTATAGAGTAGAAAGTAGAGATGAATTGTCAATAGTGAATTTGGGTGCAAGCATCTCCCTGTCCATCTACCCATCCACTACCTGTCCCCTCACCCTTGACTGATGACATCTGCAATATTAAACTACGCGATCGGCACATTAGCGGCATTATTTCCGATTGCCAACCCGATCGGTGCCGTACCGATATTTTATAGCTTGACAGCCACAGATAGCCGTCAAGAGCGGCGCAAACAAGCTCAACGGACTGCTATTGATGTCGTTTTGATTTTGGCTGTCTTTCTAGTTGGCGGACGGGCGATTCTAGAATTTTTTGGGATTTCGCTAGATGTGTTGCGAATTGCGGGTGGCTTATTAGTCGGTAATGCGGCTTGGGAATTGGTTGCTAGCAAACCGCGATTGATGGATGCCGAGCAGAAAGCGGGAGCCGAAAAAGAGGATGTTTCGTTTACGCCGATGGCGACGCCACTGATTGCAGGCCCTGGCTCGATCGGTGTTATTATCGGGCTATCGGCGAGAATGACTCAATGGGGCGATTATCTCGGTTGTGCGATCGGGATTGTATTATTTGGTACTTTGCTATATGTCTGTCTGGTGCTGGGAGAGACGTTATTGTCGCTGTTGGGACGGAATGGCATGGGCGCGCTCAATCGGGTATTGGGATTTTTTATTTTAGCGATCGCGGTACAATTAATTGCTGATGGAGTTTTATCTTTATTACATACCGCAGCACCGACGCTATTTAAATGAATTGAGAATTGAGAATTGAGAATTGAGAATTGGGTATCGATCGTGGACAGGTCGCCTGTGCGATCGAACTTCGCTAAATCCCTGCTCTATGTTAAATAAAATTTTGCGGTATCGATCGAATCTGCGATGAAATTTCAACTCAAACTAATCGATAGTGCGGCTCTCAAAAGATTAACCATCCTCGCCATTATTATTGTCTCCCTCCTGGTATTTGGATGGTCGTTGATGGTATGGATGCCAGGGGAGAGTTATCGGCAAGCCTTACCGCCGTTGAGTGCTAGCGAGATCGAACTAAAAGATCGTCTTCAGCGTGATGTCGAGACGCTCGCTACCAAGATTGGCCGTCGAAATAGTGGAAATTATTCAAATCTCGTCGCTGCTAAAGATTTCCTTAGCCAAGAATTAGCGACAGCAGGATATACCGTTAAAGAGCAGAAATACACCGTCGATGGCAAAACTTTTAGCAACCTCGAAGTTGAAATTCCTGGGAGCAGTCTTGCCGAGCAAATCCTGGTTATTGGCGGACATTATGACAGTGCTTTTACGAGTCTTGGCGCGAATGATAATGGGACGGGTGCGGCGGCTGTATTGAGTTTGGCCAGATCTTTCGTTGGGACTAAACCTCTACGCACGATTAGATTTGTAGAATTTACCAATGAAGAGCCGCCTTTCTTTTGGACGAAAAACATGGGTAGTGTCGTCTATGCTCAAGCAGCCAAACAACGCGGCGATAAGATCGTGGGTATGTTTAGTTTGGAGACATTGGGGTATTTCAGCGATAAAGCTAATACCCAAAAATATCCACCTCCATTGAGCTTGTTGTATCCGACTCAAGGCAATTTTATCGGGTTTATATCTAATATCGATTCGCGAGAATTGCTCCGCAATACGGTTCGCTCCTTCCGCGCTCAAGCTAAATTCCCATCTGAAGGTGTCGCGTTACCTAGTATGATTCAGGGTGTCGGCTGGTCGGACCATTGGTCGTTTTGGCAGCAGGGTTATCAAGCTGTGATGATTACCGATACCGCGCCTTTTCGCTATCCTTATTACCATACAATGGATGATTCGATCGACAAGATCGACTTTGACAAGCTAGCCAGAGTGACTAGTGGCATCAGTAAAGTAATTAGTGATTTTATTGGTCTACAGGAATAGTAGGTTATTTTTGAGCGGGGAGACGGGGGGACGCTTGCGTCCAAATTCACTATTCACTATTCACTATTCACTATCCACTATCCACTACTCACTCACCTTCTCACTCGCAGCTTCCGGCGTTGGTGGCGTGGGTAATAATTCATCGCGCAATCGTGAAATAATGGTGGCATCATCGACTCGATCGAGAATTTCTTGAATGACGGTATTTGCGCCCAATTGACCCCAAGTCGAACCAGTTGCCAAATAAGTTTGAGCGGCTCTACCAACCATATAGGCACCATAACCAGAGATCGCGCCTTGAATTGCTCCCGCACCTAAATATCCAGGTAGAATCGCCCAGTTGAAGGTACCACCGATGAGTGCGGCTGTTTTGCCCACGCCAAAGACTAAACCTGTGGCTAATTCCCCTAGCAATAAACTCGCACTACTAAATAAAATCCCGCTGAATAACTTTTTGAACTCATATTTGGTCATCGGTAGATTGTATAACTTGGCAAGCGAGCCAATCAGTAGTAAATCGATAAATATACCACCCAAAACATCAAAAATTGCGATCGGATTGACAGCAACTGCGATCGCTTTATACCGTGCAAATTTCCAGACTAAAGCATTTGCTTCCGATCGCAGATTGGTTAATGTAATTTTTGCCAAATTTTCTTCAGCCGAACGCGCTTGTACTAATGCATTGATTGCCAATAAAGAGCGACCTTCACGGGCGATTAGCTCTTGAATTTTCTGCTTTAGGGGTGCAATTTGGGGTTCGGGTTTTTCCCATTCATACTTTTTTGTGCCGTCAGGGTATTCGATCCGAACTTGAATCGGGGTCGGGTCTGCGGCGACCATCACGACTTCATCTGCCGATAGTAGCCGCTGCAATAATTCATCACTAGCAGTATCGCCGCTTAAATTTTGTAATTGTTGATAGATGCTCTGACGTTCTTGTTCTGGATAGAGATCGGATTTATTAAATACTAGTAATAGCGGCTTGTGAGCTTGGCGCAATTCGCACAATGCTTGATATTCTAATTGCGTGATATCGCCTGCGATAATAAATAAGATTAAATCGGCTTGCCGCACGACTTCTTCGGCCATTTTGGCACGGGCTTCGCCGTCGATTTCATCTAAACCAGGCGTATCGATTAAATCGACTTGCATGATGCCATCTGGCGACCACCGGATCGATCGCGGAAATCGGGTAACTCCGTTGAGGGGGCCAATTTCTAAGATGTTTTTTTCCATCAGCGCGTTGAGGACTGCTGATTTGCCGCGACTGACCATGCCAAATACGGCAATACTATAACTAGTCTGCTCTAGTTTGGTCAATGTGTACGCTAAGGTATCTAAATCGCTCTGCAAGCTGGGTGAAACTTCCCCGACTTTTGTGGCAGCATATCGAGATAAACTTTGCTGTAAGCTCGCTCTAGCGCGTTCTATATCTAAAGATGCTGGGGCGGCAGTAGTGGGATCGGTGGTGGCTGGATCGGGATTACTCATACTTTCTGGATGCTCGATCGCGAAATGAGGGAGTAGGCTTTAGGCTTTAGGCTTTAGGGGATAGGAGATATAGGTTAGCACCGATAGCCTCATCCGGCCAATCTTGTAAATCCTTAAATCCTGATGTGGCTTTAGGATTGAGGGGTTTGAAGACACTATCAGCACCGATAACCTCATCCCACAAATCCCGTAAATCCTTAAATCCTGATAAGAAGCCTAAGTTATATGATAAGTGGTAGAAGGGATTAGGGTTTACTATTTGGCAGCGGCAATATGAGGGACAGGAGCAAGTTTAACTCGCCGCTTTCTTCGCTGATGCCGAGTTGGATGTTTTGCATGTTCTGACGATCGCGATAAGTCCCAAATAAACGATCCCACCAAATAAACACGCTAGCATAGTTGGAATTTGTGTCAGCGACAACTTGCGAGTGATGGATGCGGTGATAATGTGGAGTCAGAATGATATAGGCTAATGCTCGATCGATCGCTGGGGGCAGTGCAAAATTACTGTGATGGAGCGCGACGATCGCGGTAAATACCAATTCGTAAATTAATACAAAATTGCTAGAAATTCCTAGCGACCAAATTAGAAATAATTTGGGAATACTCGAACCGATAATTTCGATCGGATGAAAGCGATAGGCAGTAGATACATTCATCTGGCGATCGGTATGATGTACTAAATGAAATCTCCAGGCGATCGGAATCGTATGCATCATCCGATGCCAAAAATACATGTAGAGATCGAGAATTAGAAAGGATAACCCACCCGCAATAATAGGCGATGGCAGCGTAGAAAGAATACCAGCAGTCGAATGTAAATCGATCGTGCGGGCGACCGCGAGCGCGAACAAACTAGACACGATCGAGTTTATCGACCCTAACTCAAAATTATTTACGATTCTCGATCGGAGGGGAGTTTTATATGGGAAAAAGGGAAACTTATTTTCTAGTATTAGCAAACTGACGATGCTAATGATGACGATGACTAATTTCACTAGTGGGGATAGGGGATAGGGGATAGGGGATAGTGAATAGTGGATAGTGCGTAGTGGGTAGAGGTATAGCGATTTTATTTGAGTTTCCGATCGCGATCTCGAACGTGATGCTCTTGTTGCATTGATGAGCTGACTGCTTAGAGCGAACATTTGGGTACGCTTACTTCAACCGCCGATAAGACTGGCTAACTGCGCGATTGACATTCGATCGCGATCGGCAGCAGATTTCTAGTTGTGGTAGTGAAATCTCGATCGCTCAAATAGTAGGAATTACGATGGCTAGATTTATTGGGTTGGCATTAATCATTGCCAGTATTTATTTTTTAGGTCGGGACATTATGTTCGTCACTATCTACTATAGCTGGTGGCACAAAACATCGGCGACGGTTTCGGTGCTAGCATTGCTTGCCGGAATTAGTTCGCTGACATTTTGGCGGCGACAAACGGGGAACTTTGGCTGGATTTTCATCGCTCTTGGCATTATCCTGGTCTTTTTAAGTGGTGGTGTCATCTTAAAACCAACGAGTCTATGGACATTTTGTATAGCAATGCTGTCATTTGCCAGTGGTTATCAGTTGCTTACTAGAGGTAAAATCGATATATAAAATGTTTTAAAAGTTAGTTATCTAGATAGGTATGTAGAGATGAAACAAAAAATTTACCTCAGCATCTGTCTATTATCGATCGGGATATTAACCGCATGTGGCAAGAAAAACCCGCCACCGACTGCGGTGGTTGCGCCGACACCGATAGTTACACCTGTGGCACCATCGCCTGTGACGATCGCGCCGACTCTTACTCCAACAGTGAAGCCAACGCCGACACCGAGCATTGGGGACACCAAAGTCAAACCGACACAAGAACCCTCGAAAACGACGATCTCCGAACTCCCAACATCTCTCTACCCACAACCTACCCCAGTCGCGATTCCAATACCTATTGAAACCGTTCCACCCAAGATTGCTATCAAAGCCAACCCCAAGCCAGAGCCACTTTCTCCCCTCAAAACTACCGCAGATCCAAATCGGCAAATAACCCCAGTCGGCATTGGTGCAGCCAAGATTGGTATGACCTTTGGGGATCTAAAATCACAAATTGGTTCTGGCTACAATTTTCCAGTCAAAACTAACTTTATTGAGGGTTTTGACGCGATCGCCGTTACCAAAGGCCGAACGGTACAATACTATATTCCCTACCCGGCTGGAACTAATTTTGGCGATGCCGATCGGATTCAACATTTGATGACGGATAATCCTAGCTACCGCACGCAGCAAGGTGTCGGCCCCGGTACGCCCATCAAACAAGCTGCCACGGTTTATGGTGGTGCGACTCTAACTCTAAGCAAAGAAAACGAGTCTCACGAGTTTATTAATTTTAACCAGCAACCCAGCGGTTTGGCATTTCGTCCCAAACCAATCGGCAAGCGAGCTTTTGCGGGCGACTATCCCGAAAGTAATGATGAATATCTCAAAACTCAAAAGTACGACAATCGTGCCGCGATCGGTCAAATCACTGTATCCTGTCCTGAAGAACAATGCGCGCAAGAATCTAAGTAACCTCAGATCTTGCCATTATGCGTAGATCCTATTACTGTGACAACCTCCGGGTACCCACAAGGGGCACCCCTACACAATCGATCTGTAGGGGTGCCCCTTGTGGGTAACCAGAAATCTACACTAAATTCTAGTTTTTTTAGACTGTTGCCTAAAGCCTAAAGCCTAAAACCTAAAACCTAAAGCCTAACGCCTAACGCCTAAAGCCTAAAGCCTACCCTCTACCCTCTAAATTATGAATCCCCTCCGCGTTGGCATTGCAGGCCCTGTTGGTTCCGGTAAAACTGCATTACTCGATGGTTTGTGCAAGCAGCTACGCGATCGCTATCAATTAGCCGTAGTTACCAATGATATCTACACGCAAGAAGACGCTCAATTTCTAGTCAGAAGTCAGGCTCTAGACTCCGAACGGATTATCGGTGTCGAAACTGGCGGCTGTCCCCATACTGCCATCAGGGAAGATGCCTCGATGAATATTGCCGCGATCGAACAATTAGAACGCCAATTTACAGATTTAGATATTGTCTTCCTCGAAAGTGGTGGCGATAATCTAGCGGCGACCTTTAGTCCCGAACTAGTCGATCTGACTATCTACACGATCGATGTCGCAGGTGGCGATAAAATCCCTCGTAAGGGCGGCCCTGGCATTACCAAGTCAGATTTGTTGGTGATTAATAAGATCGACTTGGCGGCTCAAGTAGGTGCCGATCTGGGCATTATGGAACGCGACAGTATTAAGATGCGTGGAGCTAAACCGTTTATTTTTACTAATCTCAAACTCGGAACTGGGTTGGCGGAGGTCGTCAATTTTATTGTCGATCGCGTTCGTTAACTCATCGAAGTTGCTATTTATTCTTACAGCGATCTGTCACCGCTTGTCGCAATGCAAAGTTGATATTAGCTAACTATTGTATTTAGGCGACGTTGGCGCAGTGTGCCACAGCTAAAATTAAAATTGTAACTATAGATACAATTTTAATTGTTGAGCTTTTAGTTGCTACCAACATGGACGAACTAAACGCTCTAAATCGGCTACTGCTAGGGAAATAACCAGCGAATAACATTTAGATTTAGGCGGATTATCGCCGATCGTAAAATAGGGGCTATTCATGAATAGCCCCTATTTTGCGATCGGCTCTAAATTTTGGCGCGTGTTCTCGATCGTGTTACTAGCCCTATTAGCTTTACTGGGTAAAGTTCTTGGTACTTTTGCCAAGTTAATGGCGATCGAGCCACTGCCTTAGCACATTGAGATCGCTCGATCTTTTTTGAGCGGCAATGCATTCAAAATATCTATCTTTGTATCTGTTTGCATCTATAGAATGGCATAGATAGAGAATAGATATACCAAATGGAGTTCTAAGTAGTTAATACTGTGAAGATCGCAATCCCAACCAGATCGCGACACTGGTTTGTCACGCTGGCAGGTGCGATTCGATCGCCTTGCGGCAATTTTGACTGGAAGTCGATCGGGGTGCATTTAAACACAAAAAATCGGACAGTTACTAGCACTGCCCTGAGATTTCCTAAGTAAGCGACAGAAGTCGTGAATTAATACGGCTTCTATCGTTCGACCTAATTATCTTGAACCAAATGGATGTGTTTGTAGCCAAGTTTGATACTGAAAGTATCGCCCTCTTTTAAGCCCATTTCTTTGGTATAGGCAGCCCCAATCAACAGTTGACCATTTTTGTGAACGGTCGCCTTATAAGTAGCGGTTTTACCGCGATTATCTCTACTGGTTTCGTCAAGTTTGACTCCTTTGGCTGTGAGCACAGCATCGTAAAATCCAGACAGATCGGTGCGGGTCACACCAGCTTTGGTAGTTTTCACATAGCCACACTGTGTTGCTGTTTCACGTTTGGCCAGATGTGAAAGTTCTTTAACTTTTTGAAGTAAAGCTTTACCAGTCAGTGGTGTTGTAGGGATGGTTGGTTCTGCTACGGAATCGACTTTAGACATAGTTTAATTCGTGGATACGACGGATATTTTTGGCAGATATACACTTTACTTCATGTATTCACCAAGATGAAGCTCACTTCATATTAGTATATTATGCACTTAATTATAATTATAGTTCCAATTAATTTTAAAGTTAGCTAGAATTTGATGTCGATCGCCATTAATTTGCCCTCACTGGTGTATCCCGATCGTCAAAATCAAAGCCCCAATCTTCATCATCTAGATCGCTTGAAGGTTTGGAGCGATTTGGCGATGTTGGCTTGGCTGAAGCTGTAGATTTGTCATCATCATCGATTGGCTCGTACTCAAAATCTTCTGAGTCCGGATCGTCATCAAATTCAGTTTCTAGCGGCTGTTTATAAGGCGGCTGAATCAATTTAAAATCGGCATCGTATACTTCGCGACTAGTTTGGGCGCGATCGCGCTCTAGCGGTCGATCTTCTG
Organism: Chamaesiphon minutus PCC 6605; assembly: GCF_000317145.1. Classification (GTDB taxonomy): domain Bacteria; phylum Cyanobacteriota; class Cyanobacteriia; order Cyanobacteriales; family Chamaesiphonaceae; genus Chamaesiphon; species Chamaesiphon minutus. Next base: position 5,447,037 of record NC_019697.1, on the reverse strand, counting down.
GCTCTAAGTCAGCTTGTCGGTGCCGCCGTTCTGGCTCAGAGATGAAGCGAGAATCGTCATCAATTAGTGAGTTATCGATGTTCGATCGAACATTTTTGGGACGGGGTGGCGGAGAATCTTCCCAGTCTAGTTGACGATTTGATGCTGGTTTTTCGTCCCAATCATCAGCGTCATCGACACGATTTTGTGGTGTAAAAGGCTGACTGGAGCGCAGATCCTGACGATCGGCAGCAGTCGATCGATAACTGCGAAATCTACTGGTTCCAGATGGTGCCGGATCTGGTTTGTCGCCGACTGAATATGTTTCAGTTTCAGAGGAGGTATAAGTAAAAACATCTCCATCCTGCTGTTGCAATCGCGACTGCAATTGCCGAATCTGACGCGAAAGCCGCCGCTTATCGATCGAGATTAAAAGTTGCATCAGACAGCTTGCCAAAAACCCCACTCCAATGGCAATTATCAGCCATACCCCGATCGGTAACGATACTGTGGGTTGATTGAGAATAACTACCGTCATCAGTGGCGAGAGATTCGATCCCACCACAATTCCTAATAAGATTGGTACTAGTAGGAGGATGATGATTTTCATAAATTAATGATGGGTGGATAGTGAATAGTGGATAGAAAGTTTAAACGCAAGCGTCCTTGTCTCCCCGTCTCCCAGTCTCCCCCTCTCCCCCTCACTCAAAACTAATAACTTAGGTATCAACTATCAGTCTTCCAGCGGTTAATGGGAATACAGTCAATATCGAGACGATCTAAGGCTCTAGCAACGACAAAATCAACCAGATCGTCGATCGATTGGGGTTTGTGATACCACGCGGGACAGGCTGGCACGATCGCGGCTCCAGCTTCGGCGAGCGCGGTGAGATTGCGGAGGTGAATCAGGCTAAATGGGGTTTCGCGGGGTACTATTACTAGTTTACGGCCTTCTTTGAGCTGGACGTCGGCGGCGCGTTCGAGGAGGTCGCCGCTGAGTCCGTTGGCTAATTTACCCACGGTGCTCATGCTGCACGGCATAATTATCATGCCTTGAGTGCGATAGGAGCCGCTAGCGATGTTGGCACCTACGTCACCCCAGCGGTGACAGCGGAGTTTCCCAGCGGTGGGGACGCCAGCGAGTTCGCGCCAGAAGTCTGCTTGTTCTTCTGGTTCGGAGGGGAGTCGGATCTGGTCTTCGGCTTGAAAGACCATGTAGGTAGATTTAGAGGCGACTAGTTCGATCTGATAATCGGCGGCGAGGAGATATTTAACGGCTCGAATGGCATAGATTAAGCCGGATGCGCCAGTGACGCCGAGGATGAGGGGTTTATTCAAGGGGAGTTGGGAGTTAGGAGTTGGGAGTTGGGATTTGAATGTGCCCATTCAGCCAAGCAGGTAGGGGCAATTTATGAATTGCCCCTACCTGGGGTGGGGATATTAAATTTACCGATATCGATCGAGAGTAGTTATCGCAATTAGCGATCGACAAAATAGCATCGATCTTTACTACTCTTCGCTGAAGGGTTCAAATTCTTCTATTTCGGCAATTTCCTCCATGTTTGTTGGTAGTAATTCTAATTGTTCCGCTTCAGCTTCAGCTTCAGCCGCTTCGTCTGTGGGTGAATCGGTGGCGGCTTCGGACATCATGCTGGTGACGGTGACTAGATCGATTTGCTGGCGATAGTAGTCTACGCTCTTGACTTGGACTTCGACGCGATCGCCCAGACGATATGAGGTGCGATTTTTGCGTCCGACTAGGCAAGCATAGCGGGGACGAAATTCGTACCAGTCATCTTTGAGCGAGCTGACGTGTACCAAGCCTTCAACGAGCGAGTCTTCGATTTCGACAAAGAAACCGTAAGATTGGACGCCAGTAATTAAGCCTTGGAAGATATCGCCAGTCCGCGCTTTCATCTTCTCGGCTTTTTGCAAGCCAGCAAGGTCATTTTCGGCATCTTGGGCGATTTTAGTCCGATCGTTGAGATGGGCGATCGTGCCTGCAATTTGGGCTTCTAGTTCTTGTTGAACCGTTGGTGTGAAGACGTTCCAGGTAATCTGACCGTGACAGGTGGTACTGCCTAAGTTGACTATTTCTTTGGCGCGGGAGGTTTTGCGATCGCGTCCGTTGGCAAATATTTCGTGCAGCACGCGCTGGACTAAGATATCGGGATAGCGATGCAGTGGTGAGACAGCATGGGTATAGCCATTTTCGATCGCCAGTCCAAAGTGGGTACCAGGGCTGGTACTATACACTGTAGTTTTGAGTAGGGACTTAAATAGATAATTGAGTACCTGCGGCACTGGCGATTGGGGAAATTGCAGGCTCAGGCGTTGCAAATCGGCAACGCTGACTTCGGTTTCGACTTCACCTTCAAAATTTAAGCCCAGATTGATCGCTAACTTGATCGTATCGTTGACTTCGACTAGTTCGGGATTGTGTTGGACGGCATAAATCCCTGGCACCTGGAGAGCTTGGAGATGGACGGCGATCGCATAATTGGCCATTACCATCACGTCTGTAAGCAGGGATTGCGGATCGTCGAGGAAGATAACTCCCAATCGCCCTTCATCGGCAAAGGGGGCTTGCTTTTGGATTAAATCTACTTCCAGACCACCCCTAGACCGCCGCTGTGCTCGAAAAGCTGGGGCGATGACAGTCCAGATCGGCTTGATGATTTCGACAGTTTGAGGGTCGATTTCGGTGGGTTCGTCGGCTAATACTGCGGCAACCCGATCGGGATCGAGCAACCAATCCAATCTGATGCGGCTCGGCTGAATATTAAATTCGATCGATTCACCGCGCTCGTTGAGGGATAAAAATACCGAAATTGCCAGCCGTTCGGCTCCGGGTACGAATCCGCACGTCTGATGGACGGCGGCGGGTAATAAGGGGATGGTATTTTCGCCTAAAAATACTGCGGTGCCGCGTTTTCTGGCTTCGCGATCGAGTCTGTCATCGGCGGTAATGTAGCTAGCAATATCGGCGATATGGACGCCCAATCGCCAGATTTCGCCGTCTAAATGCTCGATCGTCAGCGCGCTATCTGTGGGTGCGGAGTTTGCGCTAACGGCAATTGTTGGTAAGTGGGTGAGATCTATGCGTTTATCCGCAATCGGATCTTTAAATCCTCTAGCAATATTAGCTGCCGCCGTTTCGACTGCTGCGGAAAATGTCTGGTGTAGGTCGTGTTTGCAAGTGACAATATCGATATCTGCTGCCGACTCGGCTGTGGTACCTAGTACTCTAGCCACTTTACCGATCGGTAAATCTTGGCCGATGGCATGGCGCAACACATCGACATGGACGAGATAATCGAGAATTTGGTCGAGATCGATCCGCTCGTGCCCGTTACTGGGGCTATCCCCATTATTGTTTACTGCTAGCTCGAACAGCAAGCGATCGTCCAATGGAATCGCGCGATATTCGCCTGTTTCTAATCGCTTCACTTTGGCCAAGACCGAAGGGTTGGCGCGTTCTAAAATCAGCTTGACAGAGCCTTCTGGACTGCGCCGTCGCGTCCCTTCTTTGATGACCTCAATCAAGACTCGATCGCCATTCCAGGCATTGCTAAGGTGACTTTCGCGAATGTAAATATCATCTGCACTCTCCTCATCTTGGATGGCAAAGCAAAAACCTTTACTCGAACAGCGGAGTTTTGCCTCCACAATTTGGTCGGTTATTTCGCGCCGATACTTACCCTTTTCTTTTGTCAAGATGCCAATTTTTTCGAGCAAATCTAATGCTAGATCTAACTGCTCGACACTTGACGGGGTTTCACAACCTAATTTCTTTTCTAATATTTTCGGGGTAACTAACTTCTCAGGACTAACATGCGATAGCAACGTGGCGATCGAAAATTCCATATAGTTTAATTTACCTCCACCCAGTGACATATTCATTTATTAAATTTGTAGTACTGCTAACTTACGGCATACTTGGCAAAGGTACTCTTAATGACAATTTTAGCAATAGTAAACGATCGGGATGTGGGCTAGTTATACTTGACAGATGGCTGTGGTTGTTAGACCAATGGATTTCGATTTACTAGATATTGCCAAACATTCGATTAGACTGGGATTGCCAACTAGGATCGATCGTGACTTCCAACTCGAAGATCGATATCTAAATAATTATTGCTAACTAACGATCGACCTGTAAATTTTTAGTCCGAAGAATTGGCATTGCCCCAGTAACAAGAACTTCGATTGCCACTCCAGCGAAGCGTTCCCGCATTTTATGGGCTTGCAAACCTCAGAAAATTTGCTCGTGGAGACGCAACAGCGGCTAAAATCGCACGCAAGTTTCTGCAACATCCGCTTGGAGCGCGACGCGAAACTAGATAATACAGCCGATTCCTGACACGATATTGACTATTTTTGCTGTAACTCTACTCAGAGGTTGCAGTTATTTTGTGCATCGTTTGGACTCGTCAAATTTCGAGCTTCTGCGCTCTCATCAATATCAGTGTTGGTTACGCTCTTTTTGCTCCTCCATCTTCGTGCGCTCGACTTACTCGATTGCACAATTATTTGATGTGATTGCTAAAGTCAGTAATATCATCACTGGCGGCGATCGCCGTAATTGATGCTTATCTCTATAATATTACCCCGAATGTCATTTCTAATACCATTTAGATCGAAATGGTCTGAGAGATCGCTAGTTGAGGATACAGGATCGAATGCTAAATTCGATCGATAAGTCGGCAAGCGACGATGCTACTCACAAATTTTAGATCGAAACACTCCTCTCTCCTTTAATTCGTCTTTGCCAATTTCAATTATGAGGATGGAGGTGGGGGTAAACCAACCTCATCCTCAGTCTCGCTGACTTATCAATATACGGTAGCCGAGTCGCTTGACATATTATGGTAGTTAATACCATAATGTATTAAAGATATTTTTAATAAAGTCAATGAATCTAGCAACCGCACAGACCGCATGCGATCGAGTGCTGCCACAGTCGATATCATCCTTGTCTATAGGGGATTGTGGCTTGTTAACAGACCTATATCAACTCACGATGACAGCATGTTATGTCGGTGAATCGATCGACCGATCGGCAGCTAGTTTCGAGTTGTTTGTGCGAAAATTACCAAAAGGCTTTGGCTATCTCATCGCCATGGGCTTAGCTCAAGCCTTAGAATATCTCGAAAGCTTGCAGTTTAGCTCGGCTCACATCGCCGCACTTCAAGCCACAGGGGTTTTTAAAAACGCCCCCGACAGATTTTGGGAACTACTCGCCACCGCCAAATTTACTGGCGATGTGTGGGCGGTCCCCGAAGGTACAGCCGTCTTTGCTAACGAGCCGATCCTGCGGATTGAAGCTCCACTATGGCAAGCACAGATCGTCGAGACTTACCTGCTCAATACCATCAATTACCAAACCCTCGTTGCTACCAGAGCCGCTAGAATCCGCGATATCGCAGGTGCAGATGCTACCTTGCTCGAATTTGGCACTCGGCGCGCCTTTAGTCCGCAAGCGGCAATTTGGGCGGCGCGGGCGGCAATTGCGGGTGGATTAGATACTAGTTCCAACGTCTTAGCTGCTCTCAATAGTCCGGACAGATTTATGGAGCTAGAGAGCCATAGTGGAGAAGACTATCGTAGTTAGGATGGGATTTAATCAAAGTCGGGTCAAGTTCTAACATGGAAATAAACCGCTCAAGTAGATGTCCATTGAGAGCTAGCCGCTTGTAAGTTGCCATTGAAAAAGATTGCGGCTGTGAATCTTCCCCAGTATCCGACTGAGTTTTTTGCTGTTCAAGCTTGGCAATATTGAGAGCTGCCAAGGATGCATTGAAATGAAAATCCAGGGATTGTTGGTGGCGGGATTGACAGTCGCAAAGCCCAGTAAATTGTTTGGCATCACGAAAGATGAATTCGATTTGAAACCGAGATTTGTAGTACTCGTACAGACTGATGGGATTAATCATCGTGTCGGTAGAAAAGAGCAAAGCTACTCGCTGCTTCTCGGGATGACGTTGGTCAACCAAGTAAACGATGCGAATTTTACGTTTAAGTGAAACATGCCAAACCACTTGGCTATACAATTTAGTGCCATTAGCTAACTCACCACCGAATTCCAGTCGGGACAAATCACTCAAATTCACCTTGCCATCATACTTACGCGGCGCACCTTTGGGCTTTTGCTTGCCAGTGTAGCAGTATCGTAGATCCGCATCAATCCGCAATTTGCTAATCAAATGAAGGTCTAGCTCAATCACCCCATCAACAACAGATTTCTTACTGTAAAAGCTGTCTGCGGTTAAATATTTTACTACCGCAGGCAAATGGGAGCGAGCTATTTTCAGTTGTTTCAGATAGCCTTTGACTCGCTCAGAAATCACTGGTTCTGTTTTCGCTTTCGATTTAGATTTAGATTTCGACTTCGATTTCGACTTCGATTTCGACTTCGATTTACGCTTCTTCTTCGCCGTTGGTTTCGCGTCGGGGATGGGTTGACGCTCGGTTTTTGCAGTTTGTTGTACTGAGAGAGTGTAACCTTGATGGGCTAATACATCCACCACTGCAATCACCGAAATTTCTAACCCTTTTTGAGACTTGCTGATACTACCGTTATAGAAATTATCTACTCCCCATGTCTGTTTTCCACTCTTGCTGATAAATGAGCAATCAATCGCTGCGATCTGCTCTCGATTTGGTTCAATTGCTGCTGCAATTGTCTGCGCGTGGAAGGGAATGAAATCGAATGTTTTTTTGTACTGACGACGGTATGTTCGTTCGCTATACTGCCCATAACGACTGAGATTAGTAAAGTTTGCCTTGCCGCATACCACAAACAACGTCACAAATATACTGGCTAAGAACTGGCGTTGCGGTTTGCTAAATTACCCACTTTGGCAAGTAGGTTCTGTACAATATCCATAGGGCAATTCATCTGGTACTTGGGTTCTACTTGTACTTTAAGCGATGAATTGCTTTTTTTGGATCGATCGATCATTTTTCTTTTCAAAAGGTGTCCGGACTATTGTGCTCTACAATTAGGCTATAAACCTAGCGGCACGATGGCGCATTCATTAGTCATGGCAATCGGAGCACTCGAAGGCAGCGAGCAGGCGGCATTCACAGCTTTCGATCGATATTTTCCTGGCGCACCAATACTGATCGATACTTACGATCCGATCGTCGCAGCGACAGGTTTAGCAAAACAAGCAGCAGCAGGAGAAATCGAGCTATCGGGAATTCGCTTAGACTCTGGAGATTTGATTGCGTTATCTAAACAAGTTAATTCTATTTTACCAAATGTCGAAATTTTTGCCAGCGGCGATTTAGATGAATGGGAAATCGCCAAATTGCGATCGGCAAATGCCCCGATTTCCGGTTATGGCTTGGGAACTAAATTAGTCACGGGTAGTCCCGTCAACGGAGTTTACAAACTAGTAGAGATCGACAATCTGCCTACGATGAAAAAGTCTCCCGAAAAAATGACCTATCCAGGTAGAAAACAGATTTTCCGTCAAGTTCGGGGCGGACAGTTTTCTGAAGATATATTGGGTTTAGCTAATGAAGGAACTGGACTATTACAACTAGTGATGAGCGAGGGAGAACGCCTTCAATCCGACGATCCGCTGCTAGTAATTAGAGAGCGCACCGATCGAAGTGTTGCTAGTTTACCGAGCGAAATTAGAGATATTAATTATGCAGGCACTACACCAGTTAAAATTTCACCAATTTTAGCAAAAGTAACTCAAGGTTTGATGAATCCCAATTAAAATAGTCGATCGACTTCGGTACATTATCTTAACTTGGTGCGTTATGCTATCGCGATAACACACCCTACAATCTAAAGCCTAATCCCTATCCCCTATCCCCTATCCACTATCCCCTAACTAGATGAAAGTCGCCCTATTTGGAACTAGTGCCGATCCACCGACGATCGCACATCAAGATATCATTCGATGGTTGGCATTGCAACAATTCGATCGAGTTGCAATTTGGGCAGCAGATAATCCATTTAAAGCACATGGCGCGACTCTAGAACAGCGATCGCAGATGCTAGAGTTATTAATTAAAGAGATCGAGCCACCATTAAGCCAACACGTTCGAGTGTATCGCAAGTTAAGTAGCAAACGGACGATCGAAAGTCTGATTATCGCTCAACAGATTTGGGTAGGCGCGGAATTTATTTTGACAGTTGGTGCCGACTTAATTCCTCAATTACCACGGTGGTATCAAGCTAGCGAACTGCTAACTCAAGTCAAGCTCTTAATCGTACCCAGGATTGGGAGTAACATCGAAAAAAACGACCTGCAAAAACTCGTAGAACTAGGCGCGAGAATAGAAATTGCACCTTTAGCTACACCGATTATTTCCTCATCCACAATTCGCAATAACCATACTACCCAAGGCGTATCGACACAAGTAGCTACCTATATCCAGCAACATCACTTATATTCTCTAATCGATGACTCCCGTGACAGAGCGAAACTCAAATAAACAGACACTTGCTGATTTTAAAGTCGGTGTAGATAATGCCATTTTCTCGATCGATACTCAACAAAATCGCTTGTTAATTTTATTAGTCATGCGCCATGAAGAACCCTATTTAGGCTATTGGTGCTTGCCAGGTACGCTAGTAAGAAATGGCGAAACCTTAGAAATTGCTGCCGATCGAATCTTAGCCGAAAAAATCAAAGTTGATAACTTATATCTCGAACAATTATACACCTTTGGCGGCCCCGGACGCGACCCGCGTGAAGCAGCCGATCGTTATGATGTGCGATATTTATCTGTCAGTTATTTTGCCTTAGTTAGATACGAAGCCGCCGAACTAATCGCCACAGGCGTCGGGGGAATTGCTTGGTATCCGATCGATAAATTACCCGATCTTGCCTTCGATCATCGCCAAATTATCGAATACGGACATCAACGATTGAGAAATAAGTTAGAGTATAGTCCGATCGCATTTGATGTATTACCAGAATTATTCACACTCAGCGATATTTATCAATTATATACCACAGTTCTGGGCGAAAATTTCTCCGATTATTCTAACTTCCGCAATCGGTTGATCAAGCTAAAATTTCTCGAAGATACAGGTATTAAATCCTCTCGCGGTAGCGGTCGTCCCGCTAGTTTATATCGCTTCGATCCGGTTGCATTTGCACCGTTAAAAGATAAACCGTTATTGTTTGTATAGCATAAGGATCTGTAGGGGCAGGTTTATGCAAATAAACTTCGACACCTACTAATAATCTCTAAACAAAACCTGCCCTCCTTAATCTAATCATCAACAAGAGGCAAGAGTAATGTCAATCGACGATATAAGATTCAACGATGCAAAACTAATTGATATAGATTTAGATGGAATGATTACATTACTTAAAAGTGATGATTTTAAGAATGATTTCGATCCTAATCTCCATCTGGAAGATACTCGATCGAAAAACAATTGTTTTTTAGATATTTTTTACACTAAAGAATATGGATTCAATGTTTATGGCTCTGATGCAGACAGCTTTAATTTCTATGTGTTAACGGAAGATAAAGAAGAAGATTTTATAGTAGAAGTATTTTTAGGAGGTGCTGACATAAAATGCTATCATCACAATTTCGTGAGTGAAGAAAGAATGATAGAAGCAATTAAGTTTTTTTACAAAAATCATAGATTGCATCCAGATTTATCATGGTCAGAGGAATCAAATGAGTACATGGATGATATTTACCAGTAGTAATGTAGGGTAGGCATTGCCCAGCAGCTACATCTTGATGAAAATTACTATATTTATGTCGATCGATTTAGCGATTAGGTAGGTTGGGCGGGTTTGTTTGACATCTCTTGTGCAAACTTTATTAATTGCATAAACCCGCCCCTACAGATCTAAAAATGTTACTATCTCTGCGTCCTCTGCGTCTCTGCGGTTAAAAAAATAAATATCATGAAAATAGCCCTAGCCCAACTCAATCCTACCATTGGTGACTTAAAAAATAACGCCCAACAGATTTTAAAAACTGCCCAGCAAGTAGCTACCCAAGGCGTAAATCTTTTACTCACCCCCGAACTATCGCTGTGTGGTTATCCACCTAGAGATTTATTACTAAATGCTAATTTCATTGCCGAAATGGAGCGAGAATTGCAACAACTCGCCCACGATTTGCCGCCAGATTTATATGTATCGATCGGACTAGCTACCGCCAATCCCGATGCTATTACAACAGGTAGCAAACCCCTATTTAATAGCATTGCAATCTTAGCTGCTGGTAAAGTCCAACATATCTTCCACAAGCGACTGTTACCGACTTATGATGTCTTTGATGAAAATCGTTATTTCGCGCCTGGTAGTGAGGCAAATTACTTCATTCTAGATGGAATTAAGATTGGCGTAACAGTTTGTGAAGACCTGTGGAATGATGAAGATTTTTGGGGCAAACGTACTTATTTAGTCAACCCGATCGCGGAATTAGCAAAACTTGATATCGATCTATCGATCAATCTATCGGCATCACCATATAGTGTCGGCAAACAGAAAATTCGATCGGCAATGCTCAAACATGCAGCGGTTAAATACGATCGAGCGGTATTATATGTCAATCAAATTGGTGCAAATGACGATCTGATCTTTGACGGTTGTAGCTTGGGATTCGATCGATCGGGCGAATTAGTCTGTCAGGGTAAATCATTCAATCGAGACTTAATTATCGTTGAATTCGATAAATCTAAACAAGATTTAAAAACAGCTAAAATTCAACCCCAACCAGATTGTACTGATGCTGAAATTTGGCAAGCATTAGTATTAGGCGTTCGCGACTATATTCACAAATGTGGTTTTCAAAAAGCGATTTTGGGATTGAGCGGCGGTATCGATTCGGCACTAGTCGCTGCAATTGCTGCTGAAGCTCTAGGAGCCGATAATGTCTTAGGCGTGCTGATGCCTTCAACTTATAGCTCGTCACACTCAGTCACCGATGCACTTGCCTTGGCGGCTAATTTAGGCATTAAGACGGAGACTATCCCCATCGGCGACTTAATGCAGGGATTCGATCGAACTTTAGAATCACAATTTAAAGGGACAGAATTTGGACTCGCCGAAGAGAATATCCAGTCGCGAATTCGCGGCACATTACTAATGTCCATGTCCAATAAGTTTGGATATTTACTACTTTCAACTGGTAATAAATCCGAGATGGCTGTCGGTTATTGTACGCTTTATGGCGATATGAATGGTGGTTTAGCCGTTATCGCCGACGTACCCAAGATGCGGGTATTTTCGATCTGTAAATGGTTGAATCGAGAGCGAGAAATCATCCCGATTAATATTATTACTAAACCCCCCAGTGCCGAACTCAAACCAGGACAAGTAGACCAAGATTCACTACCACCTTATGAAATCTTAGATGCTATTTTAGACGCGATCGTCTGCGAACATCAATCGGCGCAACAAATTATCGATCGTGGTTACGATTCGCAAGTAGTCACTAAAATAATTAGGCTGGTAAAAATTGCCGAATTCAAACGCCGTCAAGCTCCTCCAGGATTGAAAATAACCGATCGAGCCTTCGGTACTGGCTGGCGAATGCCGATCGCTTCTAAGTAAGTAGGTGCAATTATTTATAAAATAGATATCGACATGTATCTAGTTCCTACAGCCTATAACCCGTATACGATATTTTAACAGAATAGATCGACTAAACTAATCGCTAGTCTGGCGATATTGTTCGATAAAATCTTGAACTTGTTGACGGTATTCGCGCATGGTTTCATCGACCCAGTTGCGATCGTTTCCGTTGACATAAATATGTACCAAAGGTTCGCCAGCATCAGGCAAAATTAAGATCCAGCGATCGTCTTGATAGTTCACGATTTTGACACCATCTTCGGTATCTAAATATTCGGGTTGATGGGTTTCGAGAATGTGCCGCATTAAGCCGCCTTTAGCCGTCCAGGGACAGCGAATCGAGTGACTGCGATAGAAGACACGAGGCAATTCGGCGCGAATACTACTCAAAGATCGATCTTGGCGGGTGAGCATTTCGATCAGTTTGGCGATACAGAACATCGCATCGAAGCCGGGATGAAATTCGGGGAAGATAAAGCCCATTTCGCCGCTCCCACCGAGAACGACATTTGGCAACTGTTGACAGGCTTCCATCAGGGCAGTGGGACTGGCTTTGGTACGCTTGACTTTGCCCCCATGACGGCGGACGATTTGTTCGATCGCGCTAGATACTTGGACGGGGACGACGACAGTACCGCCAGGATAGGCTGTGAGGACGATTTGGACCATTAGGGCTGTTAACATGTCGCCGCGAATTGGCACGCCTTCCTCGTCCACGAGGATCAGTTGTTCGCCATGTGCGGAGACTTGGACGCCGAAGGAGCCTTTGAGGGCGACGACGACATGTCCGAGCTGGTTTAAGAGTGCTTCGCGCTCGTTGGCGGTGAGGGACATCTGGTTGAGGCTGGCGTTGAGTACTACCGCATCGCAGCCAAATTTGGATAAGAGCAGGGGGAGAATCGCACCGGAAACGGCATAGACGTAATCGACGACTACTTTGGTACTCGCATGACGGATGGCATCGATATTGAGTTGTTTTTGGAAGGCGGATTTATAGATTTCCATCCCTTGCGAAAAGCGATTGACGTCGCCGATTTCGGGAATTCGGGCGCGGCGGAGATCTTCTTTAAAATAAGCCGATTCGATTTTTTTCTCTTGAATGGTAGAAATATTGATGCCGCGATCGTCAAAGAATTCGATTAAGATCGAATCCATCCGATCGGGATGTAGCCGGACGTGAATCCCACCAACTACGGTAACTTCATCTTGGCGTTGGCGTAAAGAATAGATAATCTTCCGCGCGACGGGGATGGCGGTAGCTTCGAGATCTTGAACGTTAATGCCGACAGACATCAATCCGGCAATTAGCGATCGCGATACCATCCGCGAGACATTGCGTTGATCGCGAGAGACGGTTACCTGCGTTCCGGGTTTGAGCGTAGAGCCATAAGCAGCACCTAACTTGACAGCAAATTCTGGCGTAATATCGATATTAGCCAATCCCTGAACGCCCCGTTGGGCGAAGAGGTTCCGATGGGCGATTTGACCCCAGATCAGATTGAGATTGAGCACAGCTAAAGGTTCGATTTCTTTATTCGGCCATACTCTCACATTCGGGTTGATTTGTGCTTCTTCTCCTACATTGGATAGTGCGCCCAAAACTGCCCCTTCTAGGACTTGGGCACCGCGACCGACTCTGACCCCTCGCGCCAGCACGCAAGCCCGAAGCTGGGCATCCTCGCCGATGATGGAGCCATTCCCGACGATCGGACGTTTGAGATTGGCACCACGCCCGATCGCTACATTATCGCCGACGATCGTCTCGGCAGAAATTTTCACCCGCGCGCCGATTTTGCAATTGGCTCCAATGACTGCTGGAGCCTCGATTTGAGCGGTCGGATCGATATAAGTATTCGCCCCGATCCAAATCCCTGGACTGGTTTCGGGAAACGGCCAATCGAGCTTGACTTTGCCCCGCAAGGCGTCGTATTGCGCCTCGCGATAGGTATCGAGTTGACCGATATCGCACCAGTATCCTGTGGCGACATATCCATACATGGCTATATCATGAGCCAACAGTTGTGGAAATAAATCTTGCGAAAAGTCAGCTTCGGTATCGGGATGGAGATAGTCGAGCACTTCGGGTTCGAGGATATAAATACCCGTATTCACGGCATCCGAAAAGACTTCACTCGCCGACGGCTTTTCTAAAAAGCGACGAATCCGCTGCTCTTCGTCAATAATTACTACCCCAAAATCGACTGGATAAGGAATTTGCGTGAGAATAATCGTCGCTTTGGCACCTTTTTTGCGGTGAAATTCGATCGCACTTGTCAGATCGATATCGGTGAGACTATCGCCACTAATAACCAGAAATGTCCCGCCTAGAATTTCTTCCACATTCTTGACGCAGCCAGCCGTCCCCAATGCGCGTTCTGCTTCGATCGCATAGTGGATCTTGACCCCAAAATCGCTACCATCGCCAAAATAATTCTGAATTACCTCCGGCAGATAATGCAAGGTAATAATAATTTCGTTAATGTGATGGCGTTTGAGCAAATTAATTATATGCTCGGCGATCGGTCGATCGATCGCTGGTACCATCGGCTTGGGTAGTTCGCAGGTCAAAGGTCGCAACCGCGTCCCCGAACCTCCAGCCATCAATACTGCGCGCAGTTGCATATCTTCTGTTCTAGGGGGGTAGTCACCCGATACATCTTAATTGTTAATCTATTTTGGAAGCCTATGCCCGACCCGATCGCATAGGTTAATATATCTGTCTCAATCGATAATTCGGGAATCGAGCTAGAATAAATTGTAGATTGTCACCATAAGATAATTTCACGATCTATTCTGTAGCGGTCGTCAGTAAAATAGGATTTATACAAAAGACTTATGAACTTCGTTGTCATCGGCTTGGTTGGGGCATACGGATATGGGGTTTGGAGATTTTCGCGCAACTACAACCGTACCAACTATCAACGCACTCTCCCGACTAAGATCGTCCTCGCTCTGCTCTGGCCAGTCTGCTATGTAGTCAACGCTTCCTATCGTCAGAATTTTAATAGAGCATTAAAAGGCGGCGATTGACGATTTTTGCAATCGAGATGATGGACTACGATCTAGAGTAATTTACCAATCTTAGTCTCATGCTACCCGTCTCCCAAGCCGAACAGATTATTCTCGATTTAGTCCAACCCGTAAGTGCGATAGAATCGCTCGATCTTGCGCTCGCCACCGGACGAATTTTAGCAAATGAGATCGTCAGTCGGTTGGACTTTCCTCATTGGGATAATTCGGCAATGGATGGTTATGCGGTAAAGTTTGCCGATGTGCGATCGAGTACGCCCAAGCATCCGATTACCCTAGAAGTCGTCGAAGAAATTCCGGCTGGGTACCAGCCCCAACGCGAGATTCAATCGGGAGAAGCCGCACGGATCTTTACAGGTGCGATCGTCCCTGCGGGTGCCGATACCATTGTGATGCAAGAGCATACCCAGCGCGTGCAGAAAAACTTTGTCAAAATTCAGATCGCGCCAACTGCACGCTCGTTCGTGCGTCAGCGGGGAGAATACGCCTGCATTGGCGATCCGCTCTTGGCGGCAGGTACAGTGTTAAATCCGCCCGAAATTGCGATTTTGGCGGCGACGGGGTGCAGTCAAGTCGAGGTTTACCGTCGTCCGCGCGTGGCGATTCTCTCTACTGGCGATGAATTGGTGACGCCTCACGACACCCTCAAACCGGGACAAATTGTCGATTCCAATCAGTACGCGCTAGCCGCCTTCGTTACTCAAGCTGGTGGCATTCCGATCTGTATGGGAATTATCCCCGACGATCGCGCAAAATTGACTGCGGCAATGTCTGAAGCGATCGCTTCGGCAGATTTCGTACTTTCGACTGGCGGTGTCTCTGTGGGCGATTATGACTATGTAGAGGCGATCTTAGCCGAGTTGGGCGGAGATATTCAGGTGCGGGCGGTAGCGATTAAACCGGGTAAACCTTTGACGGTGGCTAAATTTAAGAGTGAAGCTCGCACGGTAGTTTATTTTGGATTGCCAGGGAATCCTGTTTCCGCGCTAGTCAGTTGTTGGCGATTTGTCAAACTAGCGATCGCTAAATTTTCGGGCTTACCTGAGTCTAAATACCAACCCACCTGGCTCGAAGCTATAACTACTCAAGAGTTGACTGCTGACGGCAAGCGCGAAACCTATCTGTGGGGGCAATTGGAGCTAATTAACGGACGATATGAGTTTAGTCTAGCAGGTGGTACTCAGAGTTCGGCAAATTTAATTAATCTTGCAGGTACGAATGCGCTCGCCGTGGTGCCGATCGATATATATTCGATCGAGGCTGGAGCGACAGTACAGATCTTAGTACTTTAGTCGATTCAACCTCGATCGCGATGTCGAGCGCGTTGCTATTTGAATGCCAAGTCTACAGTGAGCCGAGACTATTTTTTATCCCGAATCCTTACCAACTGTGCGACTAGTTGAGTTTGCTGTTGTTTGCGCTGGTTGTAGATTAATACGGCAAAAATTAAGGTGCTGGGCAAGCCAAAATAGACGAGCTGGAGTAAGAAATCCGATACCCGCTCTAATTGCTGGGTACTAGCGGTGGACAGAGTAACACTATTTTGAGCTGGAATATCTCGATCTAAGCCGATCGGTGGCTGTGCTGTTGCCGAAGCCGCCGTGAGTCCGCTAGATAGGATTAGGCCAAACAAAACAGGTGTGAGGTGTTTAATGGTCATAATTGGAACGATCGAGTGAAAATTCTGCGATTAACCATACCATCTTATTGGCAATGTGCTATACCATCTCAATATTATTAAAACTTATTGAAACCGGATCGATCGGCCCGATCGCGACTATTGGTGCAGTTTCTATCGATATAACGATCGATCTGATGATTTCTACAATACCCCACCTGCTACTGTCTACTCGCTACTTTCTACCTTCTATGCCCTACCCCCTATCAGCAATTTAACTTTTACACGTCAAAGTTCCTTCTTTAGTGCCATCAGCATTATTTTTGACAACAACACTCGGCTTTAACCCAGGATAACAGCGCACCAAAACTTTATCCTGAGTGCGAGTTAGGTACAAAATATTTACAGAGCGACCATTGAGTTTGGACACTACTAATTGTGGTGGCATCGGAGCTGTAGCCATCGCAGGTAACAATGTCGCCATCCCGATCGTTATTGCCATCGTGCCTAATAGTAAATGTGGATAATACTTGGTAGTTGCCAACATTATGTTAATTCGAGCTTTAAGCGATATCAGTCCTTTATTCTAGCTAATTATTGTCAGAGTCAAATCTGTACTCTTTGTTAAATAGATCGCTCGAATCTGTGGTGACAGTCGGCTAATTTTTTCCTATATTTCGGGAAAGTTACTAGTTAATACTGTAGAGAGTATGAAATATAGACAGAAAAGATTAGGGCGTGGAATTACAAGATTATTTACGAACTAACGGATTAGAACAACTTGTAGAAACCTATCATATTAATGCCGTAACTCACCAGCAATACCCAAATTTGGTGTGCTTAAAGTATTCGATGATGGACTCACCCATGAGTCAGGTAGTAGTCAGACAAAGTAGAGGCATTATCTTCGATCGAGCCAATGATTGGGAGATCGTCGCTTATCCTTATGATAAATTTTTTAATTACGGCGAAGGGCGAGCGGCGACGATCGATTGGGCGAGTGCGCGGGTATATGAAAAGCTCGATGGCTCGCTAATGACGTTATATTTTTACGATGGTAAATGGCAAGTCGCATCGAGCGGTACTCCCGATGGTACTGGCAATCTGCGCGGTTATGATTTCAACTTAGCAGAGTTATTTTGGCGAGTTTGGGCAGAACTAGATTATCAATTACCGACAGATACCGAGCATTGTTATGTGTTCGAGTTAGTGACTCAATACAATCAGATTATCGTCATTCCCGATCGCGATCGGCTAGTATTGCACGGTGCTAGAAATATCAAAAATCTTGCCGAATCCGAGCCGCAAATTTGGGTAGATAAATACGGTTGGGAAAGGGTGGCTACTTATCCCCTAACTAACGAACGCGAAATTAAAGCTGCTGCCAATCTCCTCAATCCGATCGCAACTGAAGGTTATGTGGTATGCGATCGCCATTTTAACCGCGTCAAAGTCAAATCACCTCAATACGTCGCGATCCAACATCTGATGGGTGGCTTTTGTTCGCTGAGATTGACCAAAATTATCATAGCTAACGAGGGCGAGGAATTCTTGGTTTACTTCCCAGAATGGACGGATTTATATCGCCAAATGAAGGAAATATATCAAGCCCTGATTCCCGAAATCGAAGCCAACTGGGAGCGATATAAAGATGTTCCCGTGCAAAAAGATTTTGCATTGGCTATTAAAGATTTGCCGTATCCGAGTATTCTGTTTGCCCTACGCGGCGGTAAAATCAAATCTGTCCGAGAAGCTCTCAACGATGAGCCAGTCCACAAAATCATCGAGAAAATTTTAGTTGCAGATCGATCGATTAAATCTCAAATTAAAGCCATTCTCGACACCCAATAACCTCCGAAAAGTCCCCTCCCAGGAGGGGATTTTTTAGAATTGGGTTTTGCTGGGGACGACAATTAGTGAAAAATAGGGAACGTTGCGAGAATCGACATCTTCGATCGAGACAATGCGTTGATCTTTGGCTGTCGCGCGTTCGATATATTTGGCGCGATCTAACAAATCTAGTTCGATTAATACCTGACGAACTTTATCGAAATGGCGGCGGAGTTTGATAATTGCTACCGCATCGGCATTAATTAATTGGGCTTTTAAATCTGCTGCTGACAACGTTGCCGCGAGGACGCTAAAAACATCATTTTGATAGCATAAGGGGGTGCCGATCGCCGCTGCGGCTGCCATGGGTGAAGAAATACCAGGTACGATTTCAGTAATAAACCGAGCGGCTAAACGGGTAAATAAATACATAAATGAACCGTAAAATAACGGATCGCCCGCGCACAAAACTACCACATCTCGTCCCGCGCCTAAATGTGCCTCGATCGGTTTGATTGCATCGCTATACAATTCCGAAGCAGCTTCGGGATCGAGGGCGCGGGGGAAATTAAAACATACCTCGATTTGGTCGCCTTTGAGATAAGGTGCGACGATCGAACGGGCGATGCTTTCACGATCGCTTGCAGCTTGATAGGCAACGACTGGAGCCGCTTGTAATAGTCGATATGCTTTGAGCGTCAATAACTCTGGGTCGCCAGGGCCGACCCCAATCCCATATAATCTCCCTGTCTGAATTGCAACCATTATTCCTGCTCCGTGGCTAAGGCATTGACAGCAGCAGCAGCCATCGCACTACCCCCGCGTCGTCCGTGAATTGTCAGAAACGGTATCCCCCGACTGTCTGCTGCTAAAGCAGCTTTGGATTCGACAGCTCCGACAAATCCGACGGGGAATCCGAGAATCAATGCGGGTTTGGGTGCTCCCTCGTCGAGCATTTCTAAAAGTCGAAATAGAGCCGTCGGCGCATTACCAATGGCGACTACGGAGCCAGCTAAATCTGGCAACCATAGCTCTAGAGCCGCAGCCGATCGCGTATTCTCTAATTGAGCGGCTATTGCTGGGACTTGCGGATCGGGGAGGGTGCAAATCACGCGATTTTCTACAGGTAGGCGTTTGCGCGTCACGCCATCGGCTACCATCCGCGCATCGCACAAAATTGGTGCCCCCTCAGCCAGTGCCTTCCGCCCAACGCGCACGGCGTCGATCGAATAATCCAGATCGTCAACTATGTCAATCATCCCACACGCATGGATCAGTCGCACCGCGACACTATTAAAATCGGCGGGTAATGTATCTAGTTGAGCTTCCGATCGAATCGTAGCAAAGGATTGACGATAAATTTCTGCCCCATCGCGGATGTAATTTAAGGGAGCGGGAATAGTGGTTTTAGATGGCATGAAGAAGTGGGGAGTGGGAAGATGGGAGCGGGGAGCGATGCGCGAAAAGTCGGCGTCCCGATGGTTAAGCGCATCAGCGCAGCGCGCTTGCGGAGGTATCCTCCAGGTATAGCGCGTCAGCGATACAGGGTGGGGTGGGGAAAAGGCAATTGTCAAGAGCATAAACTTATTGACGATTGGCAAATGCTTGAAACGATTCTTGGGCATTTAATCGGCAATCGTGGTAAGCCTCGATTAATTTGACAACCGAGATCGGGACTCGTTCGGGGGGTAAAAAATCGCTCGATTCTCGTCCAAATTTAGCTGCAACCTCACCGATTTCTAGTCGATAGCTTCCGCGCCGTTCCGGGGATTCTGTCTCTCCCCAGAGGGTAATGTCCGCGCGATCGTGTTGAGCGCAAGATTTATCACAACCGCTGAAATGAATGTTCAGGGGTCGATCGAGTGTAACATTAGCTTCTAAATACTCGGCTAGCGCGATCGCATCGGCTTGAGTGTCTGTGGCACTATACTGGCAACCAGTCGTACCCGCACATGCTCTTAATAAACTGCTAGGATGAGTGGCTGTTTGCACCAAACCTAAATCGCTAATTAATCCTTGTACTGTCTGAAGATCTCGCTCTCGAACATCGGGAACGATCGCATTTTGCCAAGGCGTGAGGCGAATACTACCACTCCCATACCGTGCCGCGATCGCTCCTAAACCGCTAACTTGCGATCTAGTCCATCGCCCCAATAGTAAAACTACACCGAGATAATATCGATCTGTTTGACGTTGCCGATGTACGCCTAAATGAAGATCGCTATTTACCAGCGAGATATCGTGCTCCGGTGGGCGGTTTTTAAAAATAAAATGGCTAGAACCCGTAAATTCTCGTCGCACTAATTCGCCAAACTCGATCGAACCATAGTGACGAATGACATCCCTGAGCCTGGGCTTACGACGGACATCACCGCCGATTATCTCAATTCCCTGGCGATAACTCTGCGCGATCGCAGCTAACATTGGCAAGCATTCATCTGTGGTTAAATTTACCCCAACTGGTAATGGTGCCGAGCCACGTTCGCCGATACCCAAATGCAGACTAAATTCATTCTCGGCAACTGCCAATAGCGTAAGATCGTTGGGTCGATCGATAATGCCGACACTGCCGCCACCATCGAAACCTACGCTAAATTTATTCGATAATATCCCTAGTTCGGGGTGAAGATCTAAGTATTCGAGCCAAGCATCAGCCAGCGGACGCACATCAATCGATTCCTGCGCGTCAATGCCAGCCGTTGGACTCAGCATGATATTCCGAATGCCATCAACAGCCGTATTACTCGCCGCCAAACCGCACTCGGTTAATTTAGTTAATAAATCTGGCTCTAAATCCCGATCGAGCGATCTCAGTTGCAGGTTCGCGCGATTGGTAACTTGGACGTATTCTAACCCGATCGTTTCTAATAACTCGGCGATCGTCACACACTGCAATTGGGTTAATACCCCACCGGGAATCCGCAGGCGCGTCAACAATCCATCACGAGCGATCGCTGGATGATAAATATCTGGACAAATTCTAGGGCTTGTCTCTGTCAAAGAGAACGGTTCGATAGCAGACAATGACTGTAACTCCTTCCCCATGCGACGCGAGGAAATAGTGGATTGAAGTACCGCAATCGGTACGCTCAGGTACGGTATTCTGACTCGAAGCAATAGCTCCATCACAGTTGCGGCACAGCCCTGGATTCACACCAGACTTCCCCGATCCCTAGCTAGACCAATTTAACATGAGATGGGGATCTTTAGGCTTTAGTAGGGGAAAGGGCAAAGGGTCAAGGGTCAAGGATAGTTTCTAACTCCCCCCAGTCTCCCAACTCCCAACTCCCCGCTCCCAACTCCATTGGAACAATCTGTCGATCGACCCGTCAGAGACGAATGAATCCACATTTCGTAGGCATAGCCCCTCCCAAATGGAGCATTGGTAAATAGTTCGGAAATCTCCACAACCCAAAACCCTAAAATGGTGAAATCCGGGATACAATTGCCTTGAGTGTGAGTAAGTATAAATAACTATCCAAAGCTATGTCTCTTAGCCCAGTTACATTAGAAAATCCCAAAGCGATCGAATCTGCTACCTCAGAGCACGATCTGCAAGTTGCGAAATTGACCAAGGCTCTCTATCCAGCCGATCGTCAAGAAAAATTCCTCGAACTTCAAGCCGAAGTCGATCGCCTACTGTGCCAGTTACAGGCTCTCCAAAGAGTTCGCGTGTAACTTGTCAAGCCAGCTAAGTTTCCTCACTCTTTAAAATAACAATCTTTTAAATACATTAATAAATAAAGAGCGATCGCATACGTGCGATCGCTCTTTATTTATTAATGTATCTAATTGCCATCACTGTTTTGTCGAAGCTTGCGCGCCGTCTTCTGCTAAGGCAGATGCTACGCGAACGGCGATCGAGAATTAATTCTCATTCGATCGTAAATTTATGATTTTAGGAATAGGAATTTCGATCGATAAGCTGAATTGCTAGTCGAGATAATTACGTTACAATTATTGAATATCAAAGAGCGAGTACGCTAATTTTGGGCTACGGAGCCAGTTCAAAAACCATCTCAACAACTAAAATTAAGTAGTTGAAATTTTGATATGACGATCGTTCGCGCATTGTTTCAGGCTGTCAAAGTTGAAGGTGCTGCCGTCCCATATGACACGATTCAGCTCAAAGTTTTCTATCCGGCGCGGATGTCAGACAATGCCTTAGCAAATAATAGTATGGGCGCGATTCCGGCTGACGATCGACAGGCTCCGTTTCCTGTCGTTATTTTGTTCGGTGGCATCAACTGTAGCGCAGCCGGATATCAATGGTTGGCGACAAAATTGGTAGAGCGCGGGCTGGTGGTGGTGACTTTTGACTGGGTGGCTCAAAATCTGCCAGGAATGGTAGGGCTGACGCCCGGTGTCAATATTAGCACTATGTCTCCAGATACTTATGGTAAGGCTCCCTCTGCCTCTGCCTTACCCGCATTACTCACAGCCTTAGATGGTTTGAACTCCGAGGGCGTTTTAGCAGGCTTGTTGAACTTACAACAGGTAATTTTAGGCGGGCATTCTGCTGGTGGTAGAGTCGTAATTGAAAGTGCCAGTCCAGATTTTTTTCCGCAAGCTGTCGCAGCCTTTGCTTATGGTGCCCATACAGCCGCGATCGTGCAGTTAGGATATGCACCAGGCACCATTTTACCAGTGCCAGATGCGCTACCAATCATGTTAATTGGGGGTACCTGCGATGGTGTAATTGCTAATAGTAGCAGTATCTATGGCTTGACGTGGGAGCAGCCGACAACCCCGATTTCACGTACTTTTGAGAAGATGGCAGGCGGTAGAAACGATCGATATTTGCTGTTATTATCAGGAGCCAACCATTTTGCGATCGTTCATCCGTTGGATTCTACGACAGGTACTGCCTTTCTAGACTTTCCCGCAACTCAACCAGAAGGACAAATTCGAGATCTTATCGCCGAAGCAATTGGTTTATTTATAGATGCTCATGTGCGTCGCCAGCCTCAAAGTATTGCCGATCTCGATCTATTAGTTACATCTCATCGTCCCACGAGCGATTTTATAGCGCGCAAGTAGCTGGTTTGAGCTAAAGATTGCTAGCAACGTGGATCGATCTCGTTAAATGCTCCGCGCGAGCCTGCGATCTCCAGTTGCGGCGATTTGTTCAAATTTATCATCCAAACCTGCAAATACAGCCCAATAATCTTGATTGAGGATCTGGGCGACTCGCGCGATTACCCGCTCTTCGAGTTCGGTATTGCGTTTGCCTTTCCACAAGTTATCGGCAAGTGCGACTACTAATTCCTCAAAATCGCATTCCATTTGCTGCCATTGTGCGTGAGATCGACAACAACGCGCAATTTTAGGATCGATATTATTTGACAATAATAACTGTTCGCCTGTGGCTTCATGTCGATTACCTTTCTCGACTAATTCTGAAGGATGCAAAATTTTCCCGACA
This sequence comes from Chamaesiphon minutus PCC 6605, assembly GCF_000317145.1. Lineage (GTDB taxonomy): Bacteria > Cyanobacteriota > Cyanobacteriia > Cyanobacteriales > Chamaesiphonaceae > Chamaesiphon > Chamaesiphon minutus. The sequence continues at coordinate 5,423,576 of NC_019697.1, read as the reverse complement.
TCGTGAAAAGCCACACCCAACCGAATCCAATCGAGATCGAACTCAAGATCGAGCTGTAGAAAGTGTAAAATGAGAATATCGGCAGCTTCACCAACCAATTTAACATGCTGAATCAATCGATCTGGTGCGCCTAAATCTGCTATAAATCGATAAGCATCGCTGACAGATCGAAAAGTTTTAAATTGCTGTGCCATTTTCAAATATCGATTTATGCTATCGATCGTCTACTAACTTTTATGTTTGAGTACAACATACTCACCCTGAAACTTTCCAAATAATAACCCTTGACAGTAAACTTCAGCATCTAGATCGAGATCTTGGGTTGAATTGGAGCCGATAAAAGAACGCCACTCGGATCGATCGAGCCAACCGACACAGCTATTGCTTTAAATAGCAGTACATGTTCGTAACGATACTGCTCGACCGCCGTACAACTTACATTAATAATTTTGTCCTAATTTTGACTTTCTCTAATAACTCGCGTAGGCGGACATTACGCAACACTAACCACGACTTACAGTCGTCGGCTCTCTAGTAACGTTGGTTATTTAGTTAATACTAATACACCCATCATTCCACTGGCGATCGGGTAATGAGTTGCCCGACTAAATCCCGCTGACAATCCCAATTTTACCTGTTCCAAACCAATCGGAAATCGATCGAGACTGGGATTTAAATAAGCATATTCTTCAATCATGCCCAATCGATCGGCTTTGGGGACGACGATCTCGTCGAGATACCATTGCTGGAAGCGGCGGATTAAAATATTGCTAGGACGATGAAAGTCGAGAATTGCGACCTTCCGATCGGGTTTCAAAACTCGATGTAATTCAGTTAAACTTCTCGGAATATCCGTGACGTTTCGCAAGCCATAACCCATCGTCGCGGCATCGAAATAATTATCGTCAAATGGTAAATTGAGTGCGTCGGCTTCTACCCAACTAATCTGCTCTAATGGTGGATAAATACTCGCAATTCGTTCGGCGGCAATTTTCAGTTGTGCGGGAGCAAAATCAGCCCCAATAACCGTACCTGTCTTGCCGACTCGTTTGGCTAAAAGTTGGGTAATATCGCCGCTCCCACAGCAAAGATCCAGACAAGTATCGCCAGCTTTAGCCAAGCTCCAAGATACGGTCATTTGTTTCCATACCCAATGCATACCCAAGCTCAGATCGTTATTCAATCGATCGTATACTGGCGCAATGCGATTGAAGATTGCTTGAATATCTGTAGATGTATAATTCGATCGATCGGTCATTCGGATTGTGGATTGTGGATTGTGAATTTTAGATTGTCCCCTCCGATTCATCTGAGGGCTGCTGACAACCGACTTGACTTTCGAGTATGGTAATGGCGTTGACAAATAGATCGATAGTTAGCTCGATTAAATTGCCAAAGCTATGCTTTCGATCGGGTAGGTTTGTTGGCATTCTGCGATCTCTATTTTTAGCAGCCGACATCAGGAGTTCGAGAGAGTCGAAAATATCGATCGCGTTCGATCGAGTCACCAGCTATTATTTTAAATCTAAGCGAGTGGCGGGAATCGAACCCGCATCAATAGCTTGGAAGGCTATAGTTTTACCACTAAACTACACTCGCATTTTAAGCGGAATTAATTTACCGCTTAAACATATTAGCATATCTCAGGCGATTTGCAAGAGACGCTCGATGGCTGGATGTCGCTCGGCGTAGATTACCAGCGACTCAAGGCGATCGGGGTTGCTAATTAATCCTTTGCTGTGCCAGCTTCTACCAACTTCACTTTAGTAGCCAAACCAAGAAATTGCAGTACTTGAATCGTCATCCAAGTGATATCAATTTCCCACCATTTCATACCATGACGTGCAGAATATTGGTAAGCATGGTGGTTATTGTGCCAGCCTTCACCGTAAGTAGTGATGGCTACCCACCAGCAATTGGTAGAATTATCGGTAGTTTCAAAGTTGCGATAGCCAAACTTGTGAGTCGCGCTATTAACGAGCCAAGTACAGTGATAAACGATTACCAGGCGAGCAAATACACCCCAGAACACAAACGGCCAACCGCCGATCGCATATAAGACTACGCCGAGCACGACTTGCAAGGGGAAGAAGTATTTATTCAAAAACTGATAAAACCGATCGTCAGCAATATCTTTGGTAAAGCGGGGAATGTCACTTTCTGCTGGTACCTCAAAACACATCCACCGGACGTGACTCCACAAGAAGCCTTTTTTGGAATCGTGATGATCGACATCTTGATCTGAATGCAAATGATGGTGACGGTGCAAACCTACCCACCATAGAATTCCACCTTGTAATGCTAATGTGCCGCAAAAAGCAAAAAAGTATTCCAACCATTTGGGAACCTGAAAGCTACGGTGAGAGAGAAGACGGTGCCACCCTAATGTAATCCCCAAACCACCTGTAATCCAGTGCAGCAGTAATGCTACACCCACGGCTTTCCAACTAAATAGTCCCGGTAAAAAGGCGCAAATCGCTCCAATGTGAAAAATTACGAGCGCGATAATCATCGTCCAATCGAGACGAAGTTTTGTTGATGCGGCAACAGTCATTGAGATAACCTATGAAGAGTTTTACGATCGTGCCCGATCTGCAAGCAGATCCAAGCGGCAAATAATTTAATCCCTCAAATCATGAACGGCAAATTACTCATTCCAGCGGCAGAAAAGGCACTATCACTGATTTTTAATGTTATTGACGGTCAAGTCAAGGGGAATATCCGTCGAGTTTTAGAAATTTATGCGCGACACCGAGTAGGTGTTCGACATTTTTGCAGTGTCAGCGGCTACGGACACGACGATTTGGGGCGAGAAACTTTAGATAAAGTTTTTGCAGAAATTATGGGAGCCGAAGCTGCAGCGGTACGGGTACAATTTGTCTCTGGCACTCATGCGATCGCTTGTGCGTTATTTGGCGTATTGCGTCCGGGGGATGAAATGCTCTCGGTGGTAGGTGCGCCTTATGACACCTTAGAAGAAGTCATCGGCACTAGAGGCACGGGACAGGGATCGCTGAAGGAATTTGGCATCAGCTACCGCGAATTAGCCCTCACGAGCGACGGGGGGATCGATTGGGATACTTTGACTCATTCGATCGCCAGCAAGACCCGTCTGGTGCTAATTCAACGTTCCTGTGGTTATTCGTGGCGATCGTCTTTATCGCTTGCCGAGATCGAACGGATTATCGAAATTGTCAAACGTCAAAATCCAAATACGATTTGTTTTGTAGACAATTGCTATGGTGAATTTGTCGAAGATCGCGAACCGCCTGCTGTCGGTGCCGATCTAGTCGCTGGCTCGTTAATCAAAAATCCGGGCGGTACGATTGCCACAGGTGGCGGCTACGTGGCGGGGAGAGCCGATCTGGTCGAAATGGCTGCCTGTCGGCTCACGGCACCAGGCATCGGTTCCTCTGGCGGGGCTACCTACGACCAAAATCGGCTGTTATTTCAAGGCTTATTCCTCGCACCGCAAATGGTGGGTGAAGCGATGAAGGGCAATCATTTGACAGCCTATGTGTTCGATAAGTTGGGGTATCCCGTCAATCCGTTACCAATGGCACCCCGTCGCGATGTGATTCAGGCGATTAAACTTGGTTCCCGAGCCAAATCGATCGCGTTTTGTCGATCGATCCAACAAAATTCGCCCATCGATGCCTATGTCGATCCGGTTCCTGGAAATCTTCACGGCTATGAAAGCGAGTTAATCATGGCTGGCGGGACATTTATTGACGGCAGTACGTCCGAATTTTCTGCCGATGGCCCCCTGCGAGAACCTTATACTGTGTTTTGTCAGGGTGGTACGCATTGGGCGCATATTTCGATCGCCCTCGAAGCCGCTGTGGATGCCATTAATGCGATCGATTCACTTTAGGCTTTAGGGATGAGGTTTTAGGTTTTAGGTTTTAGGTGGACATTGGCTGACGTCTACATTTTAGGTACGATCGAGCCGAGCCGAGCCGAGCGATATTTATTAAAAATAGGGGGTGAGGAATTAGAATCTAATTCCTCACCCCCTAAAGCCTAAAGCCTAAAGCCTAAAGCCTAAAGCCTACATCGTAGGTGGTAGCTCCGATGTGCAATGACTGCACTTACTAGCTGCGATCGGAATTACCGATAGACAGTACGGACAGTCTTTAGTATCTGCTGCTTCTATTTTTTCTTCTTTTCTCTTGAATTTAGCCATCGCTCTAACCATTAAGAAGATGACAAACGAGATAACTATAAAGGTGATAATGTTGGAGATAAATAATCCTAACTTGGCCGCACCAACTACCCAACTTTCCAAATCCTTCGCACCGGAGGCTTTGATCGTTGGTTCGAGAATTGCTGGCGTGATCACATCTTTGATCAGGGAGTCAATTACTTTTCCAAAGGCTCCACCCATAATTACGGCGATTGCCAAGTCAAAAATATTACCTTTGATGACAAAATCTTGAAAGTCTTTGATAAAGCCTGTTGCCGCGCTTCTAGAAGATCTGATGGTCATAACTTTTAGTTTTTCCTAGTTCGATATTAATAAATAGTGGATCGAAAGCATGACACATTATATCGTAGTTGGTCTATAAATCGATTAAATTTCAAAACTTAACGTTACAAATATTACTAGCCGTCCTAAGTATGAGCGTAACTTAATAATTACAAAATTATTGTATAGCAATATTTAGATCCAATTGCTTTACAATCGGCAACTCAGTTAGCAATTATATACACGCAGATCGGCAAATCTACACTTACTTAAGACTGCTCATAATTCGCATTAACAAGATAAAAATTGTTCCTACCGCAACAGATAATATCCACAACCATCTAGAAAATTTGGTCGAGATCGCTAGCCGATCTTTTTGGAGAGATTGAAGATTGTTGCATAGCAAAATCAATTCGTCCTGGCATAGATTTAGATCGTGGAACTGGAGTTCGAGCTGCTGTTGGGTATCGTGCTTGACTGACTCGATCTCATTATGGAGAGAGGAGATGGAGTGTCGATCGTCTTCAATTTGTTTGATAATATCTGCAAATTGAGATCGCACGCTTTCGGCTTTTTCGATCGTTTGGACGGTTAATTCGTAGAACTGCTCTTGCTCTTTACTGACAGATTGCGATAGTCGGAAAAATCCGCGCTCGACTTCCGTCAACCGTAATTCGATATCTTGAGATGTTTCGACAACTCCAGTGTGGATATTGGTAATTTGAGCATCTAGAGCGTGTAAATTGTGCAGTTTGGTACTCATTTCTACACTCATACCCGCAATTTTGAGTCGATCGGTAGCGATCGTTTGAGATAAGCTCTCAATTGACTGATGATATTGACGAAATTTGTCCTCTGAGTCATGGCTAGTTGCCACTAATTGCTGTTGAATTGCGTGCAAGGAGTCATAAAAAGCCTGTTGTCCGATCGTCACTCGTTCGTGGGCAACTACTAAGGCATAGCGAGTAGTTTCGAGTTGTGCCAACATCGATCGAATCTCTTCGTAGCTGCCAAATTTGTCGAGATTAGTGACGATTTCTGTGCGAATTTGCTCTAACGATCCGAGCATTTGCTGGACTTTTTCGACTCGCTCGTAGCTATGCTGGGCTAATTGTTGCGTGCTAGATTTAATTTGTCGAGCTTGCTGGACATTGGCATCAACTCGATCGACTTGAAGTTGATTGCGCTGATGTAAGATTTCTAATTGGGTACAGGCGGCGTTGAGTTGCGCTCGGGTGGTATTTAGCTCTTGCAGCAACTGCTGAGTATGGGTAACGGGTGCGCTGGTGGAGATGCTGGTGAGGATACCATCGATCGAGTTATCTTCAGCGGGAGCGAGATTTTGCGGGTGTGGGGTTGCCAGTTGTAACGAGATTACTAAGGCATCGAGTTCGGCTTCGAGATCTATTTCGCCTGTTACACGATCGATCGGATTATTATTAGTGTCAGGTATGTGGAGATCGAATCGCTCCTGAGTTGATGAGAGTGTGTAGTTGGCAATATCTTCAGGCGAGCTACCCAGCAACAGTAGTGTATCTAAATCGGTAGCACTATTTTCCGACACTCGATCGGCCCGATCGGCGATCGAGGTTATTTGGCATTGCTCGACAGCTACAGTATCTGCGAGTGGTTCTAGATTCGCATTAAGTGGTTGGGGGATATCAACTACATCGCCGATCTCCTGTGCGTCGCTTGACGACATCGACGTTACTGGGGTTGAAAAATGCACATTGTCGAGCTGTTCGAGCGAAGATGCACCCTCAATATTAGAAGCTGAATTCATCTAGCCACATACCTCCTCAGATTGGTTAGCAACATCATGTGCCATCTTAATTTGGTATGCCACAAATCCGTTAAATCGCTAAATATTATAACTGTCGATTTCGAGATTCTAAATAGACTTTATGCTGAATATGGGCGATCGATCGGCCTGACGATCGCGACTGAGAATCGATCCGAGATCGTGTGTACCGATCCCGCGAACCATTATAATAAAGGGCGATAATCAAAATTATTTAAAATAGGTAATCATCGTGGCTGCTACTGTCCAATCGCCCGCTACAGCGCGTCGGGTTGTATTTCCATTCACTGCCATTGTGGGGCAGGAGGAAATGAAATTAGCTCTGTTATTGAATGTCATCGACCCTTTTATCGGTGGGGTGATGATCATGGGCGATCGAGGTACGGGCAAATCTACCACGATTCGGGCACTAGCAGACCTACTTCCAGAGATCGATGTCGTCGCTGGCGATCCTTTCAATAGCCATCCGATCGATCCCGATTTGATGAGTGAGGAACTACGTCAAGAATTTTTGACGACACACGCAACTTTCCCTGTCGCGACTAAAAAAGTCCCGATGGTCGATTTACCCCTGGGTGCGACAGAAGATCGCGTTTGTGGCACGATCGATATCGAAAAAGCTCTCTCTGAGGGTGTCAAAGCATTTGAACCCGGATTGTTAGCCAAAGCCAATCGGGGCATCTTATACGTCGATGAAGTTAACCTTCTCGACGATCACCTCGTCGATGTCTTACTCGATTCGGCAGCCAGTGGCTGGAATACCGTCGAACGCGAAGGCATCTCCATCCGTCACCCCGCCCGATTTGTCCTCGTCGGTTCTGGGAATCCCGAAGAAGGCGAACTCCGCCCCCAACTCCTCGACAGATTTGGGATGCACGCCGAAATTCGTACCGTCAAAGAGCCAGAACTGCGCGTCCAAATTGTCGAACAACGCTCGGACTTCGATCTCAATCCTCACAAATTTACTACCGAGTATCAAGCCGAACAAGTCTTGCTCCAACAGCGGATCGTCGATGCCCAAACCAGACTCGCCAGTGTCACCCTCGATTACGACCTGCGCGTCAAGATCTCCCAGGTGTGCTCTGAATGCGACGTAGACGGACTCAGAGGCGATATCGTCACTAACCGCGCAGCCAAGGCTTTAGCCGCCTTTGAAGGTCGTACAGAGGTCACTCTCGATGATATTCGCCGGATCGTCGCCCTCTGTCTGCGCCACCGACTGCGCAAAGATCCTTTAGAATCGATCGATTCTGGCTACAAGGTGAATAAAGTCTTTGCAGAAGTATTTGGGGTCGAGTTAGCCGAAAAATAATTTAGCCGCCCACCTCAATCCGAGATCGCACAAAAAATCCGGCTGCTAGTTACTAGCAGCCGGATTAATTCTTCCGAGCATTTATTTACTTCGAGAAGCGATCTAATCCCGATATTAGAGATTATCGAGATTGCACTCTAGACTAACTTATCAATTAAACCAGTAATCGATTTTTGAATCTTTCGTTTGCGTTCCCAGCTTTGAAAAGCCCGATTGTAGGCTTCACCCTGACGCTGATAAAACAACTTCCACGCGTCCAAGCTGACACCCATACCCCAAAAAATTAGCACGTATAGAGACCAGGGCACGCCGAAGCCAGTCAAAAAGTTTAAGGCGACCAAGCAAACATTGGTAATTGCATACTTGCCGAATTTATTTTGTAACTTCGATCGACGGTAAATCTCGAATTCTTGGTATTTATCGTTTGCCTGTTGTTGCGCCAGCCACTTATTTTCCGCCAGCTCGAGCGTCCCTGGTGCGATCCGCAATTCCTCGGCAATTTCTAACAACTGTGCGTATGATAACTCCGTATCCGCGTGCGGATGCTGTGCCAGCGCAATGTTCAGGATTTGTTGGACATCTTCCTGGCTATAGGAGCGAGTTAAGGATTGTTCTGAAGAGTTCATATCCGATCGTTGGCTTAGCCTCTATTTGAGAGAGTCGAACTACTAATAAATTCATGGACGAATGCCCATACTTAATTATGACATTGATGCCTAGTTGAGGTAGGGATCGACCTCTACCCCAATCACCGTACTTGACAGTAGTTTCAAATCCGATCTCAGCAGACTATAAAGAAGGCACAAAGACTTACGACTAGGTACTATCAACCAATAACAGTGTCTCGCTAGCAGATGTGACTATTTTAACCGACGATTTTCCACCACCCCAAACTCGGCCCGATCGCGCGCACCATCAACCAGCCAAAAACCAATAGTCCGATCCCAATCCAAGCTCCCTGAGTGCTCACTCGCACAAATGCTGACGATTGAGCAGTTGTCAGCGGCAACCAAGATACAATTCGCTGTGCATCGGGTTTTCCTTGCTCTTTCCGCCGTTTTGCATCGCCCATAATATCTACTCAACTATGACTATACTCAATAGAATCTAGATATTATCGAGCGTTAATGTCAACCGCGTGCAACTAATTTTAATCAACTCGGCTGAGGGCTTGAAGCGCAACGCCGTTACTAGTGGATAGTGAATCGTGGAGAGCATCTCATAGTAATAGGTGGTGGAAGTGGGGGTAATATTTCACACCACCGATTCCCGATTCACGCTCCCATGTCTAGATTTTCATAATTTAGTTACGATCGCAGCAATTCCAAATTCAAAATATTTCACCGATTTTTCACCGATAATCCACTTTGCTAGTGGGGTTGGGCGGGTTTGTTTGGTATTGATTAGTACAAATCTGGACTAGCTAGCATAAACCCGCCCCTACGAGATATACGAATAGGTTTGAATTTGGAATTACTGTTACGATCGGGAATAACTTGCCGAGAGCACACCGCTCGTGCTATGTTAATTAAGGCTAAATTGCGGCTAGACCGCAACACTATATTAATTTAAGTATTTGAGGTTCGGTCGCGACTAAAAAATTGCGTTAACCAAAATTCAATAGCCAACCACAGACAGCAGGAGCGCATAGCTTAATTCCCTGCCGAGGTTAACGCAAACAGCAGCAGCGATCGCTACTAAAGATTAGTGGCAGCTCGTCAGCGACTGAATGAAAACCTCGGCACTTAGTGTCGGGGTTAGTTTTATGCCTGCTGTACCGTTCGCGCCCAAAACTCGATCGCCCAAGAGGTAAGCACCATTATGGGGAGAACCCTAGTAAACAAACAAGCGATCGTCGCAACGCTCAAACAAGAATTGAGCGAAGCTACTATGGTCGCGGTGATTAACTACCAAGGTTTAACCGTGGCAGAAATCACCGATCTTCGCCGTCGAATTCGCCCCAAAGGCGGACTCTGTACGGTTACCAAAAATACCTTGATGGGTAAAGCGATCGAAGGCGATGCCAACTGGCAAGCTTTAGAACCTTTGCTCACTGGTTCTTCGGCATTCTTATTGCTCAAAGACGACATTGGTGGCTCGATCAAGGCTTACCATGACTTCCAAAAAGCCAGCAAGAAAACCGAACTCCATGGTGGAGTCATGGAAGGCAAAATCCTCACCGGAGCTGATGTCAAAGCCATCGGCGATTTACCATCCAAAGAACAACTCATGGCTCAAGTTGCTGGTGCCCTCAACTCCATCACCGCGAAAATCGCGATCGGCGTCAAAGAAGTACCTGCTTCGATCGCCCGGAGCTTACAAGCTCACGTTGACAAGGAATAGAGCGCGAAGCCGCCGCCTGAGTCAATATTGTCACCCATACATAGGAATTAACACATGTCTGCTGCAACCGATACAATTTTAGAACAGTTAAAAACTCTCAGCTTGCTCGAAGCGGCTGAATTAGTCAAACAAATCGAAGAGGCTTTTGGTGTCAGTGCTGCTGCACCCGTCGGCGTCGCTGCTGCTGCTGCTCCGGCTGCTGCTGCTGAAGCTGTTGAAGAAAAAACTGATTTCAACGTCGTCCTCGAAGGATTAGCGGATGAAAGCAAGAAAATTGCCGTCCTCAAAGTCGTTCGCGCCATCACTGGCTTGGGCTTGAAAGAAGCTAAAGACTTGGTTGAATCGACTCCTAAAGACGTCCTCACTGGCGTACCTAAAGCAGCCGCTGAAGATGCCAAGAAACAGCTCGAAGAAGCTGGCGGTAAAGTCGCTCTTAAATAGGTAACTAACCCAAGTTGCTACCTATACTCAAAGTGGTTCAACTTACATCTTGTAATAGTTAAAATATACTAGTGCTTAGTGTAAACCCAGGGTACCCACAAGGGGCACCCCTACAGACAACTTGTAGGGGTGCCCCTTGTGGGTACCCTCCGCTTAAATTCTCACTAGCAATAGATCGCATGGGTTTTGAACCATTGAAGTCGATAATTCATCACGGCGCAATAGATATATTGTGCGGTGGTGAATTTTTGTTTTGACCCAAAATCTAGAGCTAGCGATCGCCCAGATCTCAAAAAGTCGATCGCGGCTCGATTCTGGTAAGATTTTAAGCTATCATTGTGTAACAATTATCCACTCCAGATAGTAGCTAATACAGATCGATAAACCTAGATTGGGTACTAGCAGTCGTCAAATTTCTAGCCGTTCTAATTATTGTAAATATTCATACATCGTTATTTATAAATCTTGCTGCAACTCGATCGATCGAAGTCGATCGACATTCGCAAAGATGAAGTGACAATTTAGACTCTTTACCGCTCCATCGCACCCCCAACTTAACTCAAAGCCGCTATAATTTTCGGTTAATATATGCACTCAGCCACGCGACTGGATGACCTCAAAATTTTAGAGTGTTTTCTCCAAAACTCTCTTCACGCCCACATCGGGCGGATTATCCCATTCCGGGTGCAGTGTCTATATAAAGATGATACGCTCTGGGTACTCGCCCAACACCCAGCAGATGTGGTCATCGATATTCCCGATACCTTTAGCGTGCTCGAACGAGCCTTGCAAGCTGAAGAACCCAAAATACCTTTATCCGTTAAACTATATCTGCGTGCGGAAGGCAATCAACGCCCTTACAGCCAACAAGGTTTTACAGTTTATCCTCTAGTCAAAAAAACCGTACCGGGAGAGGCCGCTCCCGAAATGACTGGTACGGGTGAAGAGCGCAATTCCTTTGGCCACGAGCGAGATCGAGGGCTACACCCACACAGCGATCTTTTACCGGGCACACCTGTTGACATCTTAGATAATCGCATGGAAAATTCAGAACACATCCCATCTACCGTTCCCGAGGTCGTCTCTGACGATAATGCCCTAGTCGCACCAGCCGATCGCCAGCAGCGAGCGAGTCGGATCGTCAAAATCGATACCGATAAATTTGTTGCTAATATCGAGCATTCCTTTGGAGCTACTAAAGATAGCGATTATCAGACTGTCTACCCAGCTTCCAAACGCCGAGGCAAATTAATCGCGCCCATCCTCGGCGGATTGGGGCTACTGGCGATCGGTTCGGGGGCGGCTTATATGGGTACGCGGCCTTGTGTATTATCTGCCTGTACGGAGCTAAGTACTGCCAATCAGCTTACGCAGTCATCGCTAGACACGATTAAAAATCCCGCAGTCACCGGACAAGAAGTATTAACCGCTCAAAAGCAATTACGCCAAAGTGTGGCTGTGCTAGAGTCCATTCCGATGTGGTCTGGTAATTATAGTACCGCGCAAACATCGCTCCAGCAGACAACTCCCCTCGTCACCGATTTGGATACCACTGTAGAGGGGATGAATAAAGCCTACCAAGCAGCAAATCTCGTTAAGACACAACCGATTCCGTTGGCGACATGGCAACAGAGCAAGCAACTGTGGACGCAATCGATCTCCAGTCTCGGTAGAGTCTCGCCCAATAGCCAAATCTACCCTCTCGCCCGCCAAAAACTTACCGATTATCAAAGCAGACTGGTGGATATCGATCGGCGGATCGAAGCCGAAACTACAGCCGATCGCAATCTCAGATCCGCGACAGAGAGCATCAAAGCTGCCAAACAAGCTCAATCATCTGCCGTGTCTTTAGCCCAATGGCGCAATGTCAAAACACTGTGGGACAATGCCAACGCACAACTGACAAGCATTCCGCCAACGACTACCGTTTATCCTCAAGCGCAAGAAATCATCAAGTCTTATCAATCCCAGTTTACTACCGCTCAAGATAAAGTTATCGAAGAAGAAAAAGCCGCTCAAAACTACAACAAAGCCATCAAATTCGCTCAAACAGCGAAAGTATCTCAAAAAAATAACAAATTGGCGCAAGCTGCTGCCGAGTGGAGTCAGTCTGTCGCCGCGATTCAGAGCATTCCGCAAACTAGTTCGGCATACACTCAAGCCCAACCCTTAATCTACGAGTACAACAAAAGTTTTCAGCAGGTACAGAGTCAAGTTAAGGCGATTGAATCACTCGCACTAGCCAACAAAGATCTCCAAAAAACTTGCACGGGCGAACCGCAAATCTGTTCGTTTACAGTCAGTAAAAAAGCGATCGTGGTGCGGTTGATGCCGCTGTATACCCAAACCTTAATGCAAACGGCAGCAGCAGCATCCAGTCAAGGCGATGGCAATGCCAAAGTCGGCATTATCAAACACGTCCAAACCCTCGGTAATGCCCTCCAAGCGATCGGTGACAATGCCAAACTGCCGATCGAAATCTACGGTGCTGACGGTAAGCAAATTCAAAGCTATAAACCGTAAGTCGGTATTTACTGCTGAAACAATTTACTTAGTGCGAGGGGCTACCGTGTATACACAAGTCTGGAGGGAAGCGAAAACCCTAGAAATCCCCCTGTCTTGTCTCCCTAATCCGTCGGGGAACCCGACGTTGGCGCAGCCACTCCAAAGGAGTTACGGGAGCCGCTAAATCCCCCTTTTCAAGGGGAACTTTGACCGGATCTTAGCCCCCTTTTTAAGGGGGTTTGGGGGATTTAGATCTAGAAACGAAGTCAATCAGACTTGTGTATACACGGTAGGTGCGAGGGGAGGGGCGATCGATCGATTGCCCTTCCCCTCGATCGAGATGGGCAATTTCTGCTTCAATGCTGGGAGATTTTCATCGTCACGATCGAATTAGGCTTGGAATGTAGTAACTTATCGAGATTTTGCTGCGATTGAGAATGCTGCCCCTCCCATTTTTAACCGAGCAGGAGGCAAAAATTTCAGGTAAACTAGTAATCTGTCAACCTTACATCTGCTCCTTGACGAGCGGAGTCAGAAACTATGGTCAAAAAAACCGAACCGCCAAAAACAGAGCCAGCAATTGCCACATCGGCATCTGGTTTCAACCCGGTGCAACTAGTCCAAGATAGTAAAGCCGAACTCTCCAAAGTAATTTGGCCGAATCGCCAACAACTGATCAGTGAGTCCTTGGCAGTAATTGCGATGGTCACCTTATCGGCGACGACGATTTACTTGGTCAATAACCTGTTTAGCTGGGCTGCTAGTAAGGTGTTCGTATGAGTTCGATCGATGAAGAATTAGATGACGACTTTGAAGAAGGTCGTAAGGCTCAAGCGAAGGAACCCGCTCGATGGTACGCAGTCCAAGTCGCGTCCGGCTGTGAAAATCGCGTCAAAATCGACCTTAACCAACGGATTCACTCATTTGGGATGGGCGATCGCATCTACCAAATCGAGATCCCCCAAACTCCTACCATCCGACTCAAAAAAGATGGTACCAAAACACCTGCCGAAGAAAAAGTTTTCCCCGGCTATGTCTTGGTGAGTATGTCCATGGATGACGATGCTTGGCAGGTAGTCAAAAATACCCCCAACGTGATCAATTTTGTCGGCTCCGAGCAAAAACGCGGCTACGGACGCGGACGCGGACACGTCAAGCCACTCCCCCTATCGCGGGGCGAAGCAGATCGGATCTTCAAACAAGCTCTCGAACAAGAGGCCGTAGTGAAGACAGATCTGACCGAAGGCGATAAAATAATGGTTATGTCTGGTCCCTTTAAGGACTTTGCAGGCGAGGTTGTTGAAGTTAGTCCAGAACGGAGTAAACTAAAAGCCTTGCTCTCTATCTTCGGGAGAGATACCCCCGTAGAACTCGAATTCAACCAAGTCCAAAGACAGGGCTAAATACACACATCTAATGGCAAAGAAAGTAGTCGCAATCGTCAAACTAGCACTCAATGCTGGTAAAGCAAACCCCGCACCTCCAGTCGGCCCCGCATTGGGTCAACATGGTGTGAATATCATGGCATTTTGTAAAGAATACAATGCCAAAACTGCCGAGCAAACTGGCACGGTAATTCCCGTGGAAATTTCGATCTTTGAAGATCGGAGTTTTACCTTCGTACTGAAGACACCACCTGCTTCGGTTCTAATTAAAAAAGCCGCCAAAATCGAAACTGGTTCCAACGAACCCAACAAGAAAAAAGTCGGTCAAATTACCACCACACAATTGCAAGAAATCGCGCAAATTAAATTACCCGATCTCAATGCAAATGACATCGACGCAGCTATGAAAATTGTTGCTGGCACCGCTCGGAACATGGGCGTCGCGATCGTTGACTAGTTTTTTATCCACCATATTTGGGGGAGAGGTAGATCCTCGTCATTCACCCCAGGAGCAATCATGACCAAAAAGTATTCGCGTCGTTATCAAGAATTAGCTAAGAAGATCGAGACTCGTGCTTACGAGCCACTCGAAGCAATGACACTACTCAGAGAGACAGCAACTGCCAAGTTTGCTGAATCTGCCGAAGTTCACGTTCGTCTGGGTATCGATCCTAAGTATACCGACCAACAATTACGGACGACTGTGGCATTACCCAAAGGTACCGGACAAACGATCCGTGTTGCCGTCATCGCCCGTGGGGAAAAGGTAGCTGAAGCTACAGCGGCTGGTGCAGATCTAGCCGGATCTGAAGAATTAATCGCCGAAATTCAAGGCGGAATGATGGATTTCGATCTGTTGATCGCGACACCCGATATGATGCCTCAAATCGCTCGCTTAGGTCGCGTCCTCGGTCCGCGCGGTTTGATGCCTTCGCCCAAGGCGGGTACGGTCGCTACCGACCTCGGTGCGGCGATCGCCGAATTCAAAGCTGGTAAACTAGAGTATCGCGCCGATAAGTCTGGAATCGTGCATATTCTCTTCGGTAAGGCAGCATTCGATCCTGAAGACCTGGTAACCAATCTCAAGGCATTCCAAGAGAGTATCGATCGCAACCGTCCTGCGGGAGCTAAGGGTCGCTACTGGCGCAGTATGTATGTCTCGGCAACGATGGGACCTTCGATCGAAGTCGATATCAATAGTCTGCGCGACATGAAAGTAGAAGCATAAATAGTTCGCACTATTATTTTATTGGTATCCAAAAAGAGGGAAAGTCGATCGTACTTATCCCTCTTTTTTGTTAGTTTGGCTCTTGCTAAAGATCGCGACAGAGTTGGGCTGGTAGCTGTTTGAGCACTCGCTGAAACGGTGCGACATCTTTTAACCCATAAGACAGAATTAATGCCCCTTGGATGGCAATGACGGCATCTTCGCAGCGTTGTTTGGCTTGGGTTTCATCCAAGCCTGCGGCACTCAGCACGCTGGAAATCGCTGCAATCCACTGCGAGAATGCCCCTTGAATTTGCGCGCCAAATAGCTCGTCACTCGATCGCTCTAAGATTAATATTGCCCACAAGCAAGAATTTTTGCCCGTATCGAAAAATCGATCGACTTCCGCACACATTAACTTTTTTCCTGATATTGCCTTGGCTAGAGATGGCAAAATCGATCTCGATGCTTATCCCCATGTTTTAGCTTGGATCGATCGTCTCAAGCAGCTTCCTGGCTATATTTCAATGGTAGGAATCTAAATTTCGATCGTCAAAAACTAGCTAAAAATATCGGTCTATTAATTGTTTGACGATCGAAGATAGTTCAAATAAATGAGATCGAAGATATCGATCTCATTACACCTACAGGAGGAATGAGATATTATGCCTCGTCAATTTGGGACGATCGCTTTTACGCCCGCAGTAAAAGCCATGCAAACAAAAATGGGTTCGCGCGAGAACTACGAACGCTTTGTACAAACAGGTGCAGATAATAATACGATCGATCCCGATCTGGCAGAATTTATTGCCAGTATGGATGGATTTTATCTAGGTACTGTCACCGCTAATGGTTATCCTTACATCCAGTTTCGAGGCGGCAAACCTGGCTTTTTGAAAGTACTGGACGATCGCACTTTAGGATTTGCAGATTTTCGGGGCAATGTCCAGTATATCTCGGTGGGCAATTTATCAGACAACGATCGGGCTTTTTTATTTTTAATGGATTATCGCCATCGTCGTCGCCTCAAAATTATCGGTCGCGCCCACATTATCGAAGATGACTTAGAGCTACTGGATCGAGTTCGAGATCTAGATTACAAGGCAACTGTAGAACGCGCGATCGTCTTTAAAATTGAAGGCTGGGATTGGAACTGTCCGCAGCATATTCCTATTCGCTACTCAGTAAGTGAAGTAGCAACAATGCAAGCTAGAATTCAGGAGCTAGAACAGCAACTAGCCGCACAGAAATCTTAAATTAACTAAATTATGGAAACCAAACCACCACTCCCACCATTTACGCTAGAAACTGCGACAGCCAAAATCCAAGCGGCTGAAGATGCCTGGAATACACGCAATCCAGAACGGGTGGCATTAGCCTACACCGAAGATTCGGAGTGGCGCAATCGAGCGGAATTCTTTAGCGGACGCGCCAAAATTAGAGAGTTTCTGACGCGCAAGTGGGCAAAAGAACTCGATTACCGCCTTAAAAAAGAACTCTGGTGCTTTATGGACAATAAAATTGCGGTGCGGTTTGAGTATGAGTACCACAATGATGCTGGCGAATGGTATCGCGCCTATGGCAACGAAAACTGGGAATTTGCCCCCAATGGACTGATGATGCGACGGTTTGCTAGTATTAACGATCTGCCGATCTCGGAATCCGATCGCAAGTTTCGCTGGGAACGCCCCATATAACGTAAGTTACTAATTAGATCGATAGTTAAGCATTGGGAGAAGGGGAAAGGAAAGATGCCTTTGCTTGCTCTATCCAACCCCTCCCCCAACAGATAATAAAAGACTCTAGGTGAAGAAGCGTAAAAATTGCGGTCGAATTCGATCGAGTATCCAGTAGATGAGTGATAGTAGGTAGAGATACTCAAAATTGTGCTATCGATCCGCGAACGTAAGAATATTTACATATAACGAAACCAGTTTATCGAACATGTCTACTACAACATCCACCGTAAATTCCACGGTTTTGTCCCAACCAGTATTGGGTTCGCGCCGCTTTAGTAACTACTTTTGGGCAGTAGTCGTTTCCATTGGTGGTGTCGGCTTCTTATTGGCTGGACTGTCTAGTTACTTTCACACTAACTTGCTACCCGTCGGCAATCCACTAGAATTGACATTCTATCCTCAAGGTATTGCGATGACGTTCTATGGTGTCGCAGGTACCCTGTTAGCTACTTACTTATGGGTGGCAATTCTCCTCGATATCGGTGGCGGTTATAATAAATTCGATCGCGAAGCTGGCGAAATCACCATTTTCCGCAACGGTTTCCCTGGCAAAAATCGCCGGATCGAACTCAAAAGTAACATGGCTGACGCGCAAGCCGTCAGAGTGGATATCAAAGACGGACTCAGCCCCCGCCGCACGCTCTACGTCCGCATCAAAGGTCGTCGCGAAATTCCCCTCACTCGCGTTGGCGAACCAATTTCCATCACCGAGCTAGAAACCCAAGGCGCGAATCTCGCTCAGTTTTTGGGAGTACCTTTGGAAGGACTGTAATAGTTGATAGGCTTTAGGCTTTAGGCTTTAGGCTTTGGCACTAATTTCTTTGGCTCCCTGTCACCCCCTCTACCCCTCTCCCCATCTCCCCCTTCCCCCATCACTCCTCCCTTCGATCTGATAGGATAGAGTTACGAAAAATGTGGAGTTGAATCCGATGCAAGTTGCGCTCGAAACCGTAATCAGCGATCCGCAAGTAGATATCAGTCAAGGTAACAATCAGCGGCAGTTATCGATCGAGGTATCAGCTTTAGCCGAACCAGAAGATCGTAAATTACCGCTGAATTTGTGTTTGATTTTAGACCACAGCGGCTCGATGAAAGGTACGCCTTTAACTACCGTCAAGCAGGCGGCAAGGGAATTAATTAAAGGTCTAAAACCCGAAGATCGGTTGTCGATAGTGGCATTCGATCATCAGGCGGAAGTAATCGTCCCTTGTCAGCAAGTCACCGATTTTGAAGATATTTTTGCCAAGATCGATAAATTGCAAGCCGCTGGCGGTACCGCGATCGATGCGGGCATTAAACTAGGAATTACTCAATTAATCGAAGGCAAACAAGATCGGGTATCTCACGCTTTTATTCTTACCGATGGTGAAAACGAACACGGGGATGACGAGCGGTGTCTGAAATTAGCTGGATTTGCTACCGAGAGTAATTTTACGCTCAATACACTGGGTTTTGGTGAAAATTGGAACCAAAACATGCTCGAAAAAATTGCCGATACCGCCGCAGGTACCCTCGCCTATATTGAAGAAGCCGCTCAAGCTGTCAGTGAATTCGGACGGATCTTCAACCGGATGCAATCAGTCGGCTTGACAAATGCGTATCTGCAACTAGAATTAAAACCCAAAGTGCGGCTTGCCGAACTCAAACCCGTCGCACAAGTGGCCCCCGATACGATCGAGTTAGCTGTCGAAGATGATGGCAATCTCCAGGTAGTTCGGCTCGGAGATTTGATGAAAGATCTCTCGCGGGTAATCTTGGTAAATACTTATATCGGACAACTAGCCGAAGGCGAACAATCGATCGCGACGCTGCGGATTCGCTATGACGATCCGGCTACAGGTGCCACCAATCTACTGACGCCACCCGTAGATGTGAATGTAACTGTCACGCGCAATCATCAACCCGCTGTTGATGAAAACGTCCAACAACAAACGCTTGCATTAGCTAAATATCGCCAAACTCAACTCGCCGAACAAAAACTCCAACAAGGCGATCGTGCAGGCGCAGCCACCCTGCTTCAAACCGCAGCCAAAACCGCTCTGCAAATGGGCGATACCAATGCCGCTACCGTGTTGCAATCTAACGCAACGATCTTACAAGGTGGCGACGATCTCTCGGAAGCTGAGAAGAAAAAAACGCGGATGGTATCGAAAACGATTTTGCAATAATCGCGAGATCTCGATCGCGAAGCGTTGCAAAGCAAATCGACCTAAATCGACCAAAAAAGTAGGGGTAATTTATAAATTACCCCTACTTTTTTAGTTTATTCACAAACGATTCCAATTTAAACAATCAGGATGACAGATAGGTTTGCAGACTCCACATACAGATGGGATGAGATCTACGCCGCCAAAAAATCGACTAATTCTGTCAATTTATCCCAAGCTGTGCCGCTACTCAAGATGGTTTGAGCGATCGCGATGCCCTGTTGATGTGCGCCTAGCGGTATGATTCCACCAATTTGGAGAGCCAAGCTGGCATTGAGCGCGATGACATTATGCTGGATCGCAGTCCCTTTGCCTTGAAGAACCGCCGTGAGAATTGCGGCATTTTCAGTGACATCGCCGCCTTTGAGGGCAGTAATCGGTGCGGGTGTCAGTCCCAATTCCACCGGATCGATACTAGTCAGTTCTACCCGTCCGTCGGTTAAAATTGCCAAATCTGTTAGATCGCCCAAACCCGCCTCATCTAAGCGTTCGCGTCCGTGCAGCACGATCGCTTGGCGCGTCCCCAAAATTCCGGCAGCGGCAGCCATTGTTTCGAGCAGGTGCGGCGTCCCGATGCCAATAATTTGTCCCGTCGGACGCAGTGGATTGACAAGTGGGCCGATCGAATTGAATACTGTCCGAATCTTCAATTCTTGGCGTAAAGGAGCAACAGCTTTCATCGCCGGATGCCAGCCAGGGGCGAATAAAAAGGTAATCCCCGCACTATCCAAAGCTGCTTTTACCCGCTCTGCCGGAGCTGACAATCTGACTCCCAGAGCCTCTAAAACGTCCGCAGAACCGACGCGACTCGATGCAGACCTACTTCCATGTTTTGCCACTTTTACCCCTGCTGCTGCGGCTACAAACGCTACTGCGGTAGAGATATTAAAGGTCGATGCGCCATCGCCCCCAGTCCCACAAGTATCAATGACTGGGAAGGGATAGTCGATCGGCGGAGATTGTAGTACTTGCGCCATCCCAGCTAGTTCGGGGGCGGTCACTTTTTTGGCTTCGAGTGCGGCTAAAATCGCCCCAGACAAAACAGGCGGGATGTCACCTTGCAACCAGCCCTGCATGAGTGTGGTGGCTTGCTGCTGGCTCAGGGATTGTTTGTCTAGCAGTTGTTGGAGTAGTAGTGTCCAGGCGATCGGTTCAGTGGGGATGGTGGAGGTGTTCATGGGCAGAACGAGATTGATAGCTAAATATTGAATCTTAGCATCTCGATCGGCAGAGAATTTGGGAAGTTGGCAGTTGAGAATGTAGGGGTTGGCGAAAGACTAATCCTGCCAATCCTTCGATGCGGTAAATCTCGATCGCGTGCTGGAATTGACAGGTAATTTTCGATGTTTCGCGCTGGATTCACGCGACTATTTTAACGATGCAGCATCGATTGTAGGCAGCGTCTACCGACAGCGATCGCGAACAATCGAGTCGCCTGCACCAGAACACTCGGTATAACTATATACAGTTAATCCCGACGAGAAAAGTTAAGTGATAAAAGGTAACAACTGGTATTCTAATCCGAGCTAGAGTCATGAAAATAGACAGTTACCAACCTGGTGAATTTTATGATGAATTGTTTTTGCCTGACGGCAATCCGCGATCGATCGCCGCAACTCTGATCGAAAAAATTGGCAGCCTATCTTTAACAGAGCTGCACCAGCAGCAACAGTTAGCCCAAAGCACCCTCTTGAGGATGGGCGTAACTTTTAATGTCTACAGCAACGATCTCGGTACCGAAAAAATCATCCCTTTCGATATCATTCCGCGTACTGTTGCTGAGGGCGAATGGCAATGGCTAGAACGAGGTTTAAAACAGCGCATCCACGCTCTCAATATATTTCTTGACGATATTTACGGACGACAACAGATCGTGGTCGATGGCATCATTCCGCAAGCCGCGATCTATTCAGCCAGTGGCTTTCTCAAGCCATGTATGGGATTGAAACCACCACAGGGCATCTGGTGTCATATTACGGGTACGGACTTGGTACGCGATCGCGATGGCAGTTGGTATGTGCTCGAAGATAATCTGCGCTGTCCATCTGGAGTATCCTATGTCCTCGAAAATCGACAGGTAATGAAGTCCACTTTCGGGCGTTTATTTGAGAAAATGCAGATTCTCCCAGTCGAAGACTATCCCAGTCGGCTATTAGAAACTTTGTTACATGTAGCTCCCGAATCTGTCATCGATCCGACTGTTGTTGTCTTGACCCCAGGAATTTATAACTCTGCCTATTTCGAGCATTCTTTTTTGGCACGACAAATGGGGGTGCAATTAGTCGAAGCTAGGGATCTGACGATCGAAAATGGTCGGCTCCAGATGAGAACTACTAAAGGTTTGCAGCAGGTAGATGTGGTGTATCGGCGGATCGATGATGAGTTTATCGATCCGCTGGCTTTTCGTGCCGATTCGCTGTTGGGAGTGCCGGGATTGATGGATGTCTACCGTGCGGGTAAAGTCGCGATCGCCAATGCGCCAGGTACGGGCGTGGCCGATGATAAAGTAATTTATGCCTATGTGCCAGCGATCGTCAAATACTATTTGGATGAAGATCTAATTATCCCTAACGTGCCTACCTATGAATGTTGGGAAAAGACGCAACGCCAATACGTACTCGAAAATTTAGATAAACTAGTCGTCAAAGCCGCTAGCGAGTCGGGCGGTTACGGGATGCTCATCGGTACTCACTCTACACCTGAAGATCGGAGCGAATTTGCCGCCAAAATTACCGCCAATCCCCGCAACTATATCGCACAACCAACTCTATGTCTCTCGCGGGTGCCGACGCTATTCCCAGATGGCATTGATGGGAGACATGTCGATTTACGCCCGTACATTCTCAATGGCAAAGAAATCTATATCAATCCTGGTGGACTCACACGAGTAGCATTAAAAAAAGATTCTCTAGTCGTCAATTCTTCTCAAGGTGGCGGTACTAAAGATACTTGGGTAGTCAGGGGCGAACATCAATAAATTTAAGTAGATAGGTGCAAATATTTATTAAATACACAGATTTCGGACTAGTACTTCTTAGGTTTGTGGCTCCGTAGAACCCGGATCTGGGGGGAGACCCCCAGACCCCCCGTTGGGGGACGGTTGCGTCCCCCAAACCCCCTCCAAAGGGTTTATTGGTGGGTAGCGTAGCGCGCTTCGCATTAGTACTGAATATCATCGATCTGTAAGCCTAAAGCCTAAAGCCTAAAACCTAAAGCCTAAAACCTAAAGCCTAAAACCTAAAACCTAAAGCCTAAAACCTAAATCCTAAATCCTAAATCCTAAATCTTATGCTCAGCCGCGTTGCTAACTCCATTTACTGGCTCAACCGTTATATCGAACGGGCCGAAAATATCGCTCGATTCGTCGATGTTAACCTGAATTTATTACTCGATAGTATCATCATAGACGATCGTCAGTGGGAACCGATCGTCATGACTACAGGCGATTTAGACATTTTTTACAGCCGATATGGTGCCGCCACAGCCGAAAACGTCGTGCAGTTTCTCACCTATGATGAAAAATATCCCAACTCAATTTTGTCTTGTCTGCAATTTGCTCGCGAGAATGCTCGATCGATTCAAGAAATTATCTCGTCAGAGATGTGGGAGCAGGTCAATAGTTTCTACTTTATGGTAAGAGATGCCGCCGCTGCTACTGTCAAACCAGAGTTGCCAGAGTTTTTGGCAGCGGTAAAAATGGCCAGTCACCAATTTGCTGGCGTGATGGATGCCACGATGTCGCACAATGAGGGATGGCACTTCGGGCAGATCGGCAGATCGATCGAACGCGCTGATAAAACAGCCCGAATTTTGGATGTCAAGTACTTTATTATTTTGCCCAATGGTGTCGGCTCATCCCTAGATGAATTGCAATGGATTGCCTTACTCAAGTCGGCTAGTGCTTATGAAATGTATCGCAAAATTTACCGCCGAATTAACCCGACAGATATCGCTCGATTTTTGATCTTCGATCGACAGTTTCCCAGATCGATTCTGTACTGTCTCAATGCTACTGAAAAATGCTTGTACCTAATTAGCGGCAATCATCTCGATACTGGCTGCAATTTAGCCGAACGCCAGTTGGGAAGACTGCGCTCGGAGTTAGACTTTCTGTCGCTCGAAGAAGTCATTCAACGGGGATTGCATGAATTTCTGGACGAAACGCAAAGTCGGCTCAATCTCCTTTCTAACGAGATTAGTAAGACTTTTTTGACGATCGATGAGCGGGTGACATTATGAGTGTCTACCAGATCGAACATGTCATCAATTATGCCTACGATCGACCAGTAACTTTTGCACCGCATCAGTTACGGTTGTACCCGCGCTCGAATATCCATCAATCAGTGCTCAGTTGCGAGCTGTCGCTCTCACCCACTCCTCAAAAACTCGTCGCAACTGTCGATCTCGATGGCAATAATGCGCTCGTCGCTTGGTTTGACGATAATCCAGCAACCCACCTCCAAATTCGCGCTCACAGCACTGTAGCTAGCCATCTTACCGATCCTTTCGACTATTTCTTAGAGCCGTGGGCGACTCAGCTCCCGATCGATTATCCCGTTTCGCTCTCTGAGCAACTACAACCCTATCTAGCAGGCTATCTCGCCCGTTCGCTCGATCCGATCGCCGCAGCATTAGCTGGAGAAATTTGGCATACCGTCAATGGCAATCTGCTCGATTTTCTGACTAAACTCAATCAGCAGATTTACCATAATTGTAACTATACCCTCCGCGATACCGGAGCCGCACTCCCGCCTGGAATTGTCTGGCAAAATCGCGCTGGCTCCTGTCGGGATTTTGCCGTACTATTTATTGAAGTCTGCCGAGCTGTGGGCTTGGCGGGGCGATTTGTCAGTGGCTACGAGGTTGGAGCCGATACCGACGAACGACACCTTCATGCTTGGGCAGAAATATATCTGCCTGGAGCGGGCTGGCGGGGCTACGATCCCACTCATGGCTTGGTAGTTGCCCAACACCATATCGCGATTACTGCTGCCCCCTTCCCCGCCCAAACAACCCCCGTAGCGGGTAAATTACGGACGCTTGGTGCAATTTCTACTACGATGAGCTATCAATTAACTATTCAAAAAACCTGAGAATTCGCCCAGTGATGGCTCCTCGATCGTATCCCAGTCGATCGCGGGCATTCGATCGCAAGCACTTTTGAGGTGGCATTCCCACTCTCGTCGCACCCGCAACAGATAGGGATCTCCTCGGTGGAGAGTGCGCTTATGGCGGATCTCAAAACTATCAGCACGATACACGATCAGATCGATCGGCGGACCGACGGAGACATTTGATTTCATCGTCGAATCGAAGGAGAGGATCGCCGCTTTGACGGCATCTTCAGTACTCGTATTGAATGTTAACGTCCGATCTAAAATCGGCTTTCCATACTTGATTTCACCAATTTGCAAAAAAGGTGTTTCTGGCATCGCTTTAATAAAATTGCCCTGAGTGTAGAGCATGTATAATTCGATCGGTTGTCCGCGTACTTGTCCGCCTAGCAAGAGATTACAACTGGCATCGATCCGATCTTTTTCCAGCCATTCGCGCTCCCGCGCTTGTACCTGGCGCAATTTCTGCCCGATATAACAAGCCATCTCGTACAGGCTATGACAAGAATGCAAATTCTCGACATCCGTAGCTCTCAAATCCTGTTCGATACTCAGCAGTACAGATTGGGTAATCGAGAGATTTCCAGAAGTACATAGCAAGATCGTTCGATCTCCAGATACCGAGAAATCAAACATTTTCCGATAGGTAGAAATATAATCGACACCTGCATTGGTACGGGAATCGGCTACCATTACCAGTCCGTGAGCGGAGATAATTCCTAAACAGTAGGTCATAATTTAGCAGTTTATTCCCAAGTAATACATAGGGTCTCAATCCACCCCGATCGAATATAGCCACCCGATCTAATTTTCCACCACTAACCTGAATTTGGAAGATTGCTACACTTGAGGATTTTCCGACGGGAGTGTAGGCTACCCGGTTAAGATCGTGATGTCGATCGCTAAACGATCTACATCAACAATAACTTAACTGAATATCTCCGAAAGTGGTGAAATTGACTGCGAAGGTTAGATAATAGATGAACTCAGCGATTTTTTTGTTACTGGTGGCAACATTAACTCATGTGCCCGCAGCTAGCATCTACAATGTAATTTCATTAATCTTTGTCGCGCTATCATTTGGCATTGTCCTCAGAGCAATTAGAGTAACTTTAATAATGATGGCACTGCGCTTTCTGAAGCGATGTCAGCATTATTTATCTTGCAAGTATGGGGACGAAATCTCGACTTGGTACAACAGGTAGTGGTAGTCTTAACTTCGATCGTCGCATCTGTAGGTGCAGCC
The DNA here is from genome assembly GCF_000317145.1 of Chamaesiphon minutus PCC 6605. Taxonomy (GTDB): domain Bacteria; phylum Cyanobacteriota; class Cyanobacteriia; order Cyanobacteriales; family Chamaesiphonaceae; genus Chamaesiphon; species Chamaesiphon minutus. The sequence continues at coordinate 5,397,808 of NC_019697.1, read as the reverse complement.
GGAATTCCAGAAGCAGGTTTAGTCACGATGACTTTGGTATTTAGCTCGGTAAGTTTACCGACTGAGCATATTCCAATTCTGATTACGGTAGACTGGTTTCTCGATCGCTGTCGCACGGCAATCAACGTCATGGGTGATATCACAGTCAGTGCGTTAGTCGATGGCAAACACAGACAATTGAAAGATGAGTCGATCGTTGCAGTCCAAACTGAAGAATTATAAGATTAACCCACAAACAAATCCACCGATCGGGATTTAAGGATCGACAGGATTAGCGTGTCTGTACTATCTATTCATCCACCCATCCACCCATCCACCCATCCATTCTTTACCACCTATCCCATGAATTTAGATCGAAACTGGTTTAGCTCCGCCTTGAAAATCAAAGGTTCGGTGATACCAACCATTCGCAGTCGAGTTCTGTGGTGTGGAGCTTTTGGCTTATTTGTTTCAGTTTTATCTTTTTATAAAATTCCCGTTGCTGCCAAAGCTTTAGGTGGTATCATTCCTAGCATTGTATTAGGACTATTACTAGTATTTCGGACGAATACCGCCTATGAAAGATTTTGGGAAGGGAGAAAAGCTTGGGGCAGTATCGTCAATCATATTCGTAATTTATCTCGATTGATTTGGGTTGCTATTGCCGAACTGAATCCGATTCATCGACATGAAAAAGAGCAATCCCTCAAACTTTTAGTAGCCTTTGCTTTTGCAACGAAATTGCACTTGCGCTCGCAATCGATCGATGAACGGGTGTCCAAACTTGTCTCTCCACTTCAATTTTCTAAGCTCATGACTGTCAAAAATCCACCTTTAGAAATTGCCTTTTGGATTAGTGACTTTCTCCAAGCAAAGCAGGAGCAGGGGCAGATTAGCTTGTATCAAATGAACGAACTGCAAGGTCTGCTCAACAGTTTAGTCGATAATCTCGGCGCGTGCGAACGAATTTTGCGGACGCCAATGCCAATGGCATATGCAATTCACCTCAAACAATTACTGCTAATTTATTGCTTATTATTACCATTTCAAGTTGTCGAAGAACTCAGATGGTGGACAGCACCAGCCGTCGTTCTCGTTAGTTTTATTTTATTTGGTATTGAAGCGATCGGCGTAGAAATTGAAAACCCATTTGGCACCGATCCTAACGATTTACCTCTCGATATGATTTGCAATACGATCGACCAAAATATCGACGATCTGATTAGCATCGAAACCCACTATCGTCGTGCGGGAGCCTATGGGAATAATTTGGACGAGCAGTTGAATTAGGGCGGGGAGCGGGGAGTTGGGAAGTTGGGAACGCTTGCGTCCTTTTAACCATTACCCATCCACCCTTAACTTGCTTGCCAAATTTTAATCGTGCGATCCCAGCTAGCGGTAATTAGGGTTTGTCCTTGCGGGTGAAAGACGATCGATTTAACCGCGCTTTGATGAGCTTGGAAACTAGCGATCGATGATTTGGTATCGGCGTCCCAAAGGTTCACCACGCCATCCATCGAGCCAGAAGCGATGGTTTTGCCATCGGGACTAATTGCAACGCTCAGAACTCCATCCTGATGGCCTTGGAGAGTATGATGAGTAGAGGTGCCTAATTGACGAACTTGGACGGTGCGATCGGTACTACCGCTGATAATAACTTTGTTATCTCTACTAATTGCCAAAGCGTGAATTGTCTGGGTATGAGCCTCGATCGTCTTGAGTAATTGCTTGTGCTCCAAATCCCAAAATCTAATCGTGCGATCGGCACCCGCACTGATTAAAATCTTGCCATTGAGCATAAACTGCATCGCCATTACCGACTCTTGATGTCCATCGAGCGTATAGATAATTTTACTCGTCTCGGCATTCCACAATCGAATCCGCCGATCGGCTCCCCCGCTCGCTAAAATCTTGCCGTCGGGACTAAAGCGCACGCTATAAACAAACCCATTGTGACTATCTAAATTACTCAGATCTGCACGTAGTTCCTGAACCGAATTGATAACTGATTCCTTGCGTCGGAGTTGAACGCGCCGCTTTTTGTCACCGCTAGCAACTTGACTGAGATTGGGGCTAATGGCAACGGCATAGATCGCATTATTAGTACTATATGTCGCGATCGGTTGTTGGGGAATGCTTAAGTTCCAAATTGCGACAGTGCCGCCATCATCGCCGCTAATTAAATATCGACCATCGGTAGATAAATCGAGGGTATTAATCGGTTTGCGATGCCATTCAAATGTATAGTTGCAACTCCAATTATTGCTGGTATTAATTGTGGGCAGATAAGTAACTGGAGCGGAATTAGTTGTTGGGATCGCTGGGGGCGAATCAGGAGTAACCGCGACTGGCAGATTAGAGATAAGATCGGCTTGCAAAGCCTCGATCGCTTCTTTGGCTGTTTGATAGCGATCGATCGGGCGCGGCTCGATTAGTTTATCCAAAACTGCGCCTAATTTTGGGTCGATCTCGGTGGTTAGACTATCTCGCCAAATCCAGCGATTTTGACTATCATCAAATAGGGCTAGGGGGGAAACTCCAGTCAATAAATTGAGACAAGTCATCCCCAAACTGTAGAGATCGCTAGAGACAAAAGCCTTACCCCAGCCTTGTTCTGGTGCCATAAACTCTGGCGTGCCGATGGTCGTTCCTTTTGCTGGCGGCTCGGCTGAAGCGATTTTAGCCGCCCCAAAATCAACTAAATACAAACTACCATCATTAGTGCGCCGAATGATATTTTCGGGCTTGATATCGCGATGGATAAATCCCAAGTGATGGATATAGGCTAAAGTTGGTAAGATTGTCAATAATAATTCCCTAGTTCGAGCGACTGAAAACTTACCCTGAAGTTCTAACTCAGTTTTAAGATTTTGACCGTCAATAAATTCTTGTACTAAATATTGACGACCATCTGGTGTAATAAAATAGGCTAGTAATTCGGGAATATTGGGATAATCTAATTGTTCCAGCGCACTCGCTTCTTGAGTAAATAATTCCGCTGCTTTCTGTGCAGCATTAGTGCCTTCTACTTGCGGGAAAAATTGCTTGATGACACAAAAAGGCTTCGATGGTTTGTCCTCATCGATCGCTTTAAACGTGCGTCCGAATCCACCTTGCCCGATCGGTTCTACCGCCAAATAGCGATCGCGCAGTCTTAATCTCCCGCCACAACTACGGCAGAAATTACTCTGAGGCGGATTTTCTGGACGCACGCAACTAGGATTGAGGCAGTAACTCATGAACTTCGGATCGTCCTTCGAGTCTCAAGTTAGAGAGCAAATGAGTGGATGAGTGAATGAGTGGATAGTACCGACAACCTTGTCTTGAAAAGGTGCTTCACTTGGGGAAACCCCAAGACCGCACTTTTCGCAATCCTATCAATTCTTAAATCCTGGTATTTACTAGTTTAGCGGCGATCGAGTCTGTCAGGAGAAACGTCAGCCGCAACTCCCCGCTCCCCGCTCCTAACTTAAGATCTCGTCTAAGTTAATTTCGTAGCAGCGAAGATTTTTTGCCACCAGAGTTGGAGCGGATAGTAGAAGATCGGCATCCACAAACCGCTCAAGATAGCCGAGATCGAGATAACGATCGCGCGATCTGTCCACATATAATCGAGACTAGCGAGACTAGCAGCCAAAGATTGTTCGATCGCTGCTTGGAGGAGATATTGCGCTCCAGTAACTACTTCCGAGACGATCGTCAATAAGACAGTAGCCAGACTGACCGATACAATCGTATCGCTTAAATAGCGTCGTTTTTGCAGCCAAAAAGCTATTACGCCAACAACTGTCAGACTCAGGACGTGAGTCGGGACGGTGCCGAGTGCGGTGGTGGCGGGGAAAGTCATGGCATCCTGAATCAGTCCGAGGACGATCCCTGCTGTTGCTGCGTGCCACAGCGATCTGCGCACGCTCCAGGCGACCGTCCACATTACTAGCCAGCTTGGGCCGACGCCTAAAATTTCCATCCCTGGAAAGCGGGTTGGTAATAATAATAGGCACAAGCCGACCGAACCAATAACGATCGCGATGTGCAGTCCAGTCCGAGCTAGCGGAGGTAAATTATGAATATTCATGCCGATCGATATGAGTTGCTAGCGTATTTATGCTGGTGGTTTCGGAGCAGGTGCGGCTGTTGCTGGTTTGGGTGCGGGTGCCGATGTTGCTGGTTTGGGACTGGGTAGCGATGTTGCTGGTTTGGGTGCGGGTGTAGCTGTAGCCGATTTGGATACGGGTGCGGCTGTTGGGGTTGGTACGACTGGTGCAGTCTGGATCGCGTGCGGATTGTGAGGGTGAACCATCACCCATTCGAGGGCATTTAGCGGAGCGGTAAATTCCACGATCGCTTCTGGAGCTGGAGACTTATTGAGATTGGTCTCAACCACTCTCCCTACTGCCAATCCTGCCGGAAAGAGTTGACTTACTGTCGAAGTGGAGACGACATCACCTTTTTTGACCTGCGGACGTTTATCGAAAAATTGTAATACGGCGCGTTCGGTACGAGTTCCTTGCAAAATTCCCAGATTGCGGCTCGCACCCACCGTGACACCCATGCGATTGCTGGGGTCGCTGATGAGCAGGACGCGACTGGTATGCGGCGATACGCTGACGATGCGACCGATCGCCCCGCCAGTGCCGACAACCACATGGTCTACAGCAATCCCGTCGGCACTGCCTTTGCCAATTACAAGCTGTTGCCACCAATTATCGGCACTCCGCATGACGATCGGTGCCAAGACCCCTTTAGTAGGAATCGTCGCACTATAACCTGCTAATTTTTTGAGTTGTTGATTTTGATACTTCAACTCTTGCAATTCATTTTGGAGTTGTTGTACTTGAGCGGTTTTGAGATAATCGAGCTGTCTGACTTTGGGTTGAAATGGTTGAGATAGAGCGTTATATGCTTCAAATACCAATGCATGTTGAGTTTGCAACACCAGGTAAGTACCAACGATGAGAGTCCCGAATCCTGCTAGTTTTAAGGCATTTTTATCCCACCAGCGGCGCAGAGTAAACATAGTTTGTTTGTAGTTTGGGAGTTGTAGTTTGTGACTTGTTAGCGATTGTTTTATAAATGAAAAGTTAAGGTGTAAGGAATGCCGGAAACCTTACACCCATTCGGATCTACAGACTTCGCGAGCGACCGCTAAAGACGCGATCCATATTTTTGAAATCTTCGAGGACTTTGCCAGTACCCAAGACCACGCAGGTGAGCGGATCGTCAGCGATGTGAGTCACGATCCCCGTTTCATGCGAGATCAGCGTATCGATCCCCCGTAAATGGGCACCGCCACCAGCCAACATGATCCCGCGATCGATAATATCCGAAGCCAACTCTGGGGGAGTCCGCTCCAGTGTCCGCTTTACAGCTTCGACGATCGTCGAGAGGGGTTCTGACATACTTTCGCGAATTTCGGGGCCTTTAATCGTCACCGTCCGGGGTAATCCAGACAACAGATGCAATCCGCGAACTTCCATGGTAATGTCGTTATCCTCTGGAGTAGGATAGGCCGAACCAACCTGAATTTTGATTTCTTCTGCCGTCCGTTCCCCAATCGTCAAGTTATGAACTTTCTTCATATAACTGACGATCGAATCGCTCAACTCGTCGCCAGCAATCCGCACGGATTCGCTGATCACCGAGCCTTGCAGACTCAACACGGCGACTTCTGTCGTGCCGCCACCGATATCGACGATCATGCTACCAGTCGGTTCGCCGACTGGTAACCCCGCACCAATTGCCGCTGCGATCGGTTCGTCGATCAGGAATACTTCACTAGCACCTGCTTGGAGTGCTGCATCCATTACCGCGCGCCGTTCTACAGCCGTAACACCACTGGGAATGCCAATAACTAAACGCGGTCTGATGACGTTACTTCCTTCATTCGCACGACGAATAAACTCTTTTAACATCACTTCTGCAATATCGAAGTCAGCAATTACGCCATCGCGAAGCGGACGGAGCGCAATTACATCGCCGGGGGTTCTCCCCAACATTTTTTTGGCTTCGATACCTACAGCTAGTGGCATTTTAGTCTTTTGGTCCATCGCCACTACTGAAGGTTCTGCCAGAACGATACCTTTGCCAGATACATAGACCAATGTATTAGCAGTTCCCAGGTCCATACCCATATCCCTGGATAAGGAAAAGCGATTGAAAAAACCCACGCCTTCTATGCCCCCAATAATAAATAACGATCGATTTAATGTGTAGTTAGCTAAGATCGAAAAGAAGGTAGGTGTTATTTACTATTCCCCATTCGCGATCGGTTATGGGCATCGCGCGGTGTTAATTTTTTTAAACTACAGTCTTTTTTACTACAGCCTCACTCCGTGGACTAGACTTCGCTTCGTACAAGCGATGCTTCGTTCCACTGCGTGAATCTTATTACGTTTTGCTTCGTTCGTCTAGTTGCGATCGCACCCAAATCTAACTTATCTGAAAAACTAAACTTCAAGCCCCGCAAATCGGCTCTGGAAGGTAACTTGAGGCTTTAAAACTGTCGATCGATCTCATCGAGCTACCGTACATCAGCAGATCTAGATCGGTGGGATCGGGCAGATCCTCCGCCAAAGTGTCGGTAACAGGCTGTAGTTTCGGCAAATAGTCGTTGAGATCTGCTGTAATTCTTAATTAAATCTCAAGCATGTCGCCATCGATTTATTCCCAATCCACTTCGGCGGATTCCCAGTCAGTTAGAGATTCTCGCGCCGCTTGCCAATCTTTAGGAATTCCCGCCTCGCCTACATATAAAGCCACGATCCCACCAACGAGCGCACAAGTAGTATCTCGATCTCCTAATCCGCTAACTGTCGCCCACATTGCTGCTTCAAAATCATCCAGATGTCTGGCGGCGCACCAGAGGGTAAACGGCACCGTATCTTGAGCCGATACCATCGTTCCATTGCCGAGTGCCGATACTGCGGTAGCAATGCTGTATTCGAGTGGTAATTCACTGGCTCTGTAGATGCCGTTTTTGGTGTCGCTCTCTGGCAATCGATCGAGAATAAAAGAAAATAAATCGGGAGGATGATACTTATTATCCTCCCGATGGTGCCATGCCCACGCTGCCGCCAGGGAGATCGCTAAGGCACCGACTTTACCTTCGAGATGACTGTGGGTGACTTCCGCTGACGCGATCGCTTGGATTTGCAAGCGTTCCAAATCGTCAGCGTAGAAAGCACCCAGCGGAGCTACCCGCATCGCCGCACCATTGCCATAAGAACCCATCCCATCGAAAACCGCTGGTGCAACTTTTCGCCAGTCTTCACCCTTGCACAATTTTTGGAGGATGTGATGCGCCATCCCGCCATAGCCGCGACGGCGATTTCTACTATAGTTAGCCGCAAATCTACTGGCTAAATAATCGCGATCGATTTCACCGCAAGCTCGTAATGTTTCGACAATGCCAATTGCCATAATCGAATCATCAGTTAGATACCAAGGCGGGGCGGGTAATGCTCGCAGATCGATCGCCATGGACATTGTTTCGGTATTCCCAAAAAACATTTGTCCGAAAGCATCGCCGATCGACAAACCCGCTAATGCTAATTCTGCCCTGGCTAGTGGTTCCACAATTTTTAATCTTTAGCTCTTAGTTCTTAATGTACTTCTCGAAAATATTACTAAAGTCTCGCTTGGTATAACGCTCTAGCATTGTTGCATTCAGATTTGTCAGCATTGAATTATAATGCTTGACGATCGTGTCTTCACTCTCAACATTGTTGAGCTTATACATCGAAGATACAGCTTGCAAGCACAATACCGCATTGTCGCGAGCGATCTCTTCTTTGCTTTGAATCTTGCTAATACTAATCAGTGCTTTATAAATATCTTTGAGTGCTTCAATACATTTTTTTTCGAGATCGATACTAAACGGCATTACGCCTTCTAAGACAAACTTGAGTTCGACATCTAAATCGATCGTGCCAGCAGTCTCGATCGAGACTTGCGATACTTTGTGGCTAGAATAGTCATAACGTTTGACAGCTCTTTTGCTAGAGATTGCCGAATCGCCATCGACATGAATTAGGGCTAAATTTGTGAAGCAGTATTCATCTTTCTTAGATTTAATTAAGAAAAATATCTTCTCTCCATCTTCATGAAATACATAATCATCCGCAGCTACCTTATCATAGTCGGCTGGCGAGACAATAATGCCGATATCGCTGATACCAAGAGCTTCTGATGCAATTCGTTTAAACATATTCGATCCTCATAGACGTTACATCTAATATACCCCTTTCTTTAGAAAGATCGTGCTACATAAATATTTTGGCGAGTCTAACGGAATTGAAATAGTAACTCTTGTAGTTATGGTAGGTAAATTTAGTTGGGAGCTGAAAACCAATGATTGGCTGGATTATTTGGGGTTCTGGTGGTAACTCAGTAGACTTCATTAGTGACAAGTTAAGAAGCGATCGCACTTGTCAAGCGGGCTTGAGGCGATGAGTCGAAGAAAAAATTGTCTGTTCGACTCATAGAATCAGGAAAAGGTGCAATAATTAACTTAACATTAGGTTTACGAACAGTTTTAACAATACCTAAATCTTGATTCTCTGGGGCAGCAAAATAGGTGACTGGATTGGCAGCTAAACCTTTATGATGAGCTACATGAAAGTGATAAAGACCTCGATAAATCATCTCTAAAGAAATGCGGTCGAATGGGAGAGATAATTCATCAGCTACAGCATCACCTAAATCGACTAGAACTGCATAAAACAGCCAAGTCCCCCACATCTGTAATTTAATTCCATTAACTGAACCAGTCCATAAATAACTCAACCCGAGCAATCGTTTAACAGTATTAAAAGCCTCTTCAATTCGCCACCGTCTTCCGTACAAATCGGCGACTACATAGGGAGGAAGATTCAATGGGTCGAGTACACTAGTTAGATAAGAATACCAGACTTTACCCACTTTAATTTCGACTAATCTTACAGTTATATATGGAGTCTTTTTGGTGCCAGACCCCATCCGCACTATTCGGTCACGGATACTATAACTATTGCTAAATACTCGCTCTATCTGTAGCGATGCACCTTTTTTTAATCGAGTAATAAAATGAATATCTCTGTTAATTAATTCTTGCCAAAATTGGAAATGATAGAAGCCTCGATCCAAGAGCAATAAAGTGCCCGATGTTACTAAATTCAGGATATCTTTCTCAAAATTAACATCTGAAGCTTTGGGATTTTCTCTAAACCAGATTTCAATCGGCAATCTCGTCACCAAATCTATGACTACTCCCATTTTTCCCGCTAGTTGTCCGATTGGCACATCAGATAAGCTATCTAATTTCTTGAATATCGCTTCCAATGTGGAGCCATCACATGCCCAAATCCGCTCAAATTTTGCTTGAGCAAATTCAATGCTTTGTGGCAACAATCGCTGTTTTCTCTGGTGCCACTTCACTCTAAATTCTGGCAGTAATTCCTTAAACACTCTCTCAAATAACTCAGATGGAAAGGTCAGAAATCTTTGTGCAATCGCCTGTTGACTTACTTGTGTTGGCTCACACCACAAAAATCCTTCTCGCCCTAACATTCGGCTTAGTTCTCTGACTCCTGGCACATTCCGCCACAGTAGCGTCAGCACTGCTGCCATCATCAAGGGTAAATTTAACAGCCGATTTCTCAGCCCTAATTGTCGGTAGTAATGACTTTGATTGAAAATTGCTGGTGTCAATAAAGCCTCTACTTGAGCGGCGATGATCTCATCTTCCACACCTGGTTGGTGGTTCTTTTTGGCGTGGTCGCGGTTACTTCTTCGGCGGCTGGTCATCAGGCCTCTATTCCCTCAAACTCTTGACTAGAAACAGTTTGGCATCTTTTTATTACCCTTTTGACAAATCTCTGATTTTCTTAACTTGTCACGAATGAGTAGACTTAGGTGCTGTCGAGCACCGACATTGCGAAACTTGCGAGCGGGAGCGTCCGTTTCGAGTTATCTTACAGTATCGCTACGCTCACCTATATTGGATTTTTTCATGGATTACCGAAAAACAGTATTCCCTACTGTGCGATGTCTGTAGTCGCGGCTGGAAGCTCAACGCCGAAGATGTCGAAAAAACATTACCCAAACACCCGATCCCTTTTATCCGGCGGTGGGGATGGTCATTTTTATTAGGACTGATTATCATTCCGTTCTTTTTTGCATTAATCGGCTCATTTTTTAGAAATTAGTCGATTAGCGAGTAATCTCTGCGGGGGGAGTAAACTTGCCGGAATTATATTCATCCCATAACTGCGATAAGAATTTCTGTCTGGTTTCGGCAGTATCGATATAAGCTTGAATTTCTGTCCGTACTAGCTTTTGCATGGCAGGTTGTTTAGCTAGTTGTAATAACTCTCGCAACTCATTTTCCGAGAAGTTAGCCTCAAATCTGGCAAGATATCGATCTTCGATTTTTTTCCAGCCAGCTTCACTAGCAATTAATTTTTGCATCCATTGTCTAAATTTGGGTTTGGCTCCAACTGGTAAAGACAAATCGGCATTACCACCAACATAGAGATCGTATTTACGATCGATACCGATTTTTGTCATCAATTCTTTTACCAACGCGCGCTTGGAGCTATTGTCGAGCGCAACTTTTTTTGGTGCCACTACCTGGGTAGATTCGATCCTGGCGTTGGCCACCCATGATATCATTGCCGTCGAGCAAATTAACAGCGATAACGCACCGATTCGGATTTTTAGCATTTGAACTCTCCTATAATGAATTTAGATCGATCGTGGCCAGCAACGATAACGGCTACTTAATTCATTAACCATGCAATTTATCATCGGACTAGTCGCCATTCTCTGGATCGATCGGATTATCGGTACCAGTTTATCTCTAAATGGAAAAGTAGTTGCAGTAACTGGTGCTTCCGGTGCTTTAGGACGAGAACTGGTGGCACAATTGTCTATTCAAGGTGCCAAAGTCGTAGCAATTACCACAAATCCAGCCGCCATTTTTCCTGAAGGTGTAAAGGTCTTAGCTTGGCAATTAGGATCTGAATCTGAATTATTATCCGAGCTGCAAGCAGTAGATGTTCTCATCCTCAATCATGGCATTAATGTCTACGGCGATCGATCTCCTGCCAAGGTATTCGAGTCCTATGAAGTTAATACTTTTTCGACACTCCGAATGGCCGAATTATTTCTCGGAATGGTGACAGATGCGTCCGATCGCACGCACAAGGAACTATGGATTAATACTTCTGAAGCCGAAATAAACCCGGCTTTGAGTCCATTATATGAATTGTCCAAACGCACGCTAGGTGACTTGATAACACTGCGGCGATTGGATGCACCCTGTATCATTCGTAAATTAATTTTAGGCCCCTTCAAGAGTCAGCTCAACCCTTATGGGGTGATGTCTGCAAGTTGGGTGGCAGAGGCGATTATTTTCTTGGCACAACGAGATTTTCGGAATATTATCGTTACGATTAATCCACTTACTTATCTGTTATTTCCGATTAAAGAGTTCTTTCAGTCCTGGTATTTTCGCATATTTACCAAGTCTGAAAAAATTACTTACTGACTTGCCCAGTGATTGGCAATCTCTAGAGCTGCTGCTACTACCCGAAAATTCTCATCCTGTTGGAGTTGGGCGATCGCGGCTTTTGTAGCGGGATTTTGAAGGCTTTGGAGGGCGATCGTCGCTCGCCAGCGATTGCGCCAAGTGGGATCTTTACATAGTTCTAAAAGTAACGATAATGCTCGATCGCTTACTGGCGAAGTTAAGAGATGTCCTAGTGCTAATATGCCGACTTCTTTAACTGATTGTGTCTCATCGGCGATCGCGATTTCGGATATAGTTAAGAGTTCGGCATGACTATTGCTGTCCATGAGGAGGGGGATGATGCTTTGGCGGACTAACCAACTATCGGTGTTCTGAAATAAAGTTACGAGTAATGGAATTGCCCGATCGCCAAAATCGGCGATCGCGTTGGCGGCTTCGCCCATGACGTTGGGATCGCGATCGTTGGTAATAACGTTAGCTAGGAGTTGAAATGATGCTTCTACTCGATGGTTGCCTAAGCCCATGACCGCGATCCGCCTTTGCATGAAGTCACTGGATGTTAATATATCGGCGAGGATCGGTACGGCAATATCGGCAGAGACTTTTGCTAGTCTGTCTAGTGCTGATTTTTGTTTGTCGATCGCGCGACCGCGTAAGTCTCGATCGATCTGTTCTAGATCGATTGGTAATTCATTATTTTCAGACATGCAATTAGGTCAATTCTGATTGGGGATGATTGCGGTTCTGGAGTTATTGGGGCTAGTAGAACCCGGAGCTGGGGAGGCTATCTTGTCTTGATGCAGTTGAGTAGGGTGGGCACTATCCACTACATAAGTTCCAGGCGATTTCTAGCTAATAAATATTTGTACCGAGCTATTTATTCGATCGGGTAAGGTATACCCAAATTCTGAGTTTACCTTACCACAAACAATTGATTCAATTCATTGAAATATCTCCTGGTGCAAATCCTTGGCGTTGGGTGTTTTCGGTAATCGATCGCGGTTCGAGGAATTGTAATAAATAATCGCGTCCGCCAGCTTTAGAACCGACGCCGCTGAGTTTGAACCCACCGAAGGGATGTCGATCGACTAATGCGCCCGTAATGCCGCGATTGATGTAGAGGTTGCCGACTTCAAATTCGCGGTAGGCGCGATCGATATGAGAGGGCGTGCGCGAGTATAAACCACCAGTCAGAGCAAAGTTGGTGCCGTTGGCGATCTCCAGGGCTTCGTCGAAGTTTTCGGCTTTAATTACGGCTAGAACGGGGCCAAAGATTTCTTCTTGGGCGATCGTACTGTCGGGATCGACTTCGCTAAAAATGGTGGGACTGACGTAATAGCCCCCTTCGGGGACGGGCATCGATAACGCGAGTTTGGCACTTTCTTTGCCGATCTCGATGTACCGTTGGATATTGGCTTGGGCGGCGGCATCGATGACTGCGCTAAGTTTGGTGTCGGCGTGGTGTGCTGCGCCGACTTTGAGGGAGCGCGTGGCGGCGACTAACCGATCGAGGAAGTTGTCGTAGACGGGTGCGAGGACGATGGCGCGAGAGCAGGCGGAGCATTTTTGACCTGCAAAGCCAAACGTAGAATTCATCACGCCGACGACGGCTTGGTCGAGATCGGCACTCTCATCGATGATGATGCCATTTTTGCCGCCCATTTCGGCGATGACTCGCTTCATGTGTTTCTGTTTGGGGCGGAGGATTGCGGCTTCAGCGACGATTTGACAGCCGACTTGCTGCGATCCGGTGAAGGCAATCAGGTGAACGTCGGGATGTTTGACTAGGTGCGCGCCAACGGTCGAACCCTTGGCGGGGAGGTAAGTGAAGACGCCTGGGGGGAGTCCAGCGGCGTGGAGAATTTCGGCGATTTTGGCACCGATAACGGAGGATTGTTCGGCGGGTTTGAGGATAACAGTATTGCCTGCGGCGATCGCGGCGACGCTCATTCCCAGGGCGATTGCGAGGGGGAAATTCCACGGCGAGATGACGACAACGACGCCGCGCGGTTGATAGATATAGGTGTTATCTTCCCCAGGGAGATTGCGCTGGACACCACTTTCGAGGCGTTCCATTTCCCGTGCGTAGTAGCGACAAAAATCGATCGCTTCGGAGACTTCGGCGTCGCCTTCGCGGATGGGTTTGGCCACTTCCCAGGTTATCCAGGCAGTTAATTCGTCCCGTTGGGCTTCCATCAAGTCGGCGGCTTTGCGGAGGATATCGCCTCTGTGACGCGCGCTGAGTTGCTTCCAGGTAGTCCAGGCATTTTTGGCAGATTTGACGGCTGCGTCGGCTTGCTCGATGCTGGCTAGACCGATTTTACCGACGACTTGAGCTGAGTTGGCGGGGTTGACTGATTCGATATATTCTTCGGTTTGAACGGGTCGATCGTCGATGATGGGAAGATAGGTTTTACCCAGTCGATCTCGGACGGTTTGGAGCGCGGTTTGAGCGGCTGTGCGCTGACGCTCGATCGCATAGTCGCGATCGCTAGCATTGGTAAATCCCTCAAAACTGGTAGTAGCAAGCGTACCCTTATCCAGCCTGTCGCGATCCGTCATTACTGGCGCGGCGACTAGTTCGGAGATCGCTCTCGATTCACTACTACTCATCCGCAAGAACGAACTATTGGCGGTATTTTCTAACAGACGGCGGATCAAATACGACATCCCTGGAATTAATTCGCCAAACGGACAATAGATCCGCACGCGATAACCCAGATCGACGATCTTCTTGGCAAATTCATCGCCCATCCCATACAAACATTGCACTTCAAACGAGCTGCTGGGGATGTTTAGCGTCTGGACGATCGCGATCGCTTTGGCTAGGGAGCGGGCATTGTGCGAGCCGATCGCGGCATGGAGATATTGATGGTTTTCGAGTAAAATTTGGGTCAGGCGTTCGTAATTAGCATCGGTCGATACCTTGTCTGAAAATACTGGAATTGCCCAACCTTGTTGATAAGCGCGGATCGTTTCCCGATCCCAATAGGCACCTTTAACTAGCCGCACCGTCACCGGATGAGCGCGTTCTTTTGCCCAAGCAATTAAGTCATATAAATCTGCTTCGCTATCGCGCAAATAACCTTGAATCGTCAATCCGACATTGGTGCGATCGACAAATTCTGGCTCCATCAATACCTGTTTGAGAATCTGCAATGTCAGCGATTTAAACTCGTACTGCTCCATATCAAAGTGAATCCCACAGCCGATAGCCTGAGCTTTGCGGAGCAATCTGCGGACTGGTTCGCTGACTTTTTCCGTTGTCATTACCGGATCGAGCGGATCGAATTGAGAGTAAAAGGCACTAAGTTTCACCGACACTTGCACGCGATCGAGACTACCTAGCTCCGAACGATCGATTTCTGCGATGGTCGGCCAATTGCGTGCGCGAGCGGCTAAATTTTCCATCATGGTAAGATAGCGATCGAGATAACCCTCGGCTTCGACTTCGCTAATTACCGCTTCACCTAATAGATCCATCGTAAATGCCAATCGCTCGCGCCGCAATCGCTCGATCGTTTTGGTAGCTGCTGGCAAATTTTCGCCACAGATATACCGCTTCGCCAGAGTCGCGATCGCTGTTGACAGCGTTGTCGCGGCGGCGGTTGCCGTTAACGAATTGGGATTGTCGGTACTAAAGTTCAATAGCGATCGCATCGCAGGCACTTCAACCGCATCATTAGCTAGATATTCCTGCATGTGGCGGGCAATTTCGGCTTTGCTCTGCAATGCTGGCAAACAATCGATCAGTCGAAATAATTGCACCCGCAAACCTTCATTTTCCATCGTCCAAGCCATCAGCTTGTCATCAAAGCGCAACTCATCTTTAATTTGGGATAACTTCGACCAAATCGAGCTTTTGGTAGTTTCACCTAAAAGCTGGCGGGCAATTTCCTGAGTCTTCGATTCGTACTTAGCGATATCTAGATTGGTGTCGAACTGGGAATGTACTTGCTGCGTTGAGTTAACCATAGCTGAGTGATGCAACCGATGTTTAAAAGCTTCCTTACTCGACCATACTGCATTTTTGAATTAAAGCGTCAAACAAAACCGAAACTCGCTTTCAGTTTTGTTCGGCTTGGTACATATTCACATTAGTTACCGATGTGAGGAGCGATCGGATCGACTGTTCTAACCTGCATCTGGAGCGATACCCAAAGCGCGTAATTTAGCAGTCAATCGATTCGATCGATCTCGTTCTCGTGCTACTCGTGCTTGAGCTTGTCTGATTTGCGGCTCTGACTACGATCTGTTTGTGCCCAAAATTGATATCTTTTACCCGCAAACTCAATCCTTAAATATAACGATCGAGACGTGCGGATGGCAGTAGCACTCATTGCCCACTGGGGAAATCCCACGCTACTATTAGAACTAGCAGCCATCATCCTTCGATCGACCGAGCCGCCATACAACGTTCAAATTCCAGCAGAGATGTAAAGCCATGCAAACTTAACTTCACGAGCAACTATCGCTCTCCGATGCTGAAGTCATTCTATTGCGATTACCCGAAAGGACTCGTATTGCTTTAATCGATCGGGCTGCTAAAATTGAATATTCGATCGAAGCAGTTGTTGAGATGGCGTTCACGAAGTGTTTCTGAAAGAAAATCGCTAGTTTTCTATTTAATATGTTAGTAACTTAGATTAATGGATCGCGAGAACGCTACCCCAGATCGCCAACAGCTATTGAGACTGCTTCAGTTATCGAGTCCGCTATTACCTGTAGGGGGATATAGTTATTCGGAAGGATTGGAGCAGACAATCGATCGCGGCATCATTTCCGATCGCGGGACGCTGCAAGCTTGGATCGAGTGCGAATTACAGACTGGAGCCATTCGGATCGAGACGGCGATGGTAGATCGGGCTTATCTGGCGGGAATGACTGGCGAGATCGCTCGCCTGCGATACTGGAACCAATGGCTCTGTGCCGCTCGCGAAACTGAAGAGTTGCGCCTCCAAAGTTGGCAAATGGGTGGTTCGTTAGTAAAACTGGCACTCGAACTAACACCAGAGATCGCCGATTCGATCTCGGCTATTGGTAATCCTTGTAATTATGCGATCGCGTTTGGACATGTCGCTCAAGCTTGGCAAATCGAGAGGGAGGCGGCAATTCTGGCATACGTGCATACCTGGGTGGCAAATCAGCTCAGTGTAGGCATTAAATTGATTCCGTTAGGGCAAACAGCCGGACAACAGATCTTGTGGCAGTTACAGCCCAATATCGATGCGTTAGCGCGAACAATTCCGACTTTAGCCGATCGCGATCTTTATGCTTGTAGTTGGGGACTTTCATTAGCTAGTATGCAGCACGAAACCCTCTACAGCCGTTTATTTAGAAGTTAATTATTTATAAATCTTACCGATCGACCAGCTATTTATAGGCCAAGATGGCGGAGCATATATGTTTCAATTGTTAGATCGCCAGATCTAATTGTAAATCTATTTTTTGGTGAGTTCGGCTAGTAGTAAAGGAGCGATCTGGGCGATCGCGTTTAGAAATTCGCCGATCGTGGTGGAGAGATACCCGCTGTCCTATCTCTAAAGTTGTTGATAAAATCTTTCAATAAATATTGACATCTATTCTCAATATCTATATAGTGGATTACATCACCTAAGTTAACCGCTAACAGGCAGCCAGTTACATCTTAGCGATCGCAGGCGATTGTCAACGATCGATCGCATTTGGAATTCTTTGCAGCTTCTAGTCATTAATTTGGTGTTCTCCTCTCTAAAATTAAGGATCGGTGGATCGGAGCGATGGACTAGTTTCATCTTCCGATTTTTTTTGACAATTTGCCAACGCTCCAATTTATTAGGAATTATTACTATTAGATGAAAGATGACGACGAAGTTTGACCATGAAAAAGCCATCCATCTGTTGGCGGTGCAGCCAGACTTTAATCCAACCCGGCTCGCTGACTAAACCAGACAGGGGCGAATCGCTTGGGGGTAGCTCGATCTGCCAATCGGGATGAGTTTTTAAAAACGGTAAAATTACATCCTCATTTTCGATCGGACATACCGTACAGGTAGCATAGACTAGCACTCCACCCGGTTTTACCCACGTCGCGGTATTGGCGAGTAACTGCGCCTGCAACTGAGCTAATTCATGGATTTGGGCAGGTGTTTTTTGCCATCTGGCATCCGCGCGACGGTGGAGAGTCCCCAATCCCGAACATGGTGCATCTAATAATACGCGATCGGCAGTATTGGTGAGTTCGCTAAATCCACAACTGTCGCCAGTAATAACTTTAATATTACTCAATTGCAACCTATCTAAATTTTGCTGTAATTTCTTGAGCCGAGAAGCGGTTTTATCTAGTGCCAAAACTTGTCCGGTATTGCCCATCAATTCGGCAATATGTGTGGTTTTACCGCCTGGTGCCGCACAAGCATCGATGACAATTTCATTAGGCTGTGGAGCCAGTAAATGCGTGACGAGCTGCGCGCTACTATCTTGAATCGTCCACCAGCCCTCGCGATAGCCTGGTAATCGATCGATCGCGCCGACATTACCGACAAATCTCAACCCTTGGGGAACATGGGGAATCGGTACTGCTTTAATGTCGGCAGCTTGAAATAGCTCGATTAATTTAGTACGTTGGGCTTGAATGCGATCGAATTTAGAAGCACTAGCTAATAAGTTAGGATCGATAGTGAGGCTATTAATTCGCAGATCGATACTTGGGGGTCGATTGAAAGCTTGGCACAATCGATCGGTTTCCAGTTCGCCTAATTCGGCAAACCATTGGGCTACTAGCCAATCGGGAAAGCTGTGCAAAGTTCCTAATCTCTCGATCGGGTCTGTTGATAAGTCTAGCACTTCCGATCGCTCGGTTTGCAGGCGAATATACTGGCGTAAAATGCCATTTACGACACCAGCTAAACCAGTTAAACCATTAGCTTTAGCTAAGTCCACGGTAGTATTGACAGCAGCCGAAGCGGGAATTCGATCGAGATAACGTAACTGATATAAACCCAGCCGTAATAGTTGCCGCAAGTCTGGGGGTTGACGGTGCGCGGGTTGTTTGGCTAAACGATCGATAATGGCATCTAAAGTGCGCTTGCGCCGAATGATGCCATTGACTAATTCGGTAAATAAATTGCGATCGACTGCTGATAATTCAAATTTAGTCAATAAGCGATCGACAACTATATCTGTATAACTACCTGTCTCCAGATCTTTGAGCGCAAATAAAACTAGTTGACGAGAATTCATTAGTAAGCTTTAGATATTTAATATAATTATTAAGAAGTCGGAATCTGAATGGGATGACTAGAATTTTTATTTTTTAAACGATCGAGATCGTTTATTGAAAACATGTGTCACAATCTGAATTGAAAATAAGTTGCTCTAAATCGATCCGATCGATCCGGGATGGGATCTCCATCTCAAATTCATCATCATTGACTAACTTAGTAGCTATTTGTGTGTATGCCAGTTGGGTTGTCACTACGAGTTCTCCCAATCCCATCTGTTGCCTTAACTTTGCTCCCGCATGACTATACCAACGTTGAACTTCAAAAATAACAGTTATTTTTTTGAGAAATAGGCTATAGATCGTGACATTAAAATTGCCAAAATGAGCAGAATCCAAACAAATGTTGCCTACTGCCATTATATCCACATATTCATCTAAAGACATGCCAATATCGAGATCGTAAATTACCACAAATTCATTGCCAGCGATCGCGACAGAATCAAAAGTATTACCATCGATTTGTAGATATCTTACTTCGTGAGAATATCGAAATACTTTAAAGTTGTGATTAACTTTAGATCGAGCAGTTCGCAATCTCGATCTAGATAAGCTTGAAGTAGGTCGATCTGATTAGACTAAATGCCTATTAAATTCTCTACATCGATCGCACTACTATCCATTGTTATTTCTTAACAACTTGTTGATAAGTGACGATCGGAATTGCCCAACTCAATGCTTCCATTTGCTCAAAAATCTCGATCGAAGGCTTGGTACCATCAGCATATATAAATGCATCAATCCCTGCAACGGGATACTTTAATCTACCATTTATGCCGATAAGTTCTCCTTGGTTATTAAATACTGGGCCGCCACTCATTCCCGATGCGACTTCATTTGTATAACCCAAACTATAGCCATCCGGTAGCTGCTGGGGCGAAATCGAGCCGACTTTGCCTACTGTGAACCGAAATGCGCGCAGACCCCAATCGATAGTATCTTCGATTCGATCGGCATTAACAACATGATGATTGGGAAATCCCGCCGCATAAACTGAGATATCGCTGCCCAAATCCTCAGATTTACCGAGTTCGGCTACTCGATAAATAGTATTACTATCAAATTCAACTACAGCTAAGTCCAAACCTTTTAGCTTGGGCGTGGATTTGACTCGCGCTGGATAAACTTTACCGTCGGGTGATAACACTCGATATCCGCCTTTTTTACTTTCTGAAATTACATGTTGACAGGTAAGTACGCTATAAGTTTTGCCTTGACGACCGTCGGTAGAACTGCTTTGCTGGAGAATTATTACGCCAGAGCCAGGTACAGATTCAGTTAAAACTCTGACTGTGACTTCTCTAGCCATCTTTTCTACGATGGTTGAGTTTGTCGTTGCCGCGATCTCGCTAGTTGAGTGTGACTGTTTAGTAACCGCCGGACTTTGCTGGCTGGTAATAGCCATATTTACGGAAGTGCGCTTCTTAATCTCCCACCCGACAATTCCAGCTATCGCCATGGCCGCAATCGCGCTCGGGACAATTAACTGATTTTTATCTAACATTAACTTATATAAATACATAAAAAATGTTGAGAAGCTAGGCTTTTTAGATCCTAACTCCTCAGATAAGTTCGATCTTACTTAATATCATCAATGTCATCGGGAGCTGCACGATTGAAGGCATTCTCGATCGCATCTCCATATGTTAGTGGCGTCGTACTCGGTCCCGTACCACCACCGCGAACCGACCCAGAACCAGAACCCAATTTGCTAAAATTTAATAACTCATCGATCGTCTTTTGTTCTTGCCCGCGCTCGGATGCTTTTAAGCTAAATAAGATATTTTCTGAGTTACATTTTTCACCTTTTTGAGTGATATAACAAACTACTGGAATCGAATTTACGACCCCATGGGTCATATCTAGGCTGCTGAGTTTGCCACTACTAGCTACTGCTTTGGTAAGGCGTTGACTGACGATTTGGCAGCGTTTTTCGGGCGTATACGAACCCCAGGATTTATCCCGCCACGTAATCATCGGTGAAGTGACGCGATCGCCTCTGCGTGCCACAGTTACGGGATCGTTTCCTTTTTTAATACAAGCAAATGTGGTTTTGGGCAAAGCATGAATTGGTACTGGGTGTAAAAAAGTAGGCAGCAACATGCTTCCCAAAGTAACAGTCAACCCTATGAATCTGGCATTTAATTTTAATCTGTTCATAAATTTACAACCTGGTTTAAACGAGGATATTAACGATCGAAAGTAACATTTAGCGGCTCAATATCGATGGTTTTTCACTACATGTTACAGACAGGCGATTTTAAGTGTTAGTTCCATCCTATATGCTATTTTTAATATTGACATCTATTCCCCAAGTCAAAGATTGGAGGTAGTGACAAGTTCCACCGTCAACCGCCAAATGCGGTCTTTCTGGTCACATACAACTCGGGTTCGGTTAAGTTAGCTCCAAATTCGATCGAGCGACCCAAATAAAGGTACTATTTCGGGTGCTTCAGCAATCGAGCGTGTGAAACAGTACCTTAACTTAGGTCGCTCGATCTCTAAATGAGGTGAGTCGAACTGTTCTGCTGAGGGAAATCGATCGCGAGCGATCGCAACTTTTTATTACGTTATGAGTATTTATACCGATCGTTCGACGATCTCGATCGTAAGATAGACGAAATTTAATTAACTTTCTTGACGGACTGAGGTTAGCATCAATGCCTTACATCAATAATGACGGCGACAATAGGCTCAATAATTTCCCGACTGAGCCAAAAATGTATGTAGCTGAAGCCAATAATGGCGACACCAACCGCAACTATCTAGTTATTAGCGTACTTGGTTTAATTTTAGTAGTTGGCTCGATCTTCGTTGCCAAAGCTGTATCTTGAATTAGAGAGTAGAGGATAGAGGGTAGAGAGGAGGAAATAGGGTGTCGTGAACTTAGGCAAATGGGAGCGAAAAAATAAAGAACGCAGCTCCAAACCCTATAGCCTAAAGCCTAACGCCCAAAATCTAACGTCTAATCTTACCTAGATAACAGTCATTGAGCCAGGTCGCAATTGCTTCACCCACGATCGTTTTGCTACTTTCGATCGGGGGTGAAATCAGCGTAGTTGCAATCGGAAATCCCCCGGTTCGTGTATAAATATTTACTAGTCGCCAACCCAAACGTGTCTGCGCGATAAAGAGCCAGTGAAACTGCTGGATTTGAGCGACTCGGTTGCCTGTATATTGATTTTCGAGGGTAGTGATAAATACTTGTGTCGGAGCCGCCTGCGGAAATTGCGGTGAATATTCGCGACTGACGATCTCGATCGGTTTTAATTCCGGCTTGCTGGCGGTGACAATCGAACTATACAATTTATCGGTGCGTTTGCGACGTTGTTGAATCAGTCGATTGGCATAGCTGGGTAAATCCCGTACCAATAGATTGCCGAGCGCGGTCAATTCTACCGGACAAGTATTAGGTGCCGCTCCCACGAGCGGGATGACTTGCTGGTGTACCATTCGATCGGGAGGATCGCACCAATTAGCAATATTGTAAGTACAGACAGGCAGATAATTCACATTCAGATTAAACTGTTTTAGTTATCGATTGTCTTTACAATTGTAACTTAAGTTTTATATTTATCCTCAATAAATTGCCCCGAATATCGGTCGATGTCGATCGATATAGAACTTATTGATTTCTAATTTGTGCGGCTAGTTGTAACAGTTCCGACCACCGGAGCTGAAATTTTTTCTCTGTCAATCGCAATGCCTTCATAATCGACTCATTACTGCGATTGGATTGTTTGAGTTGAATGAATGTTTGCTGCTCGATCGATAATTGCGAAGAAAATACTTCCCATTGTCGATCTGTCAAACCGAGCTTGCGATCGATTTCTGCACCCAACCATTGATGAACTAATTCCCAGTTGGCAACATGAGCGAATTTTTCCAGATGATATTTAAATTTCTGTTGGAGATAATCGCGCTCGCGGCTACTCAATCCTAAAGTTTTCTCGATTTCTGGTGCGGACATATCCTCCATTTTTAGGAGTAAATAATCGACACAATCGGCTCGATCTTGAGCTTTGAGATAGGCAATCAATTCTTCAATTACTCGATCGCGTAAAACTTCATCGGTGGCATCGACATTATCCGATACCATTTTGGCCCGAATCTGTTGCATCAATTTCGAGCCATTATCTCCATCTTCTTCGCGTGCGGTTTCAAATGCTTGCTCGATATCGACAGATGTTTCGGTCGGCTGACGTTTGGCAAAAGTTTGCGCGCGTAGAACGATCAATTGTTGGCTGCTCCCAAACCGTAGGTGAATCCGCCGCTTGGCATAGCATTCGGTAAACACCATATACTCTGCTAATTGCAACAAACTGCGGGGGGTATAAGTTTCACCCAACTCATTTTCGCGCCGAAAAGCTTTGATCGACTCAGTATAAAATTCCTGAAGAAAGTCTTCAATCAGCAAGTACCGAGCTTGAAATCCTAATTGAGATTGAGGAATCGTGATGTAGCGGTAGATAATCGAACTGAGATGACTGTGCAGTTCGATCCGACCTTGGCGAGATCCTAATTGATAATAGTAAAGACATTTAGAGACACGGTGACGCGCTAACCCCACCCGCCAAGATTCGCCAATGCCAGAATTTTGGATGCGCTCGCTTTTAGCACAGATGCGATCTACTTCTACCGCAATCCGCTCTGCGACATCGCGAATCCGCTCTACAGATCCTGTCACCTGAGTTTGCAAAGCTTCAACTAACATCTCAGGGAGTGGCTGCTTGCTAGATAATAATACTACATTCGACTGCTGTTGTTGCCGAGAGCTAGTAGCTGGTAGACACTGAGGATGCGCGTTCATTGTATATTTCTTCCCTGACGATGCGAGCTGATAGTTGCTTACATATAGACTGTACGCGCTAAAAAGAATAAATACGTATGACGTGTGTCACTTTTTTTACATTAGCTCGATCGCTACTGTCGATCGAGCGATAGGAAATCAAATTCTTGAAGCTCAATCCCAGAGTAAGTTTCGGTTTTCAGGGATCGACTATGTTGCCGTTTGTAAACTTCTCCGTGTATATTTAGGGTAGTTATATGTAGATTTGTAATGGACAGTTGTGCTAGTGGCACATGGAGCTAGTGCGTTAGAAATTTGAGATATACATACTTATCGCCCTTCAAGTTACCCTCAAGATCGAGATCGCATCATTCGCTAGCCAGCAGGTAGTCGAGCGAGAACAGATGTTGTCAGCTAAATCTGTACGCAAGTGCGATTTAACAAACGGATGTGGGCATAATAATTGAGATGTAACCTGCGTCATGGGGTAGACGATTACTATCCTCTAAGGATCGAATATTTTTAAGACGATAAATATTTGTGCTACCCTGATAATTTCTATACTAACTGTTACATAGAAAGAGATGCATACTAGTATTCAAGTTGAAAATATGACAGATGCCACTCTGCCGATAATGAAAATTTTATTAGCCGAATCAGATACCGCAGAAGTCGCTCGCATTAAATCGACTATCGATCCAGAATTTCAAGGTGGAATTCAGATCGTCAAAACTTATTATCAACTTGTAGAAAGTGTCGTCAGAGAAGAATATCAATTAGTAATTTTAGGAAAAATAGACAACTCCAATTACTCTGAGATCTCCAATAAATGCCATCAAGCTAGAAAGAGTTTACCAATTGTCTTACTCTCTTCACAAGGTAAAATCATCGATTCTTTTCGCCAATTAGTAAAAACTTGTGGCTTGGCGGATGTGATTAGTAGAGACTCTGGTACTTTAAATCAACTAATAAGCGAACTAAATGCTATTCATCAGCGATCGAGTAACAAGCTACTAGGAACGCCGACATATACCGATCCAGAACATCTACCTAGCGAGCCGAGAAGAACTGGCAAACTGACGAATCAAGCTGCGGAAGCACTACCAAAGCCGAAGATATCTGGTCAGATGGTGCTTGCTGCCTTGGAAGAGATTGTCACCCTTAGCAATAATTACTTTGGCCCTCTAGCACAGGGTAATTACTGGCGCAAAGCACACGCACGGTGTGTTGAAGAATCTCTATTTATCCAGAACTGGTCGGCAGATCACTTTAGCAAACTCAGTTGCCATGAGAAAATATTAGAGCAGGAATTAACAGCCGAAAATATCCGTAGCCTGCGCTTATGGGTCCAGTTTTTTATTGAGGAGTGCGAGCGGATTATCGTTGACTTTAGATCGATATTAAATAATTCTGCGCTCTCGCCAATAGCAACATATCTTTTAACTAAAACCTAATTACAATCAACTAAGTATCTTATGGCAACAGTCACCATCACTATCGAAGGCAAGCAAGTAGAAGCCGAGCATAATTCTACGCTGTTATCCGTTTTTAAAGACCATGATATTCTCGTCAACCAAATCTGTGGCGGACAGGGGATGTGTGCTTCTTGCCATTTTTTTGTTGTGGATGGTGTGGACTCATTGACCCAACCAACGACACAAGAACAGATGACATTGCAGTTTACCAAAATCGACCGTCCTGGGGCGAGATTGGCCTGCCAATCTCGTGCCATCGGCGATGGGATTGTCATCGAGCTACCGATCGGCACTTTTGTCGAATCAGAGCGGGATCTAGAGACTAAGATCGGTAGAAAAGCAGACAAAACACTGATTCATCCCATGACAGGTGAGGTGCTAGTCGAAGCCGGAAAATTGGTGCTGAGATCGGCTTTAGAGAAAATGAAAGAATCTAGTAGTAAGTTTGCCGACTATTTATCGAAAAGATAGCAATAATCCCATAAAAATTGGGATAAATAAGTAAAGCAGAATATATCCTGGGCCGATACTGCTAATTGTGCAAACTACCGTGGAGATCGAGACCGATAATTTAAACAAGAGCTACCTATGACATCTAATATTCAAAGAAAAGTTTTTCAGAATCCACCCATTCCGATTCACTCTACACGGGACGTCTGTCACTACAGTCGCGCCGACTTTTACGATTTTGATATGGAACGGGGCAAGATTACCGACTATCATCGTCAACGCAATTTATTAGTTGGCGAAGACTTCATCGTCTCGCTGCTCAAAGGACTAGAGCATGAAGTGGGCGAAGCTGCTGGCTGGTTGTGCTATCAGATTGGCTATGAGTGGGGCAAAGAGGATGCCGTACTATTTCAATCCTGGTTTCAGGAATTCTATGGCTTAACTCTAGAAACATCCAATCTGGGATTTGCGATGGAAACCTGGTGGTGGCCATATACGGCGCAGGGTTGGGGTGCTTGGTCTCCCAATCTAAGTAATAGAGACAGCGGCTTTTTCTATGTCGATTTGTATGATTCGGCAGTTGCTAAGTCTTTAGGATATATGGGCAAACCAGTTTGCCATTTATATGCAGGTATTCTCGCTGGCTTTTTTAGTATCGCCTTCGAGCAAAATCTTTGCAGTACAGAAATTCAATGCTATGCAATGGGCAATGAATTTTGTCGGTTTTTATTGGGTTCGGAAGAACGAATCCAAGTTGCCGAATTTTGGATTGCTTCTGGAGCCAATGCAAATGAAATTGCCGAGCGTTTTGAAGCTGGAGAAATGGAACTCGAACCACAATCATCGGTCGCAGCAGGTGTCGTATGAAAAGTCGCAAGCATAGTAAGTTAAAAAGACATCCTTTAGTCCGTTTTATTCGCGGCATCTTGCGTTTGATGAGGGTTGTATTCAGACCCAAACGGAGAAATCAGCAGGCCATTCACAACGAGCGACAGCAGCGACTTGCTACCGAATTAGTGCAGCAACAAGAGTTAGCGCAGCAACTCGAATTAGAACACCGCGAGCGCGAGCGATCGATTACGGTTGGCGCGCTCTTAGACCGAGTCAAATGGCAGGTTCCCGAGCTAACAATCGTGCAAGAGCAAGTTTCCGATCGTCGTGCCGTCACTCGGCCCCATGACGTTTCTAGAAATTAAATCTCACAGTTAAGATTTCTAGATTGGTAAAGATATTCATCGAGCATATCTTTCAAAATTACATTCGATCTATACGGAGTTATGAGAACATGATTACATTGTTAGAAGCATTAGTTGATGGTGCCGATGGCTCTTATGCCAGTAAGCAAGATCTCCGCAAGTTAGAGCATGTTATTTCTTCTTGGGCAGAACGCAAAGAGGCTTATTTAGCGATCGAAGCTAAAGAAAAAGAGATTCTCGATCGAGCCATAAAAGCCATGGAAGATAGCAAAATTTTTCAAGAACAAGCAATGAACGCTCTAGGTGTCGATCGCTGCCGTCGCGATATGACTTTAGGATTGAGAGCGTATTCTTTGGCGATGCTCTTGCAAGATGAAGAGATGTTAAAAGAGCGTTTTATTCACTGGCAGAAAAATATCTTGCAAGCGATGGGATTTAGACATTATCAAGGATATAAGTTCTTGTTAGAAGCAATTTATGTCGAATTACCCCAGGCACATGCAGATTTATTAAAGCCATACATCAAAATCGCCCAAGATGCGATCTCTGCTATTTAATTCGATCGGCAGACGATCGATTCTATCCGCTCACCCCGATTCTCTAATTCCTAAATTATGAACGCCTCTACAATTCGCATTCCAGCAAATTGCTTTAATCCTAAAGGCTATGTTAAATCTCACCCAGCTTCGGGATTGCTATCTACACGGCATGGAGATCGCTTGATTGCCGTACCGGAACTATTATTACGGAGCATTCCCAAAACCTTGCGTGCAGAAGCTGGCGAAGCTTCTTATTTAGCTCTATATACCTTTGGCGACAACTGGGGCAAAACTTTTTGCAATCGGGTGATGCAGGATATGGTCAAATACTACAGCCAGCCGATCGCCGACACGATTGCCGCCGAGTTTTTTGTCAACGTTGGTGAAGCATGGGCCGTTCATGGGTTGGGTAGACCCTCGATCGATTTTAGTTTGGCCGAACGGGGACTATTAGTAGTCTCGATCGCCAATTGTGGCATCGGTGGCGGGATCGAGATCGATGCTAGTGCAACGTATCGTT
Source organism: Chamaesiphon minutus PCC 6605 (assembly GCF_000317145.1). GTDB lineage: Bacteria > Cyanobacteriota > Cyanobacteriia > Cyanobacteriales > Chamaesiphonaceae > Chamaesiphon > Chamaesiphon minutus. The sequence goes on along the minus strand of NC_019697.1, from coordinate 5,370,090 downwards.
CATTTAGCCTCGAAGCTGGTTTTCTGGCAGGTTGGTTTTCGGCACTAACCAACCAAAAGCTCAAGGCATGTGCCAGTAATTGGAGTGAATCCCCAGCATCGCTTCAGTTTTTAGTCGGTAGCACATCACATATCGAATCGATCGAACGTTCCCATCTCGATCTCGGCATGTTAGATCCCGACACCCTCAACTCCCTGTAAACTTCTCTGTCAGTCTCCCCTCCCCCCATTCCCATAAATTTATGTCCGTAACCGTCTTATTTATGCCAGAGCGAGTCACTACCCTCGCTCAACCAGGGGAGCCTCTACTTAATGCTGCCGAGCGCGCTGGCATAGCGATTCCTACTGGGTGCTTGAAAGGTGCTTGTTTTGTCTGTAGAGTGGCAATTGAAGGGCATGATAATCCCATTCGGGCTTGTATTGCCACCGTACCCAGTGATGAATTATCGATCGTCCATCGCTATGCAATGCCAAGTTAGTTCCTCGACCGCTTGCGAAGTCCTCGATCGAGAGTACAATGCGGATTAGTGCCACGACGATCGCCTCTTGAGTATTTCCTGAGTAGCGATCGTCAGGACTATCTAATATCCATCCAATATCCAAAATCTAAATGACGGGTAGATCGATCGTTTTAACTGGGCCTAGTGGTGTCGGCAAAGGGACGTTACTCAAAGCTTTATTGGCAAGGCGTCCCGAACTATATCTATCGGTTTCTGCTACAACCAGATCGCCTCGTGAAGGGGAGATAGACGGCGTACATTACTATTTCTATAGTCGCGATCGATTTGAAGCAGAGATTGCGGCTGGAGCACTTTTAGAATGGGCGGAGTTTGCAGGTAACTATTATGGTACGCCGATCGCGCCAGTGCAAGCGCAACTCGATTTAGGCCGCTCTGTTATTTTGGAAATCGAATTAGCTGGAGCCAGACAAGTCGCGCAGATCTTTCCGACTGCTTTACGAATTTTTATCTTACCGCCAGATCTCCAGACGTTGGAAATGCGGATTCGCGATCGCGGTACTGATTCTCCAGAGGCGATTCTCCGTCGTCTGGAGCAGGCGAAAGTAGAAATTGCAGCACGAGATGAATTTGACCATCAGATCGTCAACGACGACTTCCAAACTGCTTTAGAAGAACTAGATAGTTTGGTTACTAGTGCTTAATCGGGAAGGATGATTGTGGTGGATTTACTGGTGCGATCGAAACCCAATTCTGGGGATTGTCTTGACGCACGTAACCTGGCGGAAACCTCCATGTCGATGCATCGACATACAATCGCAATGTGCTTATCCCAAATTCGGATTAATTAACGATCGCGAGATCTCTAATCAGCAAGAGTTTAGAGGCTACGTAGTCGTCGAGTCTTTGGGCTTCGTCGGGAGCGAGTACGATGCGCTCTTTGACTTTTTGGGCGATCGCTTCAGACAAATCTCGATCGGGCAGTGAAAGCAGTATCTGATAGTTAAATTCTAATACTGATTTCCAGATTAAGCGCAACACAGAAGGACTGACTGTAGTACTTTGATTCATGTCTTCTCTCAAAATCTTAATCTTTTCTTTATATTACCTCCTTTTTTCAATAACACTCCAGATACCTGCTTAGAAGTGGGATAACGTTGATATTTTTTTACAATACCGATCTGCCGAGATAGGATTGCAAGACATCGGGGATCGCGATCGAGCCGTCGGGTTGCTGGTAGTTTTCGAGAATGGCTGCCATCGTCCTACCTACGGCTAAACCGGAGCCATTGAGAGTATGGATAAATTGAGTACCTTTTTTGCCTGTTTCTTTGAACCGGATGTCGCCACGACGGGCTTGGAAGTCGAGGAAATTGGAACAACTGGAAATTTCGCGATATTTGCCAGCAGAAGGCAACCAGACTTCGATGTCATAGCATTTTGCCGCGCTAAAACCGAGATCTCCGGTACAGAGGGCTAGGACTCGATAGGGTAGCTTGAGAGCCTGGAGGATGGCTTCGGCGTTGTTTAAGAGAGCTTCGTGTTCCTGCTCGGAGGTGTCGGGATGAACGAATTTGACTAGCTCGATTTTGTTAAACTGGTGAAGTCGGATCAATCCGCGCGTATCGCGTCCCGCACTACCAGCTTCGCGGCGGAAACAGGGAGTATAGGCGCAGTGATGGATCGGGAGTTGTTCGCTATTGAGAATTTGTTCGCGATAGAGATTGGTAACGGGTACTTCGGCGGTGGGAATCAACCACAAATCATCATCGGCACATTTGAAGCCGTCTTCGGCAAATTTGGGGAGTTGCCCGGTTGCCGTCATCGACGCGCTATTTACCAGGATCGGGGGGCTGACTTCTGTATATCCAGCCGCAATCTGTCGATCGAGCATGAAGCTAATTAAGGCACGTTCGAGAGCTGCACCCGCACCAACGAGTGTGACAAATCGACTTTGTGCGAGTTTGGCACTACTCTCAAAATTTAAGATTCCTAATTTCTCGCCAATTTCCCAGTGGGGTAGAATTTGGGGATTGGTGGGTAGATATTCTTCACCCCATTTGCGGAGTTCGACGTTGTCATCTTCACTTTTGCCGATCGGGGTAGTGTCGCTGGGCAGGTTGGGTAGTTGTAAGATCAGGGTGTGAATCTGGGCTTTGAGTTCGCGCTCGGCTGGCTCTAGTTCGGCTAACTGCGCTTTAACGGTATTTCCTTCCTCTTTGAGGGCTTGAATTTCGGGCGAGTTAGGGTCGATTTTAGCTCTCATTTTTTCGCCGACGAGCTTACCGATTTCGTTACTGCGGGCTTGTAACTGACTGCGCGTAGATTCGAGTGCGCGCTGCCGTCCATCCAGGGCGAGAATGGGTTGGATATCATAGGCACCCACTCCTCGGAGATCTAGTTTTGTCTGTACTAATTCTGGATTTTCTCGAATCTGTCTAATGTCCAGCACCGCTTTTACTCTATCTACATATACATACTTCGCTAAATCATAGCTTAGATCCCCTCACTGAAGATCGGATCAAACCATTGCTAATTCACCCGCTACATCCAAGCGAGTATAAGAACCGATCGACAAGAATTGTTCGGTGAGAATTTCGGAGACTGCGGGAGTAATCCAGCCCATCTGATGGAGGAGCTGAATCGCGGCGGCATATTTAGCGCGTTTGGAGCCATCATTAGACTTGATGGTTAAGCCCATACCTTCGCCGACTCTGCCGATACATTGAATCCCTTCTGCGCCTGCTTTGCTTACTAACTCGCCTTGAGTGAGTTGCATCAGTTGGGTGTCAAATCGCCCCGTCCCAGCGATCAGTTCGGGATGATGAGTCATCGCGCGTACGATTCGCTCTAGATCCAAACTTTCGCCAGAAGCCAGATAAGCATAGAGCGTCGCCATCTGCGAGATCGGCATTAGATAGACAGGCGCGCCACAGTCGTCATGGACGCCAATAAACTCATCTGGGGGCATTTTGAGGATTTCGGCAAATTTGCTCAAAATCAGTTTTTGGAGGGGATGGTTGCGCTCTAAATAGTTAGCTAGCGGCCAATTGTGCGCGCGACAAACTGCCAACATCCCTGCATGTTTGCCAGAACAATTGTGCTCTAGGGGGCTAGTTTTATCAGACGGGATCGGACATTTAAGGGCGTTGGTGTCGATATCAGCTCGCCAGAGAATATTAAAAACTTGACGAGTGTGAATAATTTCGGCGGCATGAGAGCTGCACATTACGGCCAAGTCTCGATCGGTTAGCTGATAACGTTCTAAGATCCCATTGCTCGTGACGGCGATCGCTTGAAAAGGTTTGAGAGCCGAGCGAATGAATGTCGGATGTTCGGCATCTCCCGCAACCGATAAAACGCGCCCGCGACTATCGCAAACGACGGCTTGAACTTGGTGAACGGATTCGATAATTCCTTCTCGTAATAAGCTGACAGTTAGTGCTGGAGATTTAGTACGTTGAGCCATTATTAAATTAATTGATAATTGATAATTGATAATTGATAACCTGTAATTATCAATCTTAGAGACTAATTTAATCTCGATCGCGCCGAGTTTTGATGGCCTTATGGTAGTTGTTAATTAATAAATTAAGAGCCAAGAAATAATAACAGCGATGGTTGCGCCGATCAGTGTAAAAAAAGTATTTTTAATTCTCGCGAGGATTGGTTGGATTTCATAACTGACTAATAGGCGATCGCGGGTGAGAATTTCTGGCGTTTTCAGCCATGTTTGGCCATCATACCAACCTGATTCTTCATAAAAAATCGATTCTCCATACAAGCGATTTTTTACATAAATCCAGCCCAGATACAATCTGACGGTAGCTAGCATCACAAAGATCGAGCTACCGACGATCGTGCAAATCCCAAATTGGATTGGGTATTTGGCGATCGGGAAACTGGCAGCAGCCAAAGGAGCTGTAACGATTAAGCTCCAAATTCCCACCCAAAGTAATTTCGTAATATACTTACCTGGATCTAATTTTACCCAACCAAAAAACCAAGAACTCTGTAATTCTTGATACTCGTTAATTGGTTGTTGCTCTTTAGGAACCGGACAAAAAGAAGAAGAATTACTCATCGATCGCATTCGTCTAAGAGGCTTGTGGTAATGGTACGACCTGACCGTGACCCCAGAAAGCTTCGAGGTTATAAAATTCTCGTTGTTCTGGCATCATGATATGGACAATGAGATCGCCATAATCTAGCAAGATCCAACCACCGCGATCTTGACCTTCGGTGCGTAATGGCAGCCGCTGTAACTGTTCCTCGATTTTATCGATAATCGAACCAGAAATCGCCCGCAATTGTACCTTAGAAAAACCCGATACGATCAATAAGTAATCGGCAAGTGTCGATACTTGCGAAATATCGATTAGTAACATGTCTCCAGCTTTGCGATCGTCTGCGGCTTCAGCCGCGAGGAATGCGAGTTGTTCGATCGTGTGTTCGGTAGTCTGATTTGTGTCTGTCAAAGTTGCGGTTTCAGTCATTAAAAAAGTAGATAGTTGGATAGCGAACAGTGGATAGTGATATTAAAGAAAAACTCGAGTTTCTACTTTAATAACTTCTCTAGTCGATCGATTCATCAAGTCACAACTGCTGCATGACTCATCGTCATCGCCCAATTGCGGGTACGAATGGTGCGGGGATGGATGAGACAACGGGTAGATAGCAAATATTTGAGTGAATAGTCACAGGTATGCCAGACAGCTCGATGTAAATCTTGATAACTGAGTTGACGTAGAGCTTCTAATTCTGGCGTATCGCCGCGTCCGGCTTCGAGCGTATCGGCTAAAAACACGATACAACTCATCGCACCCATTCCTGGCCTGCCCAAGGTATGATCGGCGATCGCTTGGAGAATTTCGGGATTGGTGATGCCAAACTCGTCCCGCGCGACAATCGCGCTGACATCGGCATGTAATAAGTGTGGGGCGGCTATATCCACTTCATCGATCGGTAGTCCTTCGGCTCGTGCGAGTTCTAATAAACGTTGGGGTTTGAAATATTTGGCCAAATCGTGCATCAATCCGGCTTGGGCGGCGATGTCTGCATCTAGCTGGTAATGTGTGGCAAGCTCGATCGCCATCCGTTCCACTCCTAGTATATGCTGGATTCGTTTAGGAGGGACGTTTTCATTCAACCAGGCGAGAATCTTTGCGCGCACGTTCGATTTTTGGCGATAAGGTTACCTCTTCTATTCTAGCGGCATTACCTCTGGAAGGCGATCGATTTAACAATTTTAATAGGACTAGAGGCGCGGTTGCCTGGAGACTGAAGTCTCGGCTGGTGATGCAAAGTCCGCCTGCGCGGACTAAATAAATTGATTAGTCTGCGCAGGCGGACTTCGTAACACTAGCCCTGATTTCAATTGTGGGCGATACTGGAACGAGCCAAGATAGCATCAAGTCTGCACGCTAAATTTGTCGGCATGAATGCCATGATTTACCCATGCGAGCTTCGAGCTAACTCTCTAATATCGAAAGATGTTAAATAAATAAACTAGGAGATACCTTAAATAAATCTCCTAAAATTTTCGCTTGGGCTTTGCTAATAGCTAGCTTGCCATTAACGATCTCCGATACGACACTACTCGAACCCACAATCTTCACTAAATCCGATTGGCAAGTACCGCTAGCTTCCATAATATGCTGAAGTATTTCATGAGGCTTCGCTACAGGCAAGGCATAATGTTCGCTTTCATACGCTTCGATTAGTACTACTAATAAGCGATAAACAGCTCTCTCTTCTGGTGTTTTATTCTTGGTAAATGTCAGCCGTTCGGCAATTGCCAACGCTCGATCGTATTCTGCTTCTGTTTCGATAACTTTAGGGCTAATCTCTGCCAGCAGATTGTTGTAAGTTCTATCGTCAAAAGTAAGGGTCATTTTTCCACTTCTCCTGATCATATTCGGTATGAGTCAACAAGTATTTATAGTAAATTGTCATGTCTTCATAATCGATTCCTACAATTAGACGATAATTATTACCTTTGATATTAAATACTGTAAAATTCCCCACTGCATCGGCACTACGGTAGATTTGTCGCACATTATCTAAGCTACGCCATTCTGCTTGCTTGATAGTTTGGTACCACTCTTCTAATGGATGCCATGATTTACCCAAGTAATTGCGGCTTCGGCATTAGTCATTTCTGGCGGTACGCGCAGGATATGAATATGTCCCGTCGAGGGACAAGTCATCTTGAGCAATACCATCGGCTCATCCTCAATATAGGCATCGATTTTGAGCAAGTTATATTCTCGCCAAGTGTCAAGATCGATCGCGTCTAGTTCCTGACAGATTCGATCGTAACCAATTTGTTGAATTAATACTCGTCTGATTTCAGCATTTTCTTCATCTAACAACCATTTGGGATACCGTTCACTCGAATTAGTCCAATATCTATTGGGGAGATCTAGATATAAAAAGCTGACTTCTTTAAGTTTTGGTAGTGCTTGTACAACTACCACATTAAAAATTAGATTCAAATCTAAGCTGATTGAGCCTAGATTGGAAAGATTGACAACACTCTTTGGTAAACTACTAAGATTGTTTTCCTATAGACCTAAGTCAACAAGGTTGTAAAAATTACCAAAACTATCTGGTATGCGATTGAGAGAGTTACAGCCTAAGTGTAACCATATTAAATTTTTAAGATTGCCAATACTCTCTGGTAGATATGTAAGAGAGTTAGTCCCTAAATATAGATAAGCTAGGTTAGTAAGACTGTCAATACTCTCCGGTAAATACATGAGATGATTATCTTCAAAAGATAGTCTAATCAAGCGGGTGAGATTACCGATATTTTCTGGTATACTACTAAGCCAATTATCCGTGACATTTAGTGTATCTAATTTAGTCAGTTTGCCGATACTATCCGGTAATTGAGTGAGTTTATTCCCAGTTATGTTTAAGCTTGTAAGAGTATAAATATTTCCAATGCTATCGGGTAGTCGAGTGAGTTGTTTATAGCTCAAATCTAGTTCAGAGACTCAATCTACCCTCACCTGCTCGATTATTTTCTCTAATTCCTCTTCGGTCACGATCGATCCTCCCATATTCCATCATCTTAAAATACCCAAAAATTCAGGGTGCCTGCAAAAGACACCCCCGACGTGATAAATAAGAGATTATTCAATGTAAATCGACTTGCTTCGTTCATAAACCGCCCTGAAATGGAATTGTATCCTTCGGATAGGCTACGCCAACGGGCTAACGTGCAAAAGTCCATTGAAATGAACTAAATAAATCTAACAGTCCACTGAAGTGGACTTATGCTCTTAGCCCCGAATTTATTCGAGGGCGGTTGCCGAACGTAGCCAGCCAGCAATTAGTGAACCCCAGCAGCACGTTTGTAAGCTTCATCCAATACCTCAGACAGAGTAGGATGAGCGTGAACGTAGGTGGCTAGATTATGGATCGAATTGCGTTGCGCGATCGCATTAGACGCTTCATGAATCAGATCCGCCGCGTGCAACCCGATAATGTGGGTACCCAATACTTCGCCAGTATCCTTACGATAAATCACCTTCGCCATGCCGTCGGCTTCACCTTCAGCGATCGCTTTAGAGTTACCTTTAAAATAACTTCTTACCGCTGCGATCTCAAATCCGCCAGCAGTAGCCGCTTCCTTGGCTTGGGCTTCCGTCATCCCCACAAAGCTAATTTCGGGATGGGTAAATGCAGCAGCGGGGATACTTTGATAATCGACTTCTTTCGATCGACCGCAGATATTTTCGACAGCGATAATCCCTTGAGCGGAGGCGGCGTGAGCCAACATCATTTTACCCGTCGCATCGCCGATCGCCCATAGGTGGGGAACGGGTTTGTCGTCGATTAAGACCTCTAGCCGATCGTTCACCGGAATGAAGCCTCGGCGGTCGAGGGCGACCCCAACAGCTTCTAAATTAAGGTTTTTGGTATCGGGAATCCGACCCGTCGCGACGAGGCAGGCATCGACCTCTAAGATTTCGACGACTTCTTTAGTTTTCGCGTCGGCGAGTTCGATGACGACTGGCGAACCAGGGATGACCCGTTTGGCGAGCAGGCTGGGGCGAGCGTCGATATCGCGCGGATCGATTAAAATCCGTTTGGCTAGTTTGGCAATATCGGTATCGAATCCCGGCATCAATTGGTCGAAGAATTCAATCATCGTCACTTCCGAACCCAATGCGGTATAGACATCAGAAAATTCCAACCCGATGTAGCCGCTACCGATAATCGCGATCCATTGGGGCAAGGTTTCTAATTTAATCGCATCGTCACTAGTAAATACCGTTTTACCATCGACTTCAATTCCAGGAGGGACAAAGGGAATCGAACCGGAAGAAATCATCACATCTTTGGCAGTAATAAATTTCTCACCTTCAGGTGTCGTCACGCTGATTTTTTGACTGGCAACCACTTTACCCCAGCCGCGAATCACTTCGACATTCAAACGTGTCAAACTATTTGTCAAGTCGCCGCGCAGCTTCGAGACAAGATTGCTCGCATGAGCGGCAATGCCTTCGCGATCGAAATTGACATTATCTACCTGAATCCCCATCGCCTTAAGATGGTGCGCATTCCGCATTTCGCGGACTCTACCCGAAGCGGCGAGGAGTGCCTTGGAGGGGATACAACCGCGATTGACACAGGTACCACCCATATCTCCCGCTTCGACGATCGCTGTCTTCAGACCGCAACTGACAGCGTGGAGCGCGGCACCATGTCCGCCTACACCCGCGCCGATAATTACCAAATCGTAGTCAAATTGTTCGCTCACGTTGCTATATCCTCGTTGATGCTGACTCTCTATTTTCCCTCCGACCGATCGCCCTTGTAAAGGATCGATTTCCGCCAAGCGGCTATCCAACCGATATTTTTGGGTTATCCGAGCGACCCGATCGATTCTAGCAACCAGAAGACTCCAGTAGAAACGATGTAAAATGGTAGCAGATATAGTGCATTAATTGCTAAAAAACACATTGCATCCATCCCAACAAATATCATAATGATAAAAGATAGTAAAAATATCTTATTCTCATTTAGCAAAACTTGCACTTAACTAAGCCTCTAATTACATAAGATTTACGATCTATCTCTCGATCGTCTCCCTCGTTTTCGATCCCAGGAGCGTGGTAAGCTTATTGAAGCTGACGATCTTAATTTGGAGATGTTTTAGACAAAAATGGCTGAATTTATTAAAGATGAAGCAGAATTTAATTCTCTGTTAGGATCGGCAAATGTATTGGTAGTAGACTGTACCGCTACTTGGTGTGGCCCCTGTAAATTAGTGGCACCATTAATCGATCGATTGGCAGCAGAGTATGGAGATCGCGCTCAAATATTTAAGCTAGATGTCGAACCAAATCGAGACTTAGCCAAAAGTTTGGGGATTAGAAACATTCCCGCTGTCATCTTTTTTAAATCTGGTGAAAAAATTGAAACGATCGTGGGAGTTAAGTCCTATGAAGACTTTAGTCTAGCTGTAGAAAAGTTACTATAACAGTATTCTCATTTCTTAAAACTCGCTCTTATCGAGTGGATTTAAATTAGCTAATGATAGACTACAAAACGAGATGCTGACTCGATTCTCGTTCCGTAATGCCAAAGGCACGGCTCCGCATTGGCGGAGCGTTTGCCGTTGCAAAGAGGCTACGCCAACGACAAAACTAATCTTTGGCTTTATCGATCCGCAACAGGAATACCATCAAGGCAACGACACCAACCTGGATGGCAAGATTGGGGATTGTGGTTTCCAACTCTCTACCTGCGAGTAGCTTGAAGAAGAACACTAACCCACCGACAGCACCAGAAATCGCGCAACTGACATACACAAACTGACGCAAGCCTCTAAATGGCGATTTTGCCTCTGCCTGAAGCCGACGCCAAAGTTCTGGATCGATCGAATCGGGCTTTGGTTTTGGCTTTAATTCTGTCATTTTGTTCTCAAGTCAATTTATAATAATTGTTTGGGGAGATCGATCGCGCCCAATCCTGCCGATGTGGCTCAGTGGTAGAGTAGTTGATTCGTAATCAATTGGTCGTGGGTTCAAATCCCATCATCGGCTTACGCAAATTCTCACATTAAATGTCGCTTTTGACACACTAGTGTCGTCGAGCGTCAATTTTTTCCAAGCATCTCATACTGATATTATAACGATCGAACAACCTCCTCGCGCGATGCAGAATCAAGCTCACAATATTGGCACACAGCACAAAGCACCAGATTAATTCTAGAAATCGTTCCCGAAATCCATAAATCGATCTGGTGCTCTAATTCGATCGGCTAAATCTACAATTTGTTAGTAGCTTTCAATCTTTTTCTCATCCGGAATGCCGTGCCAGCACCGATGAGCGTTCCCACGATCGTAAAAGGTTCGGGAACTGCGGTGGGATCGCTTGGTGGTGGTGCGTTAACTCCTGCTCTGGCGGTAATGTTGATACCAGCAAAGAAGATATTATCGTCGTTTGAAGGATTGAGCGTATCGATCTGAATTTGGGTGTTGCCAGCAGCTAGAAACGATTTAATCGAGTAAAGTTCATCATCAGGCTCGGTATTACTATTGGGATTGAGGGGATTACCAGTGCTATCACCAAGACCACCGATTGTTATCAATCCCCCATTAATTAAACCACCATCATCAGCACCGCCAGCCGCAGTAGTCAATCGCGAGCCGTTAACATCGACTCTAGAGAATTGACCGCTCGCTCCTCCTGCACTAAAACCGATACCTAAAGACAGCAATGCTTCAAAATTCGGATTTGAGAGTTGAGTACTCGTGAGCGGATCGGCTAAATTGACAGAGGTCGTGTCACCTAATGGGTTAGTGAAACCATCCAGGAAAGCGATCGTCCGTTCTAGCTCATTTGGGTTGCTATAAACAATTGCCAAGGCTTCACCGTCAATGCTGGCACTGGGATTCTCACTCAAGACGGAAAAGATGAACTCTAGAGGACTTCCAGTTCCAACTTTAGCGGCAACTTGATTAGTAACGTCTGTGCGAAAAGCTGTTAGGCTTCCCGAAGAAGCTGAGGTACTACCAAGATTAGTCCAGGCTGCACCACTGTAAGTAGTTCCATCAAAGTTAACATTTGGGACAAATGAGTTATTGTTAAGGTTAGTACTACTATAAAGAAAAGCTTTTTCAATTCTCGAACCCACTGGCACAAAAGCACTAATATTCCCTACCGGATTGATATTACTGCCTACACCATCAAGCGACCAATTTCCATTGCCATTAAATTGATAGGAAGTTAGTAGTGCAGCACTCGCATTAGGGGCTTCAATCGCTCCGAATCCTAGCACTATGCCCGATCCTAAAGCTAAACTTAAGATTCTTTTGAATTTCATTTGGATAAATTTTTGACTGCCAGAAGTTAATGCGTAAAACAGAAAATAGCTTGATGAAAAATTTAACTTAAATACAGATTTACGCATTCGACGACCAGTCAGCTAGCAGAGTTTTATCTCTAGCGATGGTCTTTGTTGAGTGGTAAGCATTTTAATTACACTATGACGCTTTTAAGCTAAACAAGGCACATATGTATTATGTTAATGCACGACAATCTTACCAACTTCAATTAAATTTGGAGTCAGTATAATGGCTTATTGTTGATGTGTATTAACACACGTTGACGATCGAGAAAATCATTTTTCTTACATGGCATCGATCGATATCTCTCAATTTTCAGGTTTAATAAATAATTAAATTCAGCCTGCAAATCCTTGATGTACGGTGGATTCAGCATAATCGATCGTCAAGTACTTTCAAGATATCCGGTTTGCCTAAAATTTATCTCTTTGTCAAATTCAAATAAGCATAATAGCTTACTTATTTACTGTATTCATACGCTTTAATGCTTAGAATTCTCTAGTATAGCAATCCTAAATGATTCATGAGATTTATTCTTCGGTGCGTTCCGCTGTCGCGATAACACACCCTACTATCTTCTTCCAAATCAAATAGGACTGCTATAGATGCGATTTCAAATCGGTAAAAAGTAGAACGCCGCCGCTAAGATTAGATAAGTTGCGAGCAACAATATACCTTCAAGCCAATTCGATCGACCGTCAAGACTAATTAAATTAGCAACGACTACTGCAACTCCAACTGCGACAACTTCAAAGGGATTGAAATTCAACTCCATCGGTTGGCCGATCGCGTAGCCGACTAATACTAACAAGGGTGCCATTAATAAAGATACTAATAAACTCGAACCCATCGCGACTGAAACAGATAGATCCATATTATTTTTAACAGCTACTCCTACCGCTGTTACGTATTCTGCGGCACCGCCAACTAAAGGTAAAAGAATTACACCTGTAAATAAGGGTGTCAAGCCCAAGCCTTTAGTTGCTGATTCGACAACGCCGACAAACATTTCTGATTCGTAAGCAACTGCTAAGGTGGAAATAACTAAAATCGATAACCACAAGCGCAAATCTGGCTTGTGTCCGGTAGCTTCCACTTCTAGATCGACCAAGCTGACATCGTATAAGTAGCTATGAGTTTTGAGCGAGAAAACTAAGGTCATTGCATAAACTGCGATTAAAATAATTGCGACCGCGATCGAGAGTTCTTCGACTGCAAATGTCTCAGATTGGTTGGCTGAATAAAATGCCATCGTCGGCAGTAAAATAGCAATTACAGCTAGCGTCATCGAAGAGCCGCTTACTTGTGCCACGATCGGTTTAAATTCCTGTTCCTTAAACTTCAATCCACCCAAGAACATCGACAAACCCATTGCTAAGAGCAGATTACTAATAATCGTGCCCGTAATACTGGCTTTGACAATATCGATCAGTCCCGCCTTCAGCGCGACTAGTCCAATAATCAATTCTGTCGCATTACCAAATACGGCATTTAGCAGCCCGCCTACGGAGGGGCCAGTAACGATTGCTACTTCTTCTGTCGCCGTACTCAACCAGATGGCTAGGGGCACTATTGCCAGTGCTGAGGTGATAAATACGACTAGATCTCCCCAATGCTGAGATTCTGCCGCGATCGAAATTGGCACAAAAATGAGTAATCCGATGGAGATGATTTTTTTGATGGACATAGGGGTGAATGGGTCGATGGGTGGATGGGTAAATGAGTGGATGCTTCGGCACGAGGCAGACACGAAGCTCAACGACGTTGCTAAAGCTTCAGGGTAGACGGGCTTGCACTGTTCGCGCGTCTTCGGAGGAGATACGAAGCCGAAGTATGGATGGATGGTCAGACTGGGAGCATTGTATTCTCAATCCGCAATCCGCAATCCCCAATCCGCAATCTCTATCAAACTTCGTCATAATATGCCAAAATTTGTAACAGTATATTAATAATTACCTCATATTAAAAAACTAAGTTGTTATGAACGATAGCGAACGAGATATTTCTAGCAGCCCAGAGGAGCAATCATCTCCGACTGGTGACGCAAGTCCTAAAGTCGCACCGGGAACCACCGATGACGATCGATTTGAGTGTCGCGCCTGTGGCTATACATACGATCCTAACAAGGGCGATCCCAAAAACAAAATTATTGCGGGTACGCCATTTACAGTATTACCCGTGACCTGGAAATGCCCTACCTGTGGTGCCAAAAAAGGTGCATTTACCAATGTCGGTACCACGGCATCTTACGGATTTAAAGAGAACCAGCGGTATGGATTTGGGGTTAATACCATGAGTCCAGGACAAAAAAGTTTGCTGATTTATGGGGGACTCGCATTAGGCGTTATCATTTTCATCAGCCTATATACGTTGAATTAAACATAATTATCCTCCGCAAAACATGAACTTGCTTAAAAAAATTCTCAGACAAGCTGCTACACTGCTGGCAATCGGCATCTTGTGCGTCAGTTGCAGCCACATTCAGCCATTAACCGATAGTCCTTGGAAACCAATTCAGCTCCCCACTGAGTCCAATATTCAAGATTTGACCTTTACTAGCAATCCCCAACACGGTTGGGTAGTCGGTAGCGATGCAGCGATCTTGGAAACCAATGACGGTGGTAAAACTTGGGAAAATCGCAAGCTAGAATTAGATAGCAGTAAGTATCGCTTTACTTCAATTAGTTTTGCTGGTGACGAAGGTTGGATCGTTGGCGAACCCGCAATTTTGCTCCATACCAAGGACGCTGGCAAATCTTGGGAACGGATTGCCCTCAGTTCTAAATTGCCAGGAATTCCGGCAACTATTAAGGCAATAGGAGAAAACTCGGCGGAAATGACTACCGATATTGGGGCGATTTATGCGACTCAAGATGCAGGTAAAAACTGGAAATCGCTAGTTAGTGGTGCTGTGGGTGTCTTTCGGACGATTAATAGATCGCCTGAAGGCAAATACGTAGCTGTCTCTGCCAAAGGTAATTTTTATTCTACTTGGGCACCAGGTCAAGAATCTTGGGAGCCGCACAACCGCAATAGTTCGCGCCGAGTCTCGAATATGGGATTTGCCGATGACGATCGGTTATGGATGCTCGCCAGAGGCGGACAACTGCAATTTAGCAGCCCTGGCGCGACCGACAAGTGGGAAGAGGAAGTGTTTCCCGCACAGAAGACCAATATCGGTTTGCTAGATCTGGCCTATCGGACGCCAGGAGAAGTCTGGGTTTCTGGTGGGAGTGGCGATTTGCTCGTCAGTACCGATAGTGGTAAAACTTGGCTCAAAGACTCGAATGTAGAACAGGTTCCATCCAATCTCTACAAGATTTTGTTCTTTAGTCCCGATCGCGGTTTTATCATCGGTCAAAGGGGCATAATACTGAAATATCAAGGGGAAGCGGCTTAGGAGAGGGAGCAGTGGATAGTAGATAGTGAATAGGCTTTAGGCTTTAGGCTTTAGGCTTTAGGTGCTGGAGTAAGGTTTTACCCATCTACTCATCCACCCATCCACCCATCTATTTACCAATTAAATTTCTCTCATTTAGCGATCGCATTTCTTTAAGGTTATGATATAAACTGTATCGAGTAAAGATATTTAAAATTGGGAGTACATTAGGTATGGCAGGTGGATCGACCGGAGAACGTCCATTTTCGGACATCGTGACCAGTATTCGTTATTGGATCATTCATAGCATCACTATTCCGGCATTGTTTGTTGCTGGCTGGTTGTTCGTTAGCACTGGTTTAGCATACGATGCGTTTGGCACCCCTCGTCCCGATGAGTATTTCACTC
This sequence comes from Chamaesiphon minutus PCC 6605, assembly GCF_000317145.1. Taxonomy (GTDB): domain Bacteria; phylum Cyanobacteriota; class Cyanobacteriia; order Cyanobacteriales; family Chamaesiphonaceae; genus Chamaesiphon; species Chamaesiphon minutus. The sequence goes on along the minus strand of NC_019697.1, from coordinate 5,354,480 downwards.
AGACTCGCCAAGAGTTACCGATCGTATCCGATCGATTTGAGTCTAAAGGTCAACTCGATAAGTTCGTTCAAAAGAAATAAGCGGCTCGGAACCGATCGATTTGAATCTTAGGATTGACTCGCTCGGCTCGTCATAGAGAAAATATCTGTATCTCTCGACAGGTTCGCCTATTGCGATCGAGAATCGATATTGTCGAGTATGAATTGATACTCGATCGATAACTAAAAATCGATAACATAACCTCAACCAAAATTTCCTGAATTTTAGGAGCAAAACTAATGACTAGCGGCGGCGGAAATCAGCCTATTTCATATCCAATTTTTACAGTCAGATGGTTGGCTGTCCACACTTTGGGCGTACCAACTGTATTTTTCATTGGCGCAATTGCGGCCATGCAATTCATTCAAAGATAGGATTTAAATTAACACTATGGAACGCACCCCAAATCCTAACAACCAACCAGTAGAACTCAACCGAGCTTCTCTGTTCCTGGGCTTGTTAATGGTATTTACACTTGGAATTCTGTTTACCAGTTACTTCTTTAACTAATTGGTTTAATTTTTGTTATTGTTGGGATATTTACGGAGAAAAAACTATGTCTGAACCAGGAAGAATTCCTTTGTGGCTGGTTGCTACTGTCGCCGGGATGGGCGTAATTGTTGTTGTGAGCCTATTTTTCTATGGTTCCTACGCTGGAATCGGCTCTTCGATGTAAGCCAGATGGCGGTAGCTCAATCTGAGATTTGTTACCGTCTTCTACCACCGATTTAAATTAAAAAGCCGGACGTATGTCCGGCTTTTTAATTTAAACCAGTCTAATCGGACTAAATAGAATCCCGATCGATGTACATGAACAAGAATGCCATGGCGATCGCTGGAAATACTAAGCCGACAGTCGGTACTAGGATTGAAGGTAAGAATGAAGCTGCCATAATCGGAAGTCCTTTGGGTATGGATTGCATCTTCAATCTTATCTGAATTAGTCGGTTAAAAAAGCTCACAAATAGTTGATAAAAGTTTGTGAATCTTAATACTGATGCGGCGATCGTCAATCATCGATAACGATCTCTAAGTTATGATGTTGGCGATCGATGTGCGGACGCTGCGGTTGAGCTACTGCGAAGCAATCGGCAAGATCGAGATCTAACTCCTCAGCTTGATAATTTTGGGTTCGAGCCGCGATCGTGCGGGGAGACGGCGGATCTTGTGGCTGCGACGATTCGCCCTGTGCCAAGTCGAGCTGGGATCGAGTCGGTTGGCGACTATAAGCGAGCGGTATAGCCGGGTATGGCTGCGAGTTGACCGCATCAGTGCTAGCACCACTCGAATTCAAGCCTGCGGCTGAATTATAGTACCAATCGCTAATCGAGCCTTGCGGACTAATCGTCGCCGCTTCTAATTGCAATTCTTGAGTTAGTTGCTGGTGGAGCCTTTCTCCCGAAGCAGCTAGCGTAGCAATCGGATCTTTTTCGCGATCGAACATGCGCAACAATGACAGCTCCGCATCATGCAAAGGATTGAGATTGAGCGTCATTGAAAAGCCGCTAGATCCGAGCTGGATATGGTGCTTGTCATAGAGGTTGACTTCACCTAGTAAGAGGGTGACTTTTGGTTCGAGCGGCATGACTAATCGACCCCTAAAAGTAAATATATCCAAATTTGATGGGATGAGTTGCTCGATCGATACAACAATTTCTGAAGTCTGGGGATGGCGCAGGCAGATCGATATCTTTTCCACTTTAACGGTGGCTACCTGACTGGCTTTGAGCAGTTGTAAGTTGCAGCCGCCACTGATGATGAGTCGATCGCCAGGAATAATGCCTGAAAATGTCGATCGATCGAGACTGACTAATTGGGATGGCGGATCGACAATTGGGTTAATTTGAATCGTCCCTGGTAATATCTCGTTGTGAGTGGCTTGTTTGGGTTGGGCTTGTAACGAATCTATCTCTAACTGCTCCAAAAGTCGATCGAGTCCATCCGCCCAAATTTCGCGCTCGTTTGGCAATGAGATCGGCACTAACGGCTCTGTTGGGGTTGGTAGCTCGTTAATTTCTGTAAACTGGCGAACTCTAGGCTCAGATTTGAAGGTATGTGCTGGCGTTGGCTTGTTATCTGGAAGTTGGCGATCGAGTCTGACAGTTGGCTCTCCTCGATCCGACCGATTGACAGCGATCGGAGGCTGGGGTTGGGTTTTGGCTAACACCCGCAGTTTGAGAATGCGATGCGAGGGGGTTTGGGTATCGCTACTGCATACAAATTGCCAGATCCCCGAATGCAAGTAAGTAAATGGGATAATAACGAGAAATCCTCTGGGATTGGTCGTTTGGGTGCAAGAGCGCGCTCGCCGTTGTGGTGTGGGCACGTCTAGAGTTTGGTAGGTAACGCGAGTTTGAATCTGGGTATCGAGTTGATTGCTAGTGACGACAATGCGATACTTGCCCTCGGTAAGTTGCAAGTTACCCGTTTTTATCGGTCTCCAACCCCGATCTCCCTCACGCTGAATTAGAAACTCCCAATCTGTCATTAGTTACCCCTAAGATCCACTAAATCTCAACTTTAGTATTTTATAAGGATAATGTGGACAGATACTAGCGATCTGTGACTAAATTGTCAACTGTCAACTGACTCAATCATGCAAACTGGAACCATTGTAGCAATTGCCACGGCTGTAGTCCCCCAACAAGGAAGCGTCGGGATCGTTCGCCTGTCTGGAGTTGACGCTGTAGCGATCGCGCGACAAATCTTTAAAACCCCTGGTCGGCAAGAGTGGGAAAGTCATCGAATTTTGTATGGATACGTGCGACATCCCCACACAAATCTGACGATCGATGAAGCCTTATTACTAGTGATGCTCGCCCCGCGATCTTATACGCGGGAGGATGTCGTCGAAATTCACAGTCATGGCGGCATTATCCTCGTGCAACAGATTCTCCAGTTGTGCGTCGAATGCGGTGCCAAAGTGGCCGAACCAGGCGAGTTTACGCTGCGGGCTTTTCTCAATGGGCGGATCGATTTGACACAAGCCGAAAGTATCAGCGATCTCGTCGGCGCGCTCTCTCCTGCCGCCGCACAGACAGCAATTGCCGGATTGCAGGGCAAATTGCGCCAACCGATCGTCCGGTTGCGCGCCGAAGCCCTAGATTTACTTGCCGAGATCGAGGCTAGAATCGATTTTGAGGAGGATTTACCGCCCTTAGACTTAGTTGATGTCACGGCAAATTTAAGGGCGTTAGCGACGGAAATCGGGCGGATTGCAGCCACAGCCGATCGTGGTGAATTGCTGCGCAGCGGTTTGAAGGTAGCCATCCTCGGACAGCCAAATGTCGGCAAATCCAGCTTGTTAAATGCTTGGAGTCGCAGCGATCGGGCGATTGTCACTCCCCTCCCTGGCACGACGAGAGATGTCGTCGAATCCCGCCTCGTCGTCGGCGGAATTCCCGTCCAGGTATTAGATACCGCCGGAATTAGAGATACTAGCGATGTCGTCGAACAAATCGGCGTCGCGCGCTCTCGTGCAGCAGCACTAGCAGCGGATCTGATCTTACTGACGATCGACGCTCAGATCGGCTGGACTGAAGTAGAGACAGAAATTTATCGAGAAATTGCCAATATTCCCACGATCGCGGTTATCAATAAAGTCGATCTCGTCACCACCGTCCCCAAGCTCGATCTACCCACAGGAATTAGTGCGGTAGTCGAAACTGCTGCGGCGGTAACCTCCGGTACCACCGCACCCAACGCACTCGGAATCGATCGCTTAGAAGCCGCAATCTTAGGCATCGTCGCAGGCGGAAAACTACACGCGGCTAATATTGAAATCGCCATCAATCAACGCCAAGCCGCCGCCCTGATCCGCGCTCAGACAGCTCTCCAACAAGTCTTAACGACGATCGAATCCCAACTCCCCTTGGACTTCTGGACGATCGATTTACGCGAAGCCATTAGAGCACTAGGCGAAATCACAGGTGAAGAAGTTACCGAATCCGTCCTCGATCGGATTTTTAGTCGCTTTTGTATCGGCAAGTAAGAGCGGAAAACTGACAGAAGAACTACCCTCTATTTTCCGATCGCAGGCAACCTCGGACTTTTGCAGGGCGTCTAATCATTTTGGGCGTGCTCAAACTCGTAGACATAGAACAAGCCGATAAGCTGGTGAATGCCATAGCCTAGAGCTGTTAAACCTAATGCGATCGATATTCTCGCGACAAAAGCTAGTGAAATGAGACTTGTTTGCCCTGTTAATGCGATAGATCGTGATTCTAGCAAAACTGCGACTACCAAGATCGCGATCGCCAATCCATAACTACCCGTTCTCGCCCACCGCAACCGTTTGAGTGCGGTTTGGCAATACTGACACTCGGCGGTATGAGTGTGCCAAACATCCAAGAGTTTGCGTTTATCCAGTTCTGCGGGCGGTAAATCGGCGGTACCTTGCCACGGGACGCCACCGCCAGCCCGTTTTTCGAGCCACTGACGGAAGGTGATGGTCATTTTGTCCTGAGGATTGGGCGTATATACTGCATCCAACCAGCGATCTTTGGCTGCCATCGTCCGTTCCTGATAATGGAGGAAGACCATATCTTGATGTAAGAACAGCGACGCGAGAATATGTCCCAACCAAGTCGGCATCGGGAGCGCGAAAAATCCTAATCCGGGTGGTAATTTGCCCTGGGGATTTTTGACTAGAATCTGCGTGCCGATATGACGACACCAGCCGGGGCGAGTAGGGGTGGCATATAGCACTAAAATTAGCTGCCCTTCATCGGTGAAGGTAGTCGTAATTTTCATCAGACAAGGCGGCTGGAAGTCATGTAAGACGTCAAGAATCGGCGAACCCTGTTCCTGCGTCACGCCGAAGGAAAAGCCCTCCTGAGTCGAAATTTCGCGCAATCGGGGCATATCATAATATTTGGCATCTCGATGGCGATCTCCGACTAATCCATGATGCGAAACGGGTACATGAGCGGGATCGGCGACGTTTTCCATGAAATAGTCCCACCCATACGGCAGATCCCGAATATTCCAAAATAGTTTGACAACGCGATCTGATTTACCTTCGAGTTCGGAAATAATTCGGGGCGAACGATTCTTACTCTCAACTGCTCCTTTGGCACCAGATTCCGCCCACACCCACAATAATCCCTGTGCTTGTTGGGTGGGATACGAGATCGCGCAGGATTTAGGATTGGCACGATGTTGGGCTTCTAGTTCTGGAGATTGGGATTGGGGGATTTTGGTACAGTTACCATCTCCACCAAATCGCCAACCGTGGTAGGCACATAACAGCGTCCCGTCGGCTTCGACGCGCCCTTCCGATAGCGGTGCGAGGCGATGGGGACACGCATCCTCAAAACATTGCCACTGCTGCGCGCCATCTCGCCACAACACGACATTTTTACCCAATAGTTGAAATGCATGGGGTTTGGACGGATCTAAAAATTCGACGACAGCGACGGGATACCATTGCGGCATCCATTGAAAATCGGCACTGCTGGCATTATTCGCTTCAGACTCATCGGCGATCGTAAAAATAGCTGTCATCTTATTCGCCTCAGCTCTGAAGTTTACCTATCTTTATTGAAACAGATCTACAAGGTTGGGGTCAATCTAACTCGATCGGTAATAGAAAGTAGAGACGAGCTTTTCTAACCAGTAGACAAGTTATTCGATTGCCAATAAATTAATCGAGCTAAAAAAATGCGGGCTACTAGTCTACGGCGTCAATAAGGTTACTATTTTGCGGGGATCTCCCCGCTCCCCGCTATTCTTGCTAGCTTTTCATACTTCGTTGGCGAAGCCTCTGTGCAACAGAATCCAGCAACGCCAGATGTTCTAATTGCCCTCACCTTATTCTCAATTTATGCACCAGCGATAAGTTCGATCGACCTGTAAAATGTAGGTCATATGTCTTAATTTTCGAGCGTATTTCTGGAATTAGCTGTCGATCGACTGAATCAAATGGTTACGCACTCGCGATCGCGCGGAGATTGCGATTTCGCCAACTTATCCAAAAACTTATATATATGTCTAAACAAGGGATTGTCATGGCAGCTACATTGGTAGTTGCTGCGGGAGCGGGATTTGCCGCTTATAAATATATCTATAGTGGCGAAAGTAATGCTGGCGACTTGGCGGGTGTGATTCCCGCAGATGCCTATATGGCGGCTTATATTTCTAACGAACCCGAAGCTTGGGAGAAGTTGAAAAAGTTTGGTACGCCTACAGCGCAAAATATTATTACGACTCAATTAAACGAAGCTCAGCAGAAGTTCTTAGCCGAAACCAAGATGGATTTTAGCAAAGATATTCAACCTTGGGTCGGAAATACGATGATGGCGATCTTGCCTGGTAGCGATGGTAAACCGGATAAACCGCAGGTACTAATCGCTATCGGTATTAAAGATAAACTCAAAGCTTTGGACTTTGCCAACAAACTCAAGGCGCAAAGCAAAGATCCCGTCAAGAAATTTGACTACAAAGGGATCGAGATTACCGATACGGGTAAGGGCGGCGGCCAAACCTTTACCGCGATCGTTAACGATCGATTGGTAGTCGCACCCGAACAAAAAACGATCGAATCGGCGATCGATACGGCTCAAGGGAAGCCTTCCCTAGCCAGTAAAGCTGGGAACGATTGGTTCAAAGCCGATACTCTCGGACTCAAGCAACCGATCGCGGCATTTTACATTCCCGATTATCTCACAGCCGTGCAAGAGCTACTTAAGTCGGGCAAAACTCCAGTCACGCTCGATCCGGCTACTATGACACAGTTGAAAAAAATCCAGTCCTTCGGCGGCGGCATCGCGATCGACGATGCGGGGATTAGAATGAAAATAGTTGCCAAAACTGATGGCACGACGCTAAATCTACCCACTACCTCTGCTAAAGCCGTCTCCAGTTTTCCGGCGGATACCTTGATGGTGGCAGGCGGTACTGGTTTGAGCCAAATCTGGACTGAGGCGAATAAAATTGCCGCCTCTCAACCGACGACTCAACAAGCATTGAACCAAATGCGTCAGAGCTTTACTCAATCTACTCAACTAGATCTGGATAAAGATATCTTTGCCTGGATGGGTGGCGATTACACGCTAGGCATGATGCCTGTAAGTAGCGGGATTACCGCTGCGGCTGGCTTTGGGGGTGCCCTGACGATCGATAGTAACGATCGCGCCGTTACGGATAATACAATGACCAAATTGGTCAATTTAGCTAAGAATTCGGGATTCAGCGTCGAGCAACGCCAAGTCGGGAACGCACAGATTTCTGATGTTAAGGCTCCCGCCGGACAAGGTACACTTTTCAGCTATGGCTGGGTGTCCGAGAAATCGATGCTCCTGGCTGTCGGCGACGGGTTAGTCGAGAAAATTGCCCAGCCATCTGGCGAATCACTCGATCGTAGCCCGAATTACACCACGGCTTTAAGCTCGATGTCGGCTCAAAAACAAAGCTATGCCTATATTGATATCGAAAAAGTCTTTAATTTATACAACAGCAAAATGGGTGCAGTTGCGGAGAGAACTATGCCCCCAGATGTTAATGCGATCGTCACTTCCATTCAAGGACTGGGTATGAGTTCGGCACAACCCGACAAAAACACCAGCAATTTTGAAGTCTTGCTGACGCTCAAACCTGCCACTGAGTAACACCAAATTTTCACTGAAGACACTCTAAATATACATCTCTAAATAAGGAGTAGATACTGTCTCGATCGTCCCTATGGACTCTTAAGATAGTATCTACCCCATTTGACATCGAATCAAATTTATTCGCCAGTAACAGATAGTCCCTCTACCCAAATTCGCGGACAGACACCGCTATTTGTCAGCTCCTCTTTTGGCTCGATATACACGATCGAATTTAATACTTCGCGGAAGTCTCCGGCAACTGTAGCTGACTCGACACTGGTCTTTACACCCTTATTAATTACCCAACCATCAAAAGGCAAGGAGAAAGAACCTTGCAGCGATTGTACGCCTGCATGGAGGGCTTGGAGATCGTCGATCAGGATGACATTTTCTGCCGTATCTAGGTTATATTTCTCGTCAGTTGTTTCACCACCTGACACATGATAGAAGTGGGGAGAAACAGTAATTTTCGATCCCATATTGGCATGTCCCGTCGGTTGAGCATTCATCCGTTTGGCAGTACCCGCACTGTGAATGAATGACGACAACACGCCTTTATCGATCAAGTTAATCCGACGGGTAGGAGTCCCTTCGCCATCAAAAGTTTCGATCCCGATATTACTCGGGTGCAATGCATCATCGGCGACCGATAATAATGGCGATGCAATCGGCGTGCCCAAAGATTCGGGTGTTGACAAACTTTGTTTATCTAAAATACTTTGGGCATTAAATAAGTTAGAAAAAGCACCGAGCAAACTCAAGAATGCTTCGGGCGAGAAGACTACCGTATATTTACCAGAAGCTACTTTCTCATAGTTGAGATGACTGATAGTTTTTTCGGCAGCTTCATCGATACACTTTTGGAAGTTTAGTTTATCGAAACTGTGACTGAGTTCAAAAGCCCCCGCACTGCGCGGCTTTTTGCCTTCTTGTTCGGTTTTGGTATATAAGTAAAGCGAGGTATATGACCGACTATCGCTGCGTACCGCACCGTCACTGTTGAGATAGAATTGGTCTATAGATTGCTGAGATAGTCCATTATAAGGAACGCTTTCGATCGCTTCATGAGCAGCTAATAATTTCTGCTCGGCATCAACTAAACTCTCAATTAATTGTGGTACCGTTGCAGGTTCTCCCGACTCTATTTCTATTTCGGCAATCGGTGCAGTCGCTTCGGGACTAAAATCTGGTGCGTGTTCTTTGATGCCAAAAAAACTCGCTTCATGAGCGGTTTTCAACGCGAGTTCCAAACCGTTATCATCGACATCGGTGGTACTAGTAATCCCGACAGTATTTTCGTTATTCCATACTCGCACGGTAATTCCAGATCGATTGGAAGCTTTGACTTGCTTGGGTTCGCCTTTATCCACTTGGACGCTGACGCTATCAGTAGTCGAACCAGATAAGTCGAATTTGGAGATGCCTAATTTGGTAGCAATTTGACGTGCGGAATCAGAAACAGTTTGAATATTTAATGGCATGGGTAATTTGGGTTAATAATTAATAATTCGTAGGTTGGGTAGAAATAATTTTGGAGAGTGGGCACTGCCCGCAGACATTACCGACTTCATGCAAATAACTTTTATTGACAGCTAAAATTACAATCGCAGTAAGCAATAATTTTGTAGGGTGGGCACTGCCCACAGACATTATCAACTTAATTCAAATAACTTTTCTTGTTTGTTAAGCTACTATTGAAATTGATGTGGTGGGCAGTGCCCACCCTACACATACTTAATTCTACCTATACATACGTCTACAAATCTTGATTTTCGACAAGCATTTGAAATCTATTATTGCTATAGACATACTTGACTCCACAAGTACAAACAGCATTTATTGTACGAGGAGAACCATAGTAAGGCATTGTTCCTGATGATGATGATGAAAGCATCATCTCTAAAGGTGTCGCATTAGGATCGGCTAGAGTAGCCTTTCGTTTTTGCTCCGCTTCTGCTATTTTTGAATTAAATTCTTCCCATCGTTTTGTATTTTCTATTTTTGCCAGATCGAAAGATCTTCTTCCCATTAAAGCACCACATTTCTCACAATACAATCTGTCGATTACATTATTTTTTCGATAGTTTTCTACTGCATTCCCAATACAAAATAATATTATTAAAATTGGAGATAGAAGGACAACTATAAAGCCGATCGTACCTGCTAGAATCAACCGCGAGCCATCGACAATAAACTCTAACAAAATATCTATATTAACCATGAGTCGAAGGCTTTGACTTTTGATTTCCTCTTAGTTAAATTCAAGCAATAGCTCTGGCGTGGAAAATCCCCTCCTCGGAGCGACTGAAATCACGCGGAGGTTCCCTCCGCATGTGTTTCAGTCAAGACAGGGGTGCCCGTAGGGCGGGGTGGGTAGATCTCCGCAGCACACCAAATCGATCGATAGGTGCGGGCGGGTTCGTTCTACAATTGCCGATCGCAAAAACTGCAAGCATAAACCCGCTCCTACAAATCCTACCGTCCGCCAACGGTAATCGAATCGACCTTAATATGTGGCTGTCCGACAGTTACATAAATACTGCCACTTACCGAACCGCAGAAACCCGCAGCCAATCCGAGATCCGCCGAACACATTGAAATCTTATTCATGATTTCTTTGGCTTCGCCAATTAGCGTCGCACCCTTGAGCGGCTTGGTAATTTTGCCATTTTCGATTAGATAAGCCTCATCCACTGCAAAGTTAAATTGTCCGGTAGCACCGACGCTACCGCCACCCATTTTCTTACAGTAAATACCTTTCTCGATCGAGTTAAATAGTTCATCTACATGATGCTCGCCAGGAGCGATATAAGTATTCCGCATCCGACTAGCCGCTGCATAAGCGTAACTATTCCGGCGTCCGCTGCCCGTGCGGGGATGTCCGGTACGGATCGATCCGGCCCGATCGGCGATAAAATTCTTGAGGATGCCATTCTCGATCAATAAGGTGCGCTGGGCTGGCATTCCTTCATCGTCCATATCGATCGTACCGAAAGCATTGCCAGATAAGCCTTCATCCCAAGCCGTGAGACTTTCATGGGCAATTTTTTGACCCTTCATTTCGGCAAAGGGAGTGGTATTTCGCTCGATTTGGGTAGTTTCGAGTAAATGTCCGCAGGCTTCGTGGAAAATGACGCCACCGAATTGGTTTGCCATAATAATCGGATAAGTTCCCGATTCTACATAGTCGGCGTAGAGCATCTTACCTGCTGACTGCGAAACATCTTCCGCCGTGGCTCCATAATCCCACGTTGTTAAAAAGTTAGGATTGCTAGTATCGCCCACGCGTTGACCGATCGAAGAACGATTGGTACCATCGGCACATAGTAGGTTATAACCTACCGATTGTGTCAGCCGGATATCGCGTGCGAATGTGCCGTCGCTAGATGCCACTAATACTTCTTGCCAATCGCGGAAATAAGCCGCGCGTCGCGATTGAATGTGGGTGGCTGTCTGTTTGAGCTTGCCATTAGCGGCTAAGAGCACTTCACCCATCTCGCGCATCGAGCTACACTCTTTCAACCAGTTATCTTTACCCTTTTTGGTGGCGTAGTCGCGCAACAGTTCGAGATTGATTTCGGGTACGTAAGAGTTGGGCGCGGGCAAGTGCAATGCCATAATCCCCAACGCTTTCTCTAAGGCCGATTTTAGCCCATTGAAGGAGAGATCGTTGGTGCTGACATAACAATCGGCTTTACCCTTAAATACCCGTACTCCTGCGCCTGTAGATAGCCGAGGTGAGATACTAGTGATTTGGTCGTCTTCTGCCAGACAGCTAATATAATTCGATCGTTCTAAAAAGAACTCTACAAAGTCCGCACCAGCCGCTCGTCCTAAACCCAGCAGTGTTGATAATGGAGCTTCCCAGGTTTCATCAAATCGATGTGTAGTCGCTGAATAACTCAGATTTGGTAGTTGCTTGGATAACAAAAATGTCTTGGGATCGATCGAAATAGTCATGCAGGCTTCTCCTGGGGTGCTTGATTTATTGTAACAAGGGGATAGGGGATAGGGGATAGGGGATAGGGGATAGGGGATAGGGATTAGGGATTAGGTTTCAGGATTAAAGTCTTCCTACCCATTACCCATTACCCATTACCCATCCACATGTCCTGTAAACATCTATAACAATTTCTATCGATTAATTGAAAGAGTTACCATTCTGCAACAAACGATCTATGCTGAAAATAGATAGTAAAAGTTGTGGTAAAAACTTATGGACAAGCAGAAGTATCGGATGAACTGCACCCTCACATTTAGCGATATCTATGGGCAGATTGTAGTTTGGTTAATGGTAATTTTTATCAGTCTTGCTTCTGCTCTGTCTTTATGGAGTACTACTCGCCAAATTTACGCGCTGGCGACAGTCGGTTTGATCTTAGTTTTATCTCTGCCTTTCTTACTATTTGCCTTCGTGACGACTTTGCTCAATCATATTGAGTTCGTGCCGCTCGAAGTCAACGAAACTACTAGCAGCAGCACTAACAAGCAGAGAGGGAAAGTCGAACCTGCGGCAGTATAAATAGCAAAAATCTGTGATGGTAGTTTACACCCGATCGGTAAGATCTCTACTTTCGATCGCTTGTTACCTTTGGTGACGATCGGAACGGATGCCCAGAGAAAAGTTCCGTGACAACTAATTAAGAATAGCAGAAGACCGAATCGTTACGAAAATGATGGCGACGATGATGGCTACGAACCAAAAACTCTCCCACCGGGAAGAGGCGGGAAGAAACTTGGGGTTGCTGTTAGTTTTACAGCTACCTTAGATTTCCCAAACGTGGCTTCGCACGATCTTTAAGAAAGCGACTCCGATCGCCAAGATCGGTAAATATTTAGCAAATAGCCCCAAATTCTTCAAGAATTTGGGGCTATTTATTTGACGATCGATTAATTTAAACTGATTTATCGGTTGCATCACGTAGCTGCTGGCGACGATCGATAATTATTTTGGCAGTAATAGTAGCAAAGATAAATGTACCGACAAAATCAGCAGGTTCGGGTACAGTAGCATCCGCTCGAGCTAAACCGTCAGTACCAGCAATGCCGTTACTATTTTGAACAAAATTGCCGATCTGGGCGTTGGGTGAGCCATTACCCACCCGATTCCAGCCGATGACATCTAATGCGCGCTTATCATTTTCATTAATTTGTAATAGCTCGCCAGAGGAGATTGTCGGGTCCATAATACCTAATCCGAGATTATCCTTCCAGTGTCCGTTCTGACGACCGTCGCCAAACACATCGCCAGTGGAAAAAGCTGTAATATTAGTCGCACCACCGTCGATCGAAAAATATTTATCGCGAGCATCCGCCGTCCAATCGATCGCGTTAGCATTTTTGCTATCTGTAGAATAACGAAATAGATCTAACGGGCTGACATATGTAAATTGACTATCGTTATAAAAAGTCCCAGAAGCATTGCCGTCTAGAGTATCGACGCCACTGATAAAACCTAATGAGTGTCCGAGTTCGTGAGCCGCGATCCCGACAAAATCAAATGCCCCGTCACTAATGCCATCATTAGGATTGAAATCCCAATTAAATGCATTGCTAAAACTAATCGATGCATCGTTATCGTTATTATTAGCTACCAAACCTAGAGCCTTGGCATTAGCACTAGTGAGATTAATCGTTGTATTATTGGCATCGCCATTACTATCTAGATAAGGGGTCGCACTACCCGCTCCGTTCGGACTATTGGCAGTGCGATTGAGAAGCATGTTAAATGTTGGTGGTTTGGACAGACTATTGACAGCAGTACGATCGTCTGTGGATGTTCGATCGTTACTGAGGGCACCATGCACTCGATCGTAGCTAAAGAATTGAGTACTAGAACTAGCTTCTCCCAAAGTCCCGGCACTTAATGCCGTGAAATTAATATTGACGTTGACAGTGACACTATCTGTAAATAATGAAGACCATAGCGAACCTGCTGTAGTAAACCCGTCGATTGCCTGTTGCGATGTTCCGGCTGCTGGCGTGAAATTAAATGTTAAGGCATTGGCAGGTGAAATCGCTCCGCCGATCTCAATTCCACTCAAGGCAATACCCGTCATGACAGCAGCTTGTTGGAGTTTAACCAAATAGATCTTCATTGTTGTATTTCCGAATTGATTGTCGGTATAAAAAATTTCCCGATATTAGGTAACTACATAAACATATCGATCGATTATATTTACATATTGAATTACCCTATCCGATAAATCATCGCGATCGAGTTCTCAGACTGATAATCATAACTGGAAATGTACCAACTATTAACAGATCGAGATAAGGTCGATTTCTCGCTGGTCAATCGCGAGTAGTCAGCCAAAAAAAATCCAGATGTTGCTAGATGGAGCAACATCTGGAAATAAGAACACCGGAATTTTAGATTGATTCGGTCTTTGATTTAAAGAGTTTTTGGCGACGTTTAAATACCAGTTTGGCTCCAAAGCCAGCAACCATCAACGTGCCAATGATGTTAGAAGGTTCGGGTACTCGAGCGACAGTTGCGTTTACCCGATTCCAACCAATGACATCAAACCCGCGCAAATCGTTTTCGGTAATTACGCCTAATTCGCCATTGCTAAAAGTTGGGTCCATAATCCCCAAGCCAAAATTGTCTTTCCAGTGACTAGCTTGCTGCCCATCTCCAAAGTTGTCTCCCGTTGCAAAATCAGCGATATTCGTAAGTCCACGATCTAAGGAGAAGTACTTAGTGCGAAGGTCTGCCGTCCAATCGATCGCGCTAGCATTCTTACTATCTTCCGAATAACGGAATAGATCGAGGCTATTGACAAAGGTAAAGAGGTTGTCATCAAACGGGCCATTAGTTGGCGGACTATTAATATCTAAAACATCGACACCACTAGTAAAACCGAGTGCATGTCCGATTTCATGAGTGGCAATTCCAACAAAATCAAACTTATCGAAATCTATACCATCATCAGGATTGAAATCAAAGTCAAAATCAGTACTAAACGTAATCGCTGCATCCGCACCAACAGTTGCATTGGCAGGGGAAACATTCAGATTATTGGGTCTGAAATCTGGATTAATCGGACTGCCGAGCACAAAACCACCTGCGGTAGACACATACGTGCTAGCTGCGGCAGGTAACCCACCTAGTAAGTTGAGAGCTTTAGCATTAGCACTAGAGATATTTACCATCGCGGTATTTGCGCCAGTGTTATCTAAATATGGAGTTGCACTCCCACTGCCATTAGGATTATTACTAGTGCGATTGATGAGCGCGTTAAAGTTGGTGCCAAGACTAAGACTGCTAACCGCATTATTATCGTCTGCGGAAGTTCGATCTGCCTCTAGTGCAGCCCTAAACTGACTATAATCATACATCCGACGGGTAGAACTAGCTTGTGCCAGCACTCCCGGAGCTAAGGCACGAAAATCAATATCAATAATAATGTTCGCAGTATCTGTAAAAAGAGCAGACCAGCGGATACCTGCGGCCTCAAATCCTGCCTGTGCCCGTGGGTCGAGTCCTGACGGGGAAACGAAATTAAATGTCAATGCACTTACAGGTGATAAAGTACCACTGCTACCAATTCCACCTAAGGCAATTCCAGTCATTAAAGCAGCTTGCTTGAGTTTCGCAATATAGGTTTTCATTGGCTGTAGTTGCAGAATTAATTGGTTTTATTATCATATTCATAAAGAGAATTCGATACCGTAAGAATACACAGACTAACTTTGGAGCTTAAACTTGTCTGTGCGATCTCACTTACGACGATCTCGATCGAGTGGTGACAGTGGGCAAACAGCGATCTAGAAGCGTAGAAATTTTGAGCGAAATTCAGTAATCATTCGAGCTTGTAGCAGCTATAGCTAGAGCCAATGAGTCGGTTAAATAAGCTTTAATCGAGGCGATCGATCGAGCAAATCTTTGTAACACACAAAAAAACGCACCAGCAGATATGCCAGCGCGAGGAAAAAGATAAGAAATTTATAGTGAAACGCTCGTCTCAGTGTGAAGCTACTGATTACAGGTTGGCGATGAAACCGACGATACCGTGTCCGGTCAATACTTCTTGAATGAGTAATGCCACAAAACCAATCATTGCCAACCGACCGTTGAGTTTCTCTGCGTAGTCAGTCCAGCCAGCCTGGGGGCCATCCGTAACGTACATTTTTGGCTCGATCGCGAAGTTGTTTTCTCTACCGTCGTTGTCGATGAAGGTTTTAGTTTGCATGGCTCTTTCCGGTGTGTCTAATGCTGTAAATGTTTTTTTATGTAAACTGTTAAAGGTAGTCAGCTACCAAAACTAGTGACTATAGGTTGGCAATGAAACCAACGATGCCGTGTCCGGTCAATACTTCTTGAATCAGCAATGCTACGAAACCGATCATGGCCAACCGACCGTTGAGCTTCTCTGCGTAGTCAGTCCAGCCAGCTTGAGGGCCATCAGTGACGTACATTTTTGGCTCGATCGCGAAGTTGTTTTCTCTGCCGTCGTTATCGATGAAGGTTTTAGTTTGCATGGATGTTTATCGACTTAACGAATTTATAAGTGTGTAGTTATGTAAATTAATATAACAATATCTTTACAAAAAAGCAAGTAGTTTTTACAAATCGATTTCCCAGATCGGATAAAATGGGCTACACCCTAGACAGAGTAAAAACTGTAGCCGATCGACACTATTTTAATTGCTGCTCAGTTACCACCATCGCCGATCGCACCGCCCATGAATGCTCCTCAATCGGAAATTACCGTCACGCTCAAACTCTTTGCGGTTTACCAAGAAGCCTTTGGCACGAGCGAAGTTTCATACCAATTCCCACCGAATACGCCCGTCAAAGCCGTATTAGAACGCGTGATTGCCGATCGATCTCAACTCGCACAATGGCGCGATGTGACGCGATTTGGCATCAATTTAGATTTTGTCGAGCCGGAGACGCTCCTGTGCGATCGAGATGAAGTGGTACTGATTCCACCCGTGAGTGGGGGATAGGGGATAGGGAATCTGGCTCTACAGAGGATGAATACTAACTTGTCGATCGAGATCTTGCCAGTAATACCAACCTAATGGCTGGAGCTGGCTGGTAAATACATCTAGATCGAAGCCAGTGCGCTGACTGCGTGCGGCGATTTGCTCCAAAAACATCGTCCGAAAAGCATATTCAACAATTGAATCGCCTTGTTGCAACATCATTTCGATCGTCGCCGCGATTTTGGCGATTTCTGGCTGATTTTGCACGCAGATCGTATCGATGGCAAAGTCGGCAAATTCCGAAATATCTAGCGCGATCGGTCGTGGGAGGCTAGGATGCCAATCTGCGACGTGGACATCCCATCGATCTTGAAAAGCTGGAAAGTTGAGGAGAATAATCTCCATACAATTGGTACGATCGATCTGAATGTAATCCATACGCTGCGAGTTCTGATGACTAATCATTTAAATCGGGCGATCGCCTTACTTCAGTCAGCTACCGAGCACCTTACTGAATTAGCGGCAACCCCCACAGAGCGACAACCATTGCGGGAGACTATTAATATTACTGTAGAACAGATTCACACAGCTTTAGCCGAATTGGCGGCGGCGATTAATCCCCCCGCGCTAGATAAAATTCCGCCAGAATTATTAACCAAAGCCGAGCGACTGGGAGTTCCCTTAGATGACATCGAGGTACGTGTAATAATTACAACACACCATCTGAGCCAATTGATCGGGATTCTCAATGAAATCGAACAAAGATTTGCAGAAATCCGCCGCGTGCGGGAATACTTATTAGTAAGGTTGCCAGATATGCCGATCGAACAACTTGGCTCTAGATTACCAGTTTATACTGCGGCTGACTTTGAATGGACAGAGCCGAGACTTTCACCAACAGAGTTAGCTCAAATCCGATCCAAATACCAGATCGATCGATTGTTGAGTCAACCACCGCGTCATTCTGCCGACCTATTCAAACAGATCGCCGCAGCCGATCGCGCTTGGGAACAAGCACGAGCTGATACACAGTCAGACGATCTAAATGATACCGACGATCTCCGTAATTTGCCCTTTTAACTGGGGCGTGAGGGAGGTTGTTGGACGCGACTCGCTATCCCCTATTTCCCTAATCTCAATTATGAAACTCACTATCATTGCCACGACCATTTTGCTCTTGACAAGTTTTGTGACGACAGCCAAGGCTGAAAACATGTCTCATCTGCGCCAACTTCTCTCGACAAAAAGCTGCCAACAGTGCGATTTAGCTGGCGCGGGATTGGTGACAAACAATCTGGCTGGTGCCAAATTAGAACGAGCGAATCTAGCTGGTGCCAATCTCAGTCAAGCAAATCTGGCTGGGGCAGATTTGCGTGGTGCCAATTTGGCAGGCGCGTCTCTCAATGGTGCCAATTTAACGGGTGCAGATCTCCGTGGGGCAAATTTAGCTGGTACTGACTTGCGCTCGGCTTATCTTACCAATGCCAATGTGAGCGGCATCGATGTCAGTGCGGCTTATCTGGATGGGGCGATCGGGATTCCTACTAGTTTGGGTACCGCTGACGATTTTTATAAGTGGGGATTTGCCAACTGGCAGAAAAATGATTTTGCTGGTGCTGTCGCCCACTACGATCGCTCGATTAGCCTCAATCCTAAATTTCCTGGTGTTTACCTGGCTAGATCGATGGCCAAATTTCGACTCCAAAACGATCGCGGCGCGATCGAAGATGCCATGGTTGCCGAACGCCTATATTTCGCTCAAGCCGATCGCGAAGGCACGCAGGTAGCCCAAGCACTGATTGCCAAAATTAAACTCGCCAGCCAACCAACCGATACAAATATAAATCCAGGTAACGGCAATATGGTCGATTTTGTGACAGGTTTGAGTTCGATGTTGCTCAAGTTCTTTTAATTTAGAGATTCCATTACAGCAACAACTAGAGGGCACCCCTACCAGATAAATGTGTAGGGGTAAGCCTTGTGAGTACCCTCAGATCTACACTAATAATAATCTGTCTATCACCGTGCGAGATGGGAGTATTGTTTGAGCTAAGATCTTGCCAATTAGCAAAACGTTTGTAATGAATCAACTTATTGACTTTATTCCCAGTGCGCGGACATTATGGCTGCTGGCGGGTGGGGGATTGTTTGCGACGATTTTTGCCATCTTTATCCCGATTCCCCAAAGAATTGGAGTAGCGATCGCGATGACATTGGCTTGGTACCTTGGCATCATCCTAGTCGCAGGCATCGATGCTTGGCTCAGTAAAGCCGATCGCGTAGAGGTAAGTCGCGATCGATTGGGAAAATTATCGATCGGGCGCGATAATCCGGTGACACTGACAATTCGAGCCAGCCAAAGTAGTAGCAAAGCTCGACAATTTAGCTATCAAATTTGCGACGGAGTGCCGCAAGATTTGGCAGCAATGCCCTCATTAATCTCTGGGCAACTAGAAAGAGGCCACAGCCAAACAACGAGTTATACAGTTCATCCTTATCGTCGTGGCGAGTACGAATGGCAAGGAATTCAGGTGAGGCAATCAAGCCGCTGGGGGTTGGCTTGGTACCAATGGCGGGTAGATGCAGCTCAAACTGCGGTTGTCTATCCCGATCTGATCGGCTTAAAATCGCTCTCGATTCGGTTGGCATTGCAATCTACAGGCGCGATGCGTCAAGTTCGTAAGCGGGGGATGGGGACAGAATTTAGCGAATTGCGCGAGTATAATAGTGGCGACGATCCCCGCTCGATCGATTGGAAAGCTACGGCGCGCCGCAATCGTCCGCTGATTCGAGTCTTGGAGCCGGAGCAAGAACAGACGGTGATTATCTTGCTCGATCGCGGACGGCTGATGACAGCCAATATTCAGGGGTACAAACGGTTCGATCTGGGCTTAAATGCGACGCTATCGTTAGCTCTGACGGCGATCCAGCGGGGAGATCGCGTGGGAGTAGGGGTATTCGATCGCTATCTGACTACCTGGATTCCACCCCAACAGGGACAAAAACACTTTTCTACAATTCTCGACAGGGTGAGCCGCATTCAGCCAGAACTACTGGAGCCTGACTATCTGGGAGCCGTTACCACGATCCTCAAACAACAGAGTCGGCGCGCGCTAGTTGTCGTCATTACGGATATTATCGACGATATTGCCTCTGCCGAACTGCTCGTCGCACTCAGCAGACTCACGCCGCGCTATCTGCCTTTTTGTGTAACTCTGCGCGATCCGCAAGTAGATATTCTCGCGCGCGAATTAGGTACCGATCTGGCTGGCGCGTACACTCAATCCGTCGCGCTCGATCTGCTCCAGCAACGCGAACTTGCCTTCGCCAATCTCAAACGTAAGGGCGTTTTAGTTTTGGATGCACCAGCTACCCAAATTAGCGATCGATTAGTCGATCGTTACGTGCAAATTAAATCTAGAAATCAATTGTAAATAGACAGATAGTGAATAGTGGACTTGCTACCTTCTATTTAGTAATAAAATTAGGTATAAAGCCGCCCCAAATGGGGTCGATCGAACCGATTATTCGTCACCACAATTCTCTGTTCTTCTGACTCAGCAAATGCGATGATAAGAGGTAGAATTAGCCATCGATTATCATTATCAATTCATGGTTTTTCTCGATCGCCAAGTATTCATGACTACCGATACCAAGCTCGCTCCCATTGCACCGATCGCGATCTCTGGAGTTAGGGACAAACCAAATTGGAGATAAAATATACCTGCGGCGATCGGCAGACAGATAAGATTATAGATAAAGGTAAAAAATAGATTTTGCTCGATTTTATGTAAAGTCGAGCGACTCAACTTTCTGGCAGTAATAATTGCTTGTAAATCTGAAGTAAAAAGTGTGAGATCGTTAAAGGATGTCGCCAGATTTCCAGTCTTACCGATTGCCATGCTGACATCGGCTTGTGCTAATGCGGGTGCATCATGTATATCAGTACCAACCATTGCCACGATCGCGCGATAGTTGCCGATCGATCTCGATTGTAATTTCTGAACTACTGTAACTTTATCTTGAGAATTTTTACAAGCAAATACTCGCTCTATTCTCAGTCGATCTGCTAAGTTTGCGGTAGTAGCTAAATTATCTGTAGCGATTAAGACTACTTCCAAGCCTACTCTTTTCAATCTCGATATCGTCGAGATTGCTGAAGGTGCGATTGCCGCACTAATACCGATAATTCCCGCAATTTCTCGGTCGATCGCGATCCAAATTACGGTTTTTCCTGTTGACTCCCATTGGTGTTGATAATTAGTCAAGACGCGTTGATTGGCAACTTGCAGGACGTTATCGATATCGAGCGAACTAATCCACTCATTAGATCCAATTTGGATAAGTTTACCATCGACGATGCCTTGAATGCCATTACCTGCAATTTCCTGAAATAGCTCGACAGGTTTTAGCTCTAATGCCAGCTCTTTAGCTCGATCGACAATTGCTGATGCTAATAAATTTTTGGTGCAAACTTCTAGCGAAGCAACTAATTGAAAAATATCTAATTCCGTGCCGTGATAATTGTCTACAATTGGAATAAAATCAGTTACTGTTAGTCGATCGGATACGATGGTCGCATTTTTGTCAAAAACGATCGTATTTACTTGACTGAGTAATTCTAAGGCATTGCTGTTATTAACTAAAATTTCGCGTTGTGCTGCTTTGTTAATTCCGATCGCCATCGCTAAAGAAGTAGCTAAGCCCAATGTACAGGGACAGGTAATGGTTAAAATGCTCCAGCCAAAGACGATCCCACTTGTGGGATTATGGAGCGAGATCGACCACAGCAAACTAGTAACGATCGCGAGTGACAAGATAATCGGGACAATATATCGGTTAGTGACACGATCGACCAATCTAGGAATGGGTAATTTATTGACTTGTAGGCGATCGACTAATGCCAAGCTCCGATCTAAAAGTGGTGTAGATACATATGGAAATTGTCGATGGATAAGTTTAGAAATTGCTGCTTGCGAACGTTTTTTAGCAAGATATTCTAATTTCCTACCCACAAATATCAGTGTGATTGTCATGGTGGAAATTGAATAGTAAACAGGCGGCTGACTCGGATTATTACCAGCGATCGTTTGAGGCGCAAATGTACTTACTAACGAATATAAGTAAGTCGTTCCAGTAGTCAGCGCGATGAGTGCATTCATATTAGCATGGATACTCCTATGTGTAGATGAATATCGCCTAGCTAAAATAGCATTCCAAACATCGATAACGACTGCTTTAGCACACCAAAATTGAACGGGTGTAGCTAAAAACTACTGCCAGACAGGATGCTGCAACCAGTTAGGAATCCAACTTTGAGGAATAGAACCGATCGTTAATAGCACACTAATCCCGCTCGCCGCTATTAATTTGAAATCGTTCGCAGATTTACGATCGGCAATGTCGATTGAATTAGCTGGATCTCCAGTGTTTGTCGCTCCTGGAATACTTGCTTCCGCATTCGTAATTTGCCGCTCGTCGGCGATCGTTGCGAGTTGCCGTGTTAAATTGTTCTTTGACTCGATCTCGCTAGGTTTGCGGGCAATCTCCCGCTTCGCTCCACCTAATTTAAAGCCGAAATGTTCCATATACTTACCCCAAGATGCCGATTAGTTTTAATGTTAATAATTAACAATAGCTGCGGAGATCGACACATAATCGATCGTCTGTCCAGCGTCGAGCATATTGGGGTGTAGCGCGATCTGTGATGGTTTATTCTCAATTTGGACTAATCTAGTCTGAGTAGCAGGAATTTTGGCTGGTAGAACGATGGAGTGAGTAGCTCGATAAATCGCATCGATCCAAGTGCTAAAAGTTAGCTCGGAAACTGTCAATATTACAGACATCATCGGGGGTTACTTAAAAGATTTTCTCGATTCTACTGTGCGGGTGGTAATCGATCGCAC
Source organism: Chamaesiphon minutus PCC 6605 (assembly GCF_000317145.1). GTDB lineage: Bacteria > Cyanobacteriota > Cyanobacteriia > Cyanobacteriales > Chamaesiphonaceae > Chamaesiphon > Chamaesiphon minutus. Next base: position 5,332,012 of record NC_019697.1, on the reverse strand, counting down.
ATATATAGAAAAGTGAAGAAATTAATACTTTTGCTGTGTAAATGTAACTCGAGCTTAATGTTAAATGGGAACGTCTGCGGATCGAGACAGCCACATTACCACATCCCCATCAGTGTCGCCGATCGCTAACTTTCGCGATCGCGAGCACAATTTCGGGTATGATGTAATCCTAAAGAAGATATATCCTACATTTACGAGCGACTTAACACTGAATTAACTTCGGTTTCTCCAGCCAAATGCTGTTGAGATCCCGATCGTGACCTATCAGCACATCAGAAGGTAAATATTATGGATCGATCCAGAATACCGTCAGCAGGGACGAATAGCTCGTCTGACGACGATACAACAGCTTCGATCGCTTCGGGAAGTTTGCGGTGGCCACTATTTATCGCTCTTAGCAGTCTGCTCGTAGGTGGAATCTGGTTTGCACAACAAACCAGTCTCCGACATCTCGACGAACGCATTCATCAGCTTCAGCAAGATATCGACAAACTCTCCAATCGCAGTATCGAGCCAGCAGCTCGGGTAACCTTGGAAAAAGAACAGATTATGCTAGAGCGAGATCGCCTTAACTCTCAAAATGGGGTCTACAACATCCTGTTTCAGGGCATTGGTGCTGGTATTCTCGGCAGCTTAACTTATGCAGGTTGGCACTATTTACGTCGTACCAACGAACATTTTCAACAAGCCAACGAGCGACTGATTACGGATCGCTTCAGCCAAGCCATTGCACATTTGGCGAGCGATAAATTGGAAATTCGACTGGGTGGTATTTACACGCTCGAACGTCTGGCACAGGAGTCTGCTGCCTATTACTGGCTGACGATCGAAGTTTTGACCGCTTTCGTGCGAGAACGTTCTCCCATTAGCAATACGCACCTGACGCCGCTCCGGCTCACCCCCGAGACTCCAGAGCGTCCGCTGATGCTCGTCGGTGGGAGCGATGTCGCCGCCAATCGCAAACGACCGCCATTATTAAAGGTACCGACGGATATTCAAGCTGTCATGACAATCTTGAGTCGGAGAGACACGAGCAAAGATCGACCGGATCGCGCCATCGAACTGCGCGAGAGCAATCTCCGCGATGCCGATCTCAACGGCATCGAGTTGTGGGGTGCCGATCTGTGGAAAGTCAATCTGCGCGAGGCTCAACTCTGGCAAGCTAAGTTAGCAGGTGCCTCGCTCGGACGCGCCAATCTCCGCGAAGCCAGTCTCTGGCAAGCAGATCTCGAAGGTGCCTATCTCTGGAAAGCCAATCTCGAAGGTGCCAATCTCACCGAGGCAAATCTGGAGCAAGCCAATCTCGAAGGTGCAAATCTCAAGGATGCCAATCTCCAACAAACCAATTTGATCGAGGCCGATCTTCGCAAAGTTGTCGGACTGACTCGCCAACAACTCAGTCATGCTATTTGCGATGAAACTACTCAGTTGCCAGATTATCTCGATCGGGTAAATGCTTAAGAGATCTCCCAACAAAAGTACCTTCTGTTGACGAGTTTTCTCCTGACGGATCGACTGAAATCACGCGGAGGTTTCCGACCCATGTGTTTCAGTTAAGACAGAGGCTACGCCAACGACTAAGCTCAACTTTCGATCCGACCTGATTTTTTACTCTGTATCCACCGATCGATCTCGGTATTTTGGATCGTCATTAATTCTTGAGTACCTGTTTCGGCGAGATCTAATAATTCATTCATTTGGTAACGGCTAAAACTGCCCGATTCTGCCGTCCCTTGTACTTCAATTAGCTCCCGATTATCGGTCATCACGACATTAAAATCTACATCAGCCGCAACATCTTCGGGATAATCCAGATCCAAAAAAGCTGCACCTTCAATTAATCCTACCGATACCGCTGCAACTTGACAGACGATTGGCGATGCACTCAATTCTCCCCGCTCGATGAGCTTGTGGATGGCTTGCGCTAATGCCACGTATCCGCCAGTTATTGACGCCGTGCGGGTACCTGCATCCGCTTGGATGACATCTGTATCGATCGAGATTGTTTTCTCTCCTAGAACGGCAAAATTGAGGGTCGATCGTAAACTGCGCCCGATGAGTCTTTGGATCTCCTGAGTGCGTCCCGATAACTTGAGTACTTCCCGCTCGTGACGCTGGGGTGTTGCACCTGGTAGCATCCGATATTCTGCTGTCAGCCAGCCAGTCCCCGTACCAGTCAAAAATTTTGGCACGCCATCTTTGATGCTAGCGGTGCATAATACTCGTGTATCGCCACAGCAAATCAGCACGGAACTAGTAGAAAACTTGGTAAAGTCGCTTTGGAAGCTAACTTCACGTAGTTGGTTCGATTGACGGTGCGGGCGGATTTGCGGCATGTGCATAGGCTAGAGTGTACTACAGTATCTAACGATCTCGATTGAATTGGTGTTAATTTTTATTAGGAATTTAAATGCCCAGCCGCAAGAACCCTCCCCAACCCTATGGCCTCATCCCTATCCCTTAGTCGCTCGTGAGGTACTTGACCGATCGCATATTTAGTGTTTCACTGAATAGACGCTCGTAATCAAACACTATATATTGTCTAGTATAAGTTACCGAGCGAACCAGATTCGCCCGTAAGGGAACACCTTTTGAATGAAATGCGGCTCATTTTACATTGAATATGATTGCACAACTAAATAGTCATTCCGAACATACTTCAGTTTCTTGTAACACGGTAAGCACGCTTCACAAACAGATCGAGATTGTCGATACACCAGCAGATCGATTTTGCACGGAAATAGTAGCAAACGCGCTCAAGATTGCCAGTACCGGACAACGAGTTCTGATCGTCCAACTCCTCAAAGGTGGAATTCGTCAAGGTCACGATCGGATTATAAATCTCGCTCAAAATCTAGATTGGGTTAGGTGTAATTTGATTCGGAATATCTCTATTGCCGATCTCAACGATTTAGAATTACACAATTTCGAGCAGCTCTGGAAACACGTTCGCGGTGCAACTCGATCGAGTGAATATTCTTTGGTCATTTTAGACGATCTGAGTCTGGCGATCGAATTAGGTTTAATTAGCATCGAAGCTGCAACTACTTTTCTAACCAAGCTCCCTGAAGATCTCAAAATTATTCTCACTGGTACCAATCCACATCCAGCGATTTTAGAATTAGCAAGTTGAGATAGTGAATAGTGGATAGTGGATAGTGAATAGTGGATAGTGGATAGAGTATGTAGGTTGGGTTTCGTGCCTCAACCCAACAGCACAAACATCAATACAGTTCGGCTAAGTTGAGTGTCTTTGATGTCCGCGTTCGCGTAGCGTCTTGTAAAGAAGGCGGACTCTGCATCACTACTAGCAGCGGTTGAAACCGCTAGTTAACTTTTTAAAAACTAAAACCTGACTTCTATGAGGAAGTCAGGTTTTTTAGATCGTATTTGCTAATTGAGAGTCCCGACTTCTTTTGAGAAATTAGGATTCTAGGTTATTTGTAAAAATCTATCTGTAGCTTTCGCGGTTTTCGCGTTCGTCAGCTATGGGGCGAGTGCGAGAAGAACTACGAGCGCGATCGGATTTTTCTTTGGCCTTAGTAGCACTGCGTTTGAGTGCGTCGAGGCGGGATTCGTAGTGCTTGCGTTTACTCTTTTTGGGAGTATCGTCAGCGATCGTTTTCAGGGCACTGCCCAGGCTCTTATAGGCATTGGGAAGCGTATATCCGAAGCGCGTAGCTAAGGCGATCGCTTTTTCATCGGCCTCGATCGCTTCTTTAAGATGTCGATCGCTATTGTTACGGGCGTACAAACGATATCCAGAGACGCCGCAGAGTCCTAGAGCTAGGACTAATAATAGACCGTCTTGCACCCAGAGTTCGCCTACAGCACCGCCTAAACCGATCGCCAATGCGGCCATTTCCCAACCATCGCGAGAGATGGTGTCATTTTGGACGCGGGCGACTTCATGCCAAAATAGCAGGTTGCGTTGATCGAGAGCCAGACGTTCCCACTTAACCAGATCGATTTGAATTTCCACTTGATCTTTACCTAATTCTTCACTGCGAATTAGGGGGGGATTGACTTCGACGGTAGTTTCTACCGTCACCCAGCTTTGGAGTTCTGGTGGGAGTAAACTTTTGAGCCGACGCAGTTCACTCATTTCAGCGCGAGCAGAAGCAGCGGAATAGGATGTCATAGCGATAGTTTGGATCGATCGTAGTTACTATTTTAGCCAATAGTCGGTCGAGATTGTCAAATTTTACTAGTTTGCAAATTACATCCCGATCCGATCTCGATCGCAGTGGATATAAATCCAAGATGCCATCTTAGACTTAGCCGATTGGCTATATTTCGATCTCGGTGGCATCTAGAACGTATCCAAAACTTATTAACTTGAGATGAAATATCATTTTCTAGGCACTTTTTGCGCCTTATTGACCGTCATAGGCATAGCAGCGACAACAGCCCAAGCAGATGTTAGCATTAGTGTACCAAATGATGCAGATTCCGCACGAGAAGATAGCTTCGAACCAGCAGAAGATCGGGCTGAGCGCGCTCCTAAATCTACTCCTGCTCTTGCCATGAACAGTATCGAATTAGCTACCTATAATCTGGTTAATAAGTATCGTCAGTCTCGCAATTTACCACCATTAGTTGCCGATTCCGACATCTCCGCTCAAGCCAAAGCTCATAGCGAGCGGATGGCTCGATCGGGTAATATGAGCCACGATGGTTTTCACGAGCGCGTGGCATCGGTTGCCAAGACGATCGTCTATCGCAATGCCGCAGAAAACGTCGCCTACAATATGGGCTACGGACAGCCCGATCTCGTTGCCGTCCAAGGCTGGATCGAAAGTCCCGGACACCAAAAAAATATGCTCGGTCGTTTTGACTTAACTGGCATTGGTGTTGCTAGAGGTGCTAAAGGGGAATATTACTTCACGCAAATTTTTATCCGCAAAGCATTCTATGTCAAAGATGTTGATTAGCGATCGATCCTCTATTATGTAGGTGGTTTCCTTTTCCCATCCCGTCCCTATGGAAGACTTTCAAATTTGCGATCGAGATTTAGATGATGCTTTAACTGCCAAATATCTTCAGGCAGAATCGATCGCTGTCGATACCGAGACTATGGGACTAAACTATCTCCGCGACAGGCTATGTTTGGTGCAATTATTCTCGCCTGGTATCCTGACGGTAATTCGGATTGCCAAAGGACAAACCGCCGCACCAAATTTACAACAGGTGATGCAATCTACCACTGTTACGAAAGTTTTTCACTTTGCCAGATTCGATGTGGCACAACTACGCCATCGGTTGGGAATCGAAACCCAGCCAATCTTTTGCACCAAGATTGCCAGCAAATTGATTCGCACTTACTCAAACCGTCACGGCTTGAAGGAATTAGTCGCACAACTCGAAGGTGTCGAACTCGATAAATCTGCTCAATCTTCAGATTGGGGCGATGCCGAAAATCTCTCGGACGAACAACTTCGCTATGCTGCTAATGATGTCCGTTATTTAATTAGTATGCGTCAAAAATTAACCACTAAATTGCAACGCGAAGATCGCTGGGAATTGGCGCAGAATTGTTTTAAAGTCTTGCCAACTCTGGTTTCGCTCGATCTATTACAGTACGAAGATATCTTCTCTCATCATTGATCGTCGATCGATCTCGTTCGCCAAGCATACCAAAGGTAATCGATCGCCATGAGACCAATTTCCATGCGCCAAGCTACTTTGGAAGATATTAATACAGTTTCAGAGATCTTGTCTGAAGCGGCGGCTTGGCTCGAACAGAAAAATATGGTGCTGTGGGGAGAAACAGAAATTGGTACGAAAGCCATCGCACGCGATCTCGAATTGGGTTTATTTTATATCGCTGTTTGCAATGGTGTTGTGGCTGGTGTGTTTCGATTTCAATTAGAAGATGTGGAATATTGGCCAGATATCGAGCGGTCTGATTCTACATTTCTGCATCGATTGGCGGTAAGGCGGAGCTTTGCAGGTGGTAATGTATCTACACAGATCTTCCAATGGGCGATCGACCGCACCCAAGATTTAGGTAGACATTTTTTAAGATTAGATTGCATGGCCGATCGCCCACGCTTACGATCGATCTATGAGAATTTTGGCTTTAAATATCATAGCGATCGACAAGTCGGAGCTAACCTCGTCGCGCGGTATGAATACGCTATCGGCGATCGAATCTAAATCTTACCTGGATATTCACGCACTTTCGGGTTGTTCTATTGATAGTGCGATCGATGTCGAATTTTTAATTAATGGGGGTGGCGAGACTTGAACTCGCACATCCGTTACGGATAACAGATTTTAAGTCTGTCGCGTCTACCATTCCACCACACCCCCAGGTGTAATAACACTACTTTTAAAATAGGTTAAAAAGTTTCACAGATAGATAGCATATCATAAATATCAAGCTAATTCGACAAACTTGTGGGTAAAGTCATAAAGCTGCCGCGTTACTCAATTTTTAGCTAATGGGGGTGGCGAGACTTGAACTCGCACATCCGAAGATAACAGATTTTAAGTCTGTCGCGTCTACCATTCCACCACACCCCCAGGTGTTATTACGCTACTCAGTTTTAAATAGGGTAAAAAGTTTCACAGGTAGGCAGTATATCATCAATATCAAGCTGATGCAATCATGTCTAAATTCTCATCAGGATTTAAGGATTTACAGGATTAGGCGATCGGTGCTGCCCATTACCCACTCTACCCACTAACCACTATCCACTACTCACTACCAACTATCCCCTATCCCCTATCCTCTATCCCCTATCCCCTAATCCTCATGGTATTGGTTTAGCTGAATCGAGTATAGTTAAGGTTCTTGATGTCATCTACTCCATCTAGAGAGGTATTGATATGTCTAATCAGATCGAACTTGAAGGAAGAATCTTTGTTCCGGCTAGTGAGTTAGATATTCCTGACTGGGGCTGTGTTGTTAGCGATCGAAATCAACCTACGCTCACGCTCAAAGATGACGATCTGTTTCTAATTACGGATACGCTGGGCAATATTTCTGGTTGTTCGCGAGATGAGACGATCTCTAGTCTGGGTTTATTTTGTCGAGATACCCGCTTCTTGAGTCGGCTAGAATTACAAATTGCCGGACGATCGCCGATTTTGTTGACTTGTAATGCGGATAAAGGATTTGCACTCTCTGCACTGTGTACCAATCCGACGATTCCCAATATCAATGCCGAAACCATCAGTATTCAACGAGAAATAGTTCTCAATGGCAGTTTGTTTGAAGAACTGACCATCCACAACTATAATACGACGCCTGTCAGCTTTGAGTTGAGCTTGAGCTTCGATGCTGATTTTTCGGACTTATTTGAAATTCGCGGTTTTGGCCGCAAACAGCGTGGTGGTTTACTGCGTCGCGTCCAGCCCGATAAACAAGTGCCTGCTACCGTCAGCGAATTGACAATGGCTTATCTCGGATTGGATGGGGCAATTTTAGAGTCCCACATCCAATTCGCACATCGGTTGCCCGATTATCTCAAAGGCTATACCGCCATCTGGCAGATCGAACTAGAATCTCATGCTAGTTGTCAAATCGGCTATCGGCTAGAAATGTTGATGAACAATCGGCCAGTTTCGCGGGTAAATAGCCCGATGGCACTATTCCAAGCCAAAGCCGCCGAAATGATGGAGGAAGACCACTGGCGATCGCAGATTACCCAAATTCGCACCGATAATCCCAAGCTAAATCAAGCGATCGAACGTGCCGAGCAAGATGTATATTTATTGCGCCAAAGTTTCGATCTGGCTAGCACTAATCCCAGTCAGCCTAGTAGTAAAGGGACGGTATTATCTGCGGGGGTGCCGTGGTTTTGTACATTATTTGGGCGCGATGCAATTATCGCTGCCAGTCAAGTACTCATTTTAGATCCGACGATCGCCCGCGAGACATTGATGGTGTTGGCTCAATATCAGGGCAAGGTCGATGACGAGTGGCGGGAAGAACAGCCAGGGAAAATTCTCCACGAATTGCGGATGGGTGAAATGGCTCGCTGTCAAGAGATTCCCCATACGCCTTACTACGGTACGGTCGATGCGACACCATTATGGTTGATGCTCTATGCCGAATACTATGCGTGGACGCACGACACAGCTACCCTAGATCGGTTGTGGAGTAATGCAGTGGCGGCGATGGCTTGGGTCGATCGGATGTGTGCCGAGACTGGCTATCTGAGATATTTTCGGACATCTGCGCGCGGATTGGTCAATCAAGGTTGGAAAGATTCGGGTGACTGTATCGTCGACCGACAGGGTAAAATTGCCACTGGCCCAATTACTTTGTGCGAAGTGCAAGCCTATGTATATGCCGCTAAAATTCGGATGAGCGAACTAGCACGCATTCGCCAAGAGAACGATCTCGCCAGCCGCTGGCAACAAGAAGCACAACAGCTCAAGCAACGCTTCAACCACGATTTTTGGATTCCCGATCGCGATTTTATCGCGTTAGCTCTTGATGGCGCGGGCAAACAAGTCGATAGTATCAGTTCCAATCCCGGTCAATGTCTCCAGCAGGGGTTATTGTATCCAGAGAAAGCCAAAAGTGTCGCCGAACGGTTGCGGGCACCTGATATGTTTAGCGGTTGGGGGATTCGGACTTTGAGCAGTCAGTCGCCAGCGTATAATCCGATCGGCTATCATACCGGATCGGTCTGGCCGCACGATAATAGCCTAATCACCATGGGCTTGCGCTCTGTAGGGGCGGTAGAACAGGCTTTAGAAGTCGCTCAAGGTATTTTGGACATGACAGTGCATCAACCCTATCACCGTCCGCCCGAACTCTTCTGCGGCTACGAACGTACCGAGGGGCAAAGTCCGATTCAATATCCAGTGGCTTGTTCGCCGCAGGCTTGGGCGACTGGTACCATTTTTCAGCTCTTGCAGATGATGGTCAATTTAGTACCAGATGCACCGAGTAACTATCTCCGCATTCTCGATCCGGCCTTGCCCAGCAATATTCATCAAATTTCCTTCAAAAACCTACGGGTCGGCGCGACCTCGCTCGATTTGGAATTCAACCAACGCGATGCTGAAGGTGAAGGCTTGCGGGCGACCACCTCCTGTCGGGTGCTCAAAAAACGCGGCAATCTCCGGGTGACGATCGAAGCCTAGACTGGATCGAAATAATATTCGCCTTCAAAAGAGAGATCCCCGCTCACTTGTGGGTACTTTAGAAATAACGAGATCGATCGATGCTGACTCGAACATCGGCATCGATCTCTCACTTGGCCAAACACTACGCTTGTCAGTTTTAGTATTGTCGATCGTCCCCCGATCGAAGATCGACTGTCAGTGTCGTCTATTCATTAACATAAAAACTCGAAAACAGCACATAATACTATGAGGTAAGATCGCATCGTGTGAATAAAAGCGGTAGAATTAGGAGTAAATAGCTAAACCCCAAACTGGCTTGAGCAACTTAAACCCTTCTGGTGTTAGAGACGCTGCGACCAATTTTTTAGCTAGTATCTGAATTTTAATCCGAGATAGTCTGGTTTCCTTAGACAATGGAAGCGCGATTCCCACCACGGGAGGCTATGCCAATAACAAAATAGTATGTCAAGAGAAATGTTCCACTGGTGAGGCTCAATGAGCTACTGCGTAAACCCTGACTGTCCCCAACCTAAAAATCCAATAGACGCTTTTCTGTGCCAAGCCTGTGGCGCGCGGTTACTCGTTCGCAATCGCTACCGAGTTACCAAATCACTAGGGCAAGGGGGCTTTGGTGCCACATTTGTAGCGATCGATGTGTCACTTCCTGGCGAACCCATTTGTGTGATCAAGCAACTTAGGCCGAGCAATAATCACGAAAAGTTTCTGCGCATGGCCAGAGAACTATTCGAGCGCGAAGCTAGAACCCTGGGTAAAATCGGCAATCATCCGCAGATTCCCAGATTATTAGACTTTTTTGAAGAACGTCGTAACTTTTATCTCGTCCAGGAATATGTCAGCGGACATACGATCCATCAAGAAGTCAAACAGACTGGACTATTTAAAGAAGAAAAAATTCGCGACTTTCTAATCGAGATTCTGCCAGTCATTACCTATATTCACTCCCAGCAGGTGATTCACCGCGATATCAAACCTGCGAATATTCTTCGGCGCGATCAAGATGGCAAATTAGTCCTGATCGACTTTGGAGCCGTCAAAAACTATGTCGCCCAAATGGAAGTTCCCGAAGGCGTAGAGCAAGGTTCTAATACCCAATTTGCCGTCGGTACTTCCGGATATGCACCGCCCGAACAATTGGCAATGCGCCCAATTTTTGCTAGCGATATTTATGCTTTAGGTGTAACTTGCGTCTATTTGATGACGGGTAAATCGCCCAAAGATATAGAATATAATCCCTCAACTGGCGAAATGATGTGGCAAAAACACGTCCAGTTGGGCAAACACATGACTCAAGTCTTGGGCAAAATGTTAGAAGTATCCGTGCGGTACCGCTATCAGTCTGTCGAAGAAGTCCAACAAGCACTGGCCTCGACAGCAGTCGCCGTGGAAACGCGTGCGCCCAGAGTTCCTACTCCTCCAGTCGGCAGTCCCAGCAAACCGCTCCCAATTGACAAAGCTGGAGTACGGCCAGGATTACCCCAAAATCCCAATAACCCGCCCCAGAATGCACAGAACACAGCTTCTTCATCTGCATCCCAACGGATCGCAGAGAAAATTAGAGAACAGAGGTTGGAGCGCGATCCGACTAATATTAAAAATGCTGGAGATCGCAGCCAAATTGGTGCAGATCTACGCACGGGATTCGGTGGAGTTCCCGCAATTCCGGTACCGCGAGAGCAACTAAAGTTAGACGCACAGGGCGTTTTGGCAGCATTCCGGCGCGGTCAACGGACTTTTAGCGAGATGGATATCAGTAGTCTCGATCTCGCCAAAGCGCATCTGCCAGGAATTACGCTCAGTAGTGCCAATTGTGCTTACATCAATCTCCAAGGGGCAAATTTAGCCGCTGGTAAGTTTGACAAAGCCGACCTCAGCGGTGCAGTTTTGAAGGATACCGTCCTGAGTAAGGGCTACTTTAGTTATGCCAATCTTCAGAATGCCGACTTGCGTGGGGCAGATTTAAGCGATGCTTATCTCAATTACGCCAACTTACACGGTGCAAATCTGTGTGGCGCAAATCTCAAGGGTGTTAAAGTTACTGAAGACCAATTGAACCAAGCTAAAACCAACTTTATGACGGTGTTCCCCAATGGCAAACGCGGTGGTTTTTGGTAATCCAAGAGCCAGGGGATCGAAGTTACTAACGATCGATCGAACTAATTTCAGACCAGTTTTAAACCGTGTTTGCTATTTAGAAACACGGTTTTTTGGCGAGCTGAATTATTTGAGAATCGATCGATAGATACAAAATATCAAGAAGATCGCGTACTATCTTTAAGAATGTAACTAGCCGTACCACTGAGGATCGCTCCACCCATTAAGACGCTAATAGCTGGGAGAAACAGTGGTTCCCACAAGCTTTGCCAAACCAGCAAGCCGAGAGGAATATGGATGTATTGACCGACAATTGCAATGATAAACCAGAAAAAGCTCAGCAACACAAAGAAAAAATTAAATGTCAGTAAATTATTAATTAGGCTTAAAATTTTGGCACCCATAACATTATTTCAGGAAAGTATCGATTAAAACTTGTTTATATACAGTAACGTGCAGAAGGGTCGGATTCATTCACTATCAACTATCCACTATTGACTAACAACTAAGTTGCAGCCAAGCAGTTAACGCGATTGCCAAGGCATCGGCAGCATCATCGGGACGGGGAATACGATCGAGACCTAATTCTCGCGCCACAGCAGCTTGAACGTCGGGTTTTTGAGCATTGCCGTAGCCAGCAACGGCTTGCTTGATTTGAGCGGGAGTAAACTCTACCCAAGGGATTTGATGTTGGGCGATCACCAATAAAATTACCCCACGAGCTTGTGCCACTGGAATGGTATTCCCCATTTTATAAAAAAATAACTGTTCGATCGCCACTAAATTGGGTTGAATTTCGTCTAGCAAGCTGTGTAAATCGTCATATATCGTCTGAAGCCGCGAACCCATCTCTGTGCGAGCGGGAGTTTGGATGATACCAAAATCAATCAAAGTTATCGCTGGCGGACGAGACTGGACGGCAACGGATATCGCCCCAAAGCCAAGACTGGCAAGCCCTGGATCTAATCCGAGAATTCTGGTAATTGTCATTAGGGTAACCAAAAATTAATCTCAAACCTGGAGTCGGATCGTGAGTATTATGGCTGAACCTAGAGATTTAACCTTTACGATCGCAATTATAGTCGGATTAAATGGGGATATAGGATGTCTGGTAATAGCTGCGAGACTACTCAAATTTCAACTTCCTCTTTCCGATCCGTCAGAGTACCTGTAAGATTGACGAAGTGGAAGGAAGCCTCGCCGTTTCAAGGCGAAGTCTCTTCCACTCATCTGAGATTCATTCATCCATCATCAAATCTTTTATTTAAAATCAGAAAATAATGTCGATCGGTCTCTTTAGACGAGCAGTCAGGAATTTGAGTCGCAGTGGTAGTACCTTACCATCACCGGGCGGCAAATATTCCAATGTCCGGCGGCTATTCCAATGGTTGTCCCCAGGAATTTTTGTCAAACGCTGGTTGCTAACTATCTCCATCGGCGTGTTGATGACAATTCTAGGTTTGGCGATTTGGCTCAAGCTGACGCCGATTTTCTGGCTGTTTCAGATTGTCGATCGGGCGATTGAGTTTTTAGCTAGAGTGGTGCCCCATTATCTCTCAGGGCCGATCGTTTTTGGCTGCGGGCTATTCCTAGTCTTTTGGGGTCATAGCCGTTCGCTGGGCGAAATTAGTAAAGTTTTACGCCCTGATGGTGGCGAAACTTTGCTAGATATGCTCTGGCACAATCGCCGTCTCAATCGAGGGCCAAAAATTGTTGCCATTGGTGGTGGTACTGGCTTATCGACGCTGCTGCGGGGTCTGAAGCTGTACAGTGCCAATCTGACAGCGATCGTCACTGTAGCCGATGATGGCGGTTCTTCGGGGCGATTGAGGCGAGATTTTGGCGTTTTACCGCCAGGAGATATCCGCAACTGTATTGCGGCGTTGGCTGATGAAGAGAAATTATTGACAGAGTTATTTCAGTATCGCTTTGAAGCTGGCGATGGTTTGATGGGACACAGCTTTGGCAATTTGTTTTTGACTGCTATGTCGGAGATTACTGGCGATCTCGAACGCGCGGTAGTTGCTAGCTCCAAAGTTTTGGCCATTCGCGGACGAGTGTTGCCTGCGACGCTAACGGATGTCGCTCTGTGGGCGAAACTAGCTGACGGACGCACGATCGTCGGTGAATCGAGTATCGGCCATTGTGACGGTCAAATTGTCGAAATCGGCTGCTCGCCTGCCAATCCGCCTGCCTTACCTGCGGCGATCGCGGCCATCGCAGAGGCCGATTATATTATCATGGGGCCGGGAAGTTTGTACACCAGCGTCATTTCTAATTTACTGGTGCCAGAAATCGCCCAAGCAATTGCCGCACGCAATGTACCGCGTATTTATGTCTGCAATATTATGACGCAGCCAGGAGAAACTACTGCTTATACAGTTGCCGATCATATTGAAAGTATCGATCGCGCTTGCGGTTACAAATTATTCGATGCAGTTTTAGTTCAAAAAAGTCCGCCTTCGGCGAGCTGTCTCCAAAATTATGCTGAGGAGAACTCTTTCCCTGTCTTGCTCGATCGAGAAGATGTCAAACAGTTGGGGCGGAGCATCTTTTCGGTTAACGTGATGGAAGAAGACCCGACGACTCGGTATCTACGTCACAATCCCCGCCGTTTGGCTAAAGCCTTAATCCATTTTTACCGTCGCGCTCAAGAATCGACTGCCGATCGCAGTTTGAAAGTAGCCCAAATTGCTCGTAATATTAAATCAGCCTGAGCTTTAATCGATCATTAATAATTGATAATTGATAATTGGGGTGTTAGTACTTGCATTGATATATGATCGATCGGATTGTCAACTTACCAGATGAACGTGCGACTCAGATGCTGGGTATGGATTTAGGTAAGTCTTTGACAGCGGGTAGCGTGTTGTTATTGACGGGAGATTTGGGTAGTGGTAAAACTACCCTAGTGAAGGGGATCGCTCACGGGTTGGGGATTACAGACTCGATCGTCAGTCCGACGTTTACGATTATCAATGAGTATTTTAGTGGGCGCGTACCGCTCTATCATCTCGATCTTTACCGTTTGACATCGGCAGAGGTTGACGATTTGTATTTAGAATCCTATTGGCTGGGACTAGAGTACGAACTAGGCATCGTTGCGATCGAATGGGCGGAAAGATTGGCGCATCTACCACCCGAATACCTCCGACTAGAATTAACTTACGATCTAGTCGAAGGCAGAATTGCCAAAATTAGCCAACAGCAATAACCGAGTATCGAATCGAGCGGCTTTATTCCAACTACTCTCTACCGTCTATCAAGTAGGAATTAATTCTCCCGGACGCAACCGCGACCATTTGCCAGTATCTTTGGTAAAGCTCAGACAACCGACGACATCCCACTCCATCTCTACACCTTCATCGCGGGTGCGGATATTGACATTAATTTGCGGCTGGGTAGCTTCAAAAGTAGGCATAGCCGTCAGATGAGCTTGTTGGTGTTGTTCTTCGACTGCATGATAGGTCGTACAGCGATCGACGTACTCGCAATTGATACAGATACACATAAGATATTAGGGGTTAGGGACTAACCTATATCTCGTATTCTATGCAATTTTTAGAGAATCTACCATTCAACCTCGATTTATTGCCCAAGCCAGTCTACGTAGTTGGTGGAGCAGTTCGCGATGCGCTGTTGGGGCGGGTGCGGGCGGAATTAGATTTGGATTTGGTGGTACCGACGGGAGCGGTAGATCTGGCGCGAAAGCTAGCCACAGAGTATCGAGCGGGGTTTGTGCTGCTAGATCCAGAACGTCAGATCGCGCGGGTGGTATTTCCGGGGATGACGGTAGATATTGCTCAACAAGACGGGGAAAGTATTAATAACGATCTGGCGCGCCGCGACTATACGCTCAATGCGATCGCCTATGACATTCAGACACGGATGACTGTCGATCCATTCTGTGGCACTCAGGATATCCACCAGCGCACGATTCGGATGCTCAGCAGGGATAATCTTATTGACGATCCTTTGCGGCTGCTCAGAGCGTATCGTCAAGGGGCACAGCTTAATTTCGCGATCGAAGTGCAGACTCGTCAGGCGATTCGCGAGTTGGTGCCCTTATTGACGAATGTTGCCGCAGAACGAGTATTAGCAGAGTTACGATATTTATTGCTGACTTCCAATAGCAGTCAGTGGTTGGCGGCGATGGTAGCAGATGAATTATTGATAGGCTGGTTAGAATTACCCATCGGTGCAGATTTTGCCGCCAAATTAAGTCAATTCGATCGAGCTTGCGAATTAGTCCGCCAACATTATCCCGCACTCGATCGCGAACTCGATCGACCTTTACGGGACACAATTGCCATTTCGCGGCGCGCGATCGGTAGATTTATGCTGCTATTATCCTCAGATCTCCAGATCGCAACTACCCAAATGTTGCGCCTGACATTTAGCTCGGCAGAAATTCAGGTAGCAAGTACGGTGATTACTTACTTACCGCAATTATTAAGCAAACCGATGTCTTTAACCGAGCAATATTTTTGGTTTCAAGCTGTAGATAATAATTTTCCGCTATCGATCGTTTTAGCAATTGCCGCTGGAGTAGAGTTATTGAGTCTAGCTCCGCTTATCGATCGCTATCTCGATCCGCAAGATCTTGTCGCACATCCAACGCCACTAGTCAACGGACGCGAGCTGGTGGAGTTTTTAAAGATTCCCCCTTCACCGACAATCGGTAAACTATTGACAGAAATTCAACTAGCAAGAATTAATGGAGAGATCTCTACACCATCAGAGGCATTGGAATTTGCCAGAGAGCTGCTCAGAGTGATGAATTAATAATTAGACTACAGATTCTAAAATATCAAAAGATATCCTGTTAAGAATAAAAAAAGTGACTCAATCTATTGCAATTATTGAAGCTATTACCACAATTATCGAACCAGAGCGGAGATTTGACTTAACTAGAAATGAAGAACCCGACGTTTTTAGAGAGTGGCAAGAAAATCTACCACAGCTAACCGCAACAGATCTTTACTTTATTGGCAGATTTACGAAGTCGCTATATTTATCATCGATCGACAAAAATATTACGTCAGATCGGACAAGTCGCGCTATGAATATTTACAGGTTCAGGTAGCGACGATCGATAAATTTATTTTAAGATTTTAGCTTGTTGGAATACATCTTGAATGGTATCGCCGACAATAAATCCGTACATAACTTGCGAAATCGATGCCAAGCCGATCGAACAAATAAATGCCGATAGCGGTGAAGAGATCCAATTCCATCCAAATAAAAATACCGAACCGATAATAATTATCGATGTCACAACACCGCTAAGTGCGCCAGCGAGTAACTGTTCTCGATCCCAATCGAGCCATAAAGATCGCCAGTAGAGACTTTGTTTGAGTAAAGATTTTTGCAAGTTACCAACTACCCGCCCGCCAATACCGCCAATTACGGCACCAATAACTGCTAAAATAATCAATACGGTACCATCCTCGTCTAATATCAATGACTTAATTCCCAGATGGATCGATACCCAGTTTAAGATATTAATTGGTAATATGGCCATCGATGTAAGTATCCAGCGATAACTTAGTGTTTTAATAAATTGCTTGAGTACGCGCCACTGCAAGTAGCCCTGAATCGTAAAGCTCAATAGACAAGCTAATACTCTCAGCAAACAGATCGAGATCGAGTTGTCTAGCTGAAAAAGTATTGTTAATAAAGTCACGATCGCTTGAGTCGCGATCGCGAGCAAAATCGAGCCAACAACTTGGATCGATAACCATTGGTTTAAAAAATTAGGCTGCGGCTTAGACATAATTTAATTAATTGAGATTGAGAATTGAGAATTGATTTTTAAGTACGGATATTTAAACTCGTGGTGAGTATTCGATCTTGAATTACCGATTTATATGTTAAACAGTTGCACATTGGCTTGAAGTTAAAATATTCGAGCACCAGCTATTTTCTGGATGTTTTCGCTTAGTTTTAAATCTCGATAGTTAGTAGTATCAGATCTGTGACTATCGAAAGTGGCAATTACCAGGCGTTTGCCAAAATTTAGCTCGATTTGGAGTCGATCGCATAACATCTCGATCGATAAATCCTTAGCATCCGATTCCGATTGAGCTTTGGATCTCTGGCGAGCAGACTTAGATGAAGAATTATCAATTTTAAGACTCAATATATACAAAGAGCGATCGGTAAAAATTTGCATCGGCTTACAGACTAAATATGCCCGATCGATCGCCGGATAATTAGCTAACTTTTGACAAATTTCTGTAATTAAATCCGGTTCGAGATCGTGCGAGATGAATCGATCGGTTTCCAGGAGATTGCGTTCCAATCTCGATCGCCATTGTTTGGGTAAATGCTGTTGTCGCCACTCCAAATAGATTCTGGCGGAATCTAGATCGCCTTGGTAAATATAAAATTTATATAATTCCTCACAACTAGAAATCGCTAAATCTGGATCTAAAGCGATCGCCTGTTCTAAATAAACACAGCCGCTCATATGTCCGCGACTGACAAGAAATTTACCGACTTGATAATTTGCATTAGCATGTTTGGGATCTCGCGCTAAGAGTTCTTGCCATAATGGCAAAGCTAACGATGTATCGTGTAACTCTGTAGTTAGATTGGCTTGGATTGTCGCTTCCGCCAATGTTAATGGTGTAGTAGTCGCTTTAACATTCACGGTGGCTAAATATTCATGTTGGTATCGTGCGTGGTGATATTGTCGCCACCACTCAGCTTGATGACGCTCGTACCAGCGCAAATCCTGCTCCACAGCTAAATCCATCAACCGATCGCCAAAAAAGTACTCCGCAGCCGTTCGCTCGATGGGTGTAGGCGTCCAGGATTTAGGGGTAGGATAGCCTACAGCCGCTAATCGATCGCTCAAACACGGATGAGTATCATCGGTATCTGTCGCCTCTGATAAGATAAAATCGAGCCAAATTTGTGCTGCTTGCGGATCGAGCGGTTGGCGCAAAGCCGCTAGCATTTGAGTAACTACATCCGGTGGTGGTGTCTCTCGCTCCCGTGCTTGACGATCGAGTTGACGAGTGAAGCACTCTTGCAAATAATATTGATAAATATAAGTTTGAATTAAATCGCTAGCGGCAATTTCGGGACTAGTCATGCGTTGTGCTAGCGCATCGGCGGCATACTCTCGATCGCGGATCGAGACAAATGAATATGCCTTAATTAATGGCTCATACCAGCGAAAGAACCACTGGAAAATAAATAAATTATTATCGGCTGTGAGGTTTTCCCACATCTGTCTAACGCGGAGAATATAGCCCGTAAAGCTACTGTCATTTTTTGACAAATGACCCAACTCATGTGCTAACGTTGCCTTGAATTGTTCTGGTGAAAGCGATTGAAGTAATGGCAAGCCTAAGAGTAAATAATTACGATGCCATTCACCCCAACCGAAATGTGGTGTTTGATAGATCGCGGCATTATGGTCGTAATTAATTACCACATGATGAATTTTAGGAGTTTTTAGTCGCTCTCTAAGTTCGTCGATAACCGCAAATAGTTCGGGAAATTCAGCGCGATGGATTTCGCGATCGCTCAGTGACGGAGATTGCACCCAAAAAGTCGCAATCGCCACCAGCCCAAATAAAATCCAGAGTTGACTCGGATCGAGGCTAATCGGTCGCTTTTGGGCGATTTCGATCGCCCATCTCACCATCCACAAACTACTAAATATGCTCAAACAAACGATCGCGATATATCCATAACCAATGGCGGCTAATGCAGCTACCCGCAGTTGATATTTGGTAGTCGATCGATGACTACTCGATCGTTCTAATTGCTGGACTAATAGATCGAATTTAGCCTGCTGTTTTAACTCCATCGCATCGCAATTCAAAATTAAAAACTCAAAATCCAACTTTGGGCCTGTCGCTATCAAGTTAAATCTTAAATTTAGTGGATGAAACTATTATTCCCACTCACTCTGTGACCGACGTAAGTAGATCTACGGATTTTTGCGATCGTCGATCGATTTAGTTGAAATTACCGATGTCAGTTGGTTATTTCAGTCTTTCAAATTTAGCTGCTATGACTGAGATTTAAACCAAATAAGTCCCACCAACAATATATTGGTAGGACTCAAATGAATAATCCAGATTAGTGTTGTGCTTACCCCAATCACCAAGGTTGAGGTCTTTAAAAAAGCATTCAATCTAGCCTCGATCGAAAAGTCAGATTCAACTACATAGCAATCGGATCGATTGCCTGCTGCGGATTAAAAACACTCAAGTTTGAAAGATCGTCTAACCTCATCTGTGACAAGTTAAGGTTTTCGATCGAATGTCAACACCCATATATAGCGTGGCTGTTGGTTCGGTCTCACTATATATCAAAAAACTCGATTGATAGTGCTAATGTATTCGATCTCTGAATATCTGATGTAACGGTCGATCGAAGGATCGCCAAACGTGCTTGACAATTGCGATCGCGCCTTAACTTGTCACGAATGGTCTAACCTACCTTCGACGATGGCTTTACCTTCATCGAGTAAAAAATCCAGGAATGTTTGAGCGGCAAGGGATAACTGTTTGCCGGAAGGATAAATTACGTACCACTGCTGTTGAATGGGAAAACCTTCAACATTTAGATAAGTTAAAGGGCCACCCGGCACTGCTAACGATAGGCAGTGCAAGGATAATATCGATAGCCCCAAACCGCCAACAATCCCTTGTTTGATCGCTTCATTGCTGCTCATTTCCATCACGGTCTTTATTTCCAGACGATTGTCGGCGAAAAATTGTTCGACGATGGCACGAGTCCCAGAGCCAGATTCGCGCATAATAAATGGCTCTTGAGCCAATCGCTTGAGCGAAATCGTTTTTTGCTCGCGGGCGAGCGGATGATTGATAGGAGCGACTACAACTAAGGGATTGGGTAAGATGGGGCGCAATTCGATATCAAGTTCTTTGGGCGGTCTGCCCGTAAAATACAGATCGTCTTGATTGTGAGCGAGTCGATCGAGTACTTGGGCTTGATTGGTAATATTGAGACTCAGCTCGATGGCTGGATGCTGTCGTTTGAAGGTACCCAGCAGTCTCGGTACGAAGTACTTAGCTGTCGTCGTCGTGGCTAGGCTCAAGTGGCCTTTTTCTAAACCTTTTAATTCATTCAGACTGTTTTCGAGTAATTCGAGGCGACCCGAAATTTCTTGACTGGCGGCAAGCACTTCTTTACCTGCTTCTGTCAGATAAAAGCGTTTACCTAATTGTTCTACTAAAGGTATCCCAACAATTTTAGTCAGTTGCTTCATTTGTTGGGATACTGTCGGCTGTGTGAGGTTCAATTCTTCGGCAGCACGGGTGAAACTATTGTGCCGCGCAATCGCCTCTAACACATGTAACTGATGGATTGTGGCTTGTTTCACAATTGTGTGGCGGGATAGGTAGGGAGTAGGGAGTAGGGAGTAGGGAGTAGGGAGTAGGGAGTAGGGAGTTGGAGGACGCTTGCGTCCCGTCCATTACTACCCTCTACCCTCTTTTTTCAATGTTTTAGCGGTAATCGCCCTCTTTAAATAGACACTTTCTATTATTATATCACTTAAAATTTAATTTGCCTATTCTAAAATCGACTGCAATTGACTAAGCACATAGACTTAGTCTATCGATCCCCGAATTAACAATTATTTATTCTATAAGCTCACGGCCTAAAGAGGGACCTGAAAAGGGGCATAACAATTCCTTGCCTTGCAATGACTGGGACTGCTGGATCTCGCTCTGTATATCCGCTAGATTTATCTTGCCGCGATGTATTGACAAACGCAATAAAATTATGCAATGATTTTTTCTATGGTGTTTATGTAAATCATTGATTTTTTCAATTTCGACGATCGCTCTAAAATCTCCTCAACTTTTAGATACCCACTTAAAAACTCATGCAACATCTCTCACGTCGGCACTTTTTGCTGGCGGCTGGTGCCGCTGGTGGCGCAACTCTGCTCAAAGGTTGCGCCATCAACCCACCTTCCCCAGACGCCTTATCTCCCAAAGCACAAGCACTGACTCTAAGTTCGGCAACTACACCGGAGACGACAGCCGTTAAGCTGGGCTATATTGCGATCGCTGAATCAGCACCATTAATTATTGCTAGGGAAAAAGGTTTTTTCGCTCGCCACGGCATGACGGATGTGGACGTATCGAAACAAGCTTCTTGGGGTTCGGCGCGAGATAATATTGAGATCGGCTCCTCTAACGGTGGGATTGATGGCGGACAATGGCAGATGCCCATGCCGCAGTTGATTTCGGAAGGGATTATTACCAAGGGAAATCGCAAAATTCCAATGTTGTCGCTGGCGCAGTTGAGCACCCAAGGTAATGGGATTGCTATCTCCACCCAACATGCTGGTAAAGGCTTTGGTTTAGATGTATCGGGCGCAGCCGAATATGTGAGAGATATGAAGGCTGACGGTAAGCCCTTCAAAGCTGCCTACACCTTCCCCCGCGTCAATCAGGATTTTTGGATTCGCTATTGGCTGGCAGCAGGTGGCATCGATCCCAATAAAGATATCGATCTGATTGCCGTACCCGCAGCGCAAACCGTCGCCAGTATGCGAACTGGTTCGATGGATGGATTTAGTACGGGAGATCCTTGGCCGTCGCGGATTTTACGAGATCGTCGCAAGTACGGATTTCTGGCAGTTTTAACCGCCCAAATTTGGCCAGCGCACCCTGAAGAATACTTTGCTATGCGGGAAGATTGGGTCAGAAAACATCCCAAAGCCGCTAAAGCAATTCTCAAAGGCATTATGGAAGCCCAAATGTGGTGCGACGATCCGAAAAATAGAGCAGAAATGGCGGCTATTTTAGCCCAGCGCAAATACTTTAACGTGCCCAGCGATCTATTAATTGGCCCGTATGTAGGTGAGTACATCCTTGGTGCCGATCGCAAAACAGTTAAGGATGAGAAATTAGCCATTCGCTATTGGAAAGATGCTCGCGGCAACGTTTCTTATCCCTATAAGAGTCACGATCTCTGGTTCTTAACCGAAAGCGTCCGGTGGGGATTTTTACCTCAAGGTGCGTTGGGCGAAGCAGATCGGATTATTAATGCGGTGAGTGGTGAGAAGTATTGGCGAGAGGCTGCTCAAGAACTGGGAATTGCCAGCGCAGATATCCCCCCATCTACTTCTCGCGGCATCGAAAAATTCTTCGACGGTGCCGAGTTCAACCCCGAAAAGCCGAAAGCTTATTTAGATAGCTTAAAAATCAAAAATTTGAAGGCATAAATTAATTAATAATTAATTGGTTTTCTTCGATTCTGTTTTTCAATCGATTAGTTTTAATTTAGTTTATTTTGGAGCAGCATTATGGCCTCTAGTGTACGTAAGTCATCGGGATTTCGGATTGGCAATATGGAAATATCTGCCAAAACTATCAAGAGCAATGTCCTGCCACCAGCGATCGCCATTGCTGCGTTCTTGGGTGCTTGGGAATTACTATCAGCTTCGGGCATTACCCTCTTACCTGGCCCTTCGAGCCTGTTTACCGATGCGCGGACTTTTGAATTAGTAAAATATCCTTTTTACGATCGCGGCGGCATCGATAAAGGAATGTTCTGGCAGACTTGGGCAAGCTTACAACGGGTCGGCATCAGCTATACATTAGCCGCGATCGTCGGGATTTCGCTCGGAATTGCGATCGGTACCAGTAAGATGCTCTCCAAAGCTCTCGATCCCTTGTTCCTATTCTTAAGAACAGTTCCTCCTCTGGCTTGGGTACCAATTTCCCTCGCTGCCTTAAATAAAAACGAACCCGCTGCCCTGTTTGTAATCTTTATTACCGCAGTCTGGCCGATCTTAATCAATACCGCAGTTGGGGTCAAACAGATCCCTCAAGATTATATTAACGTTTCCAAAGTTGTCCAAGCTTCCAAGCAAAAATACTTCTTCCAAATTCTGCTACCTTCCGCACTGCCTTATATTTTCACTGGCTTGCGCGTCGCGATCAGTTTAGCTTGGTTGGCAATTATTGCTGCTGAAATCGTCATGTCGGGTATCGTCGGGATTGGTTTCTTTATCTGGGAAGCATATCAAAATAACTACATCAGCGAAGTAATTCTGGCTTTGGTTTGGATCGGTGCGGTTGGTTTATTGCTCGATACGGCAATGGGTTGGTTGCAAAATAAAATTGTCAAACAATAACTCGATCGAGGATCGATACGGTTTGGTTCTCCAGCGACTGTTCGCGGAGCGTTCCCGTAGGGTAGACGCCGCTAGTGATGCAAAGTCCGCCTACGCGGATTTGCATCATGAGGAGTGGTTTTAACCACTTTGAGTGGATATCAACTTGAGTTAACAATCAAAAATTAAAAATACCTATGTCAACAGTCGAATTAGTCAATATTAAAGACGCGGGAAAAACCTTTCCACTCGGCGGTGGACGCGAATATATCGCCCTACGCGGCATCGATCTCCAAATTAAACGCGGTGAATTTATTTCCCTGATTGGTCACTCTGGCTGTGGCAAATCCACCTTGCTCAATATGATTGCAGGATTGGATTTAGCGACAGAAGGAATAGTTACCTTAGAAGGATTAACAATTACCAAACCTGGCCCCGATCGAATTGTTGTTTTCCAGAACTATTCACTATTACCCTGGCTGACAGTGAGGGAAAATGTCGCTTTTGCTGTCGATGAAGTGCTGACTGAAAAAACAGCCCAAGAGCGGACAGAAATCATCGAGCATTACGTCGATGTCGTTGGACTTGCCAAAGAGATTGACAAATATCCTGGAGAAATGTCTGGAGGGATGCGCCAACGGGTGGCGATCGCCCGCGCTTTAGCTGTCCAACCGCGCTTATTATTATTAGATGAACCCTTTGGCGTACTCGATGCCCTGACGCGGGGTAAATTGCAAGAACAGCTAGTCAAAATCTGCGAAGATAATCAAATTTCGGCGTTGATGGTGACGCATGAAGTTGATGAAGCCGTACTGATGAGCGATCGAGTGGTGATGCTTACTAATGGCCCAGCTTCCAAAATTGGCTCGATTTTAGATGTCGATATTCCCCGTCCGCGTAAGCGGTTGGAAGCCGTTAAACATCCGAGTTACTATCAGCTCCGCAGCGAAATTATTTACTTTCTCAACCAGCAAAAACAAGTCAAGAAAATGCGGGCGCAGAAAGTTCAAAATGTTGCCGCCCACGGGTTAGAAAAAGTTAACTTGCAACTCGGTTTCGTGCCCTTAACAGCGTGCACGCCGATGATTATCGCCAAAGAAAAAGGCTTCTTTGTCAAACACGGCTTAGAACAGGTCTCCTTGGTAAGAGAATCGAGTTGGCGCGGGGTTGTCGATGGACTGATCGGTGGTTATGTCGATGCCGCAGCCATGCCATCGGGAATGCCCCTGTGGATTACCCTTGGCGGTGCGGGGAATCAAAGCACACCCGTGGTTAGCTCCCTGACTATCAGCCGCAATGGTAACGCCATTACCCTCGGTAAAAAATTTAAGCAGCGTGGTGTCAAAACCCTCGCCGATTTCCGCGCAGCGATCCGCGCCACCCCCGATGAATACCACCGGATGGGTGTAGTACACCCTTCCTCTATGCACAACCTCTTGCTGCGTTATTGGCTGGCAAGTGCGGGGATCGATCCCGATCGCGAGTTACACTTAAAACAAATTCCGCCCGCCCAAATGGTCGTAGATTTGAAAAACGGCACAATTGATGGTTTCTGCGTCGGCGATCCGTGGAACCTCCGCGCTGAGATCGAAGGGATTGGATTTACCGTTGCCCGCGATATCGATATCTGGAGCGGTCATCCCGGCAAAGTCTTGGGTTTTCGCCAAGATTGGGCACAGGCGTTTCCCAATACCGCGATCGCGCTCACCAAAGCACTTTTAGACGCTTGCCGCTACTGCGCCGATCCCGCTAATGCTGAAGAAATTCGCAAAATCTTAGCCCGCAAAGAATATATCGGTACGAGTCTAGATTTTATCCATCTTGGGGGTCCCAATGATGTTGTCCCTGGGGTAGAATCGGTCGCCCATCATGTCTTTTTCGGCGATGGTGTCAATCGTCCCAGTCGGACCGAGCATCTGTGGCACATGGTTGAGATGGCGCGGTGGGGTGATGTACCTTTCCCGCGCAACTGGGTAGAGGTACTCGAAAATACCTGTCGCGTCGGTGTATTTAGTACCGCAGCAAGGGAATTAGGTTTGACCGAGATTTCCTACAGTCGCGGTTCGATTCAACTAGTCGATGGTACTAAATTCGATGCTGAAGATCCGATTCGCTATCTCAACAATCTCGAAATTAAGCGTGATATTACCCTAGCGGAAATTCACTAATAACCCAAGTTGCTAGTTATGGGTTGTCGATGGAGAAAGGGGACAGGGGATCGAACCTCCCAAATGTCCTAACAACCGCCCTGGCAATTGCGATACCAATAACTCCAGCGGTTAGAAACCGCTGCTCGGAGTGCGAAGTCCGCGTAAGCGGACTAAGAAACTAGTCCGCCTACGCGGACTTCGCACCACTAGCGGTGACTTTAGTCGCTGACTAACTGTCAACTTTTTAACATCAACTATTACAAATCTTAAATCCTATGACTGCTACTGCACCTCTGCCAGGAAGATCGAAAAATACTAAACAAGATTTTATCAGCTTTCAAAAAGTTACTAAAACTTATCCTACTAGAACGGGATTAAATGTCGTAATTAAGGATATCGATCTCGCTGTTGGACAAGGCGAATTTATTTGTATTATTGGCCACTCTGGTTGCGGTAAATCAACTTTATTAAATACACTTTCTGGCTTTGCCATGCCGACCGAAGGTCAAGTCACCATGAATGGTAAGTTAATTACCAAGCCAGGTCCCGAGCGAATGGTAGTGTTCCAAAACTACTCTTTGATGCCTTGGATGACAGCTTATGAAAATGTCTATTTTGGGTTAGATTCAGTCCATCCCAATAAATCGAAATCGGAAAAAGATCGGATCGTCCGCGATACCCTGACAATGGTTGGTTTGGGCGAGGCAATGGAAAAAACTCCTCCCCAATTATCGGGTGGGATGCGTCAGCGGGTGGCGATCGCGCGGGCTTTTTGTCTGCGTCCTGAAGTCTTGATTTTAGACGAACCTTTTGGCGCACTAGATGCCATTACTAAAGAAGAAATGCAGGAAGAAGTTTCGGAAATTGTGCGCGAGTTTGGCTGTACAGTGCTGATGGTAACTCACGATATCGATGAATGTTTATTCCTGGCCGATCGATTAGTGATGATGACAGAAGGTCCATCGGCTGGCATTGGGGAAATTTTAGAGATTCCCTTCGAGCGTCCACGCGATCGCGAACAAATGCTCGAAGATCCTCGCTATTACGATTTACGCAATCGCGCTCTCGAATTTTTATATAGTGGGAATGCTCATTAGTTTAAATTAATTTTTTGCTGAAACCGATAGAAAGAATCTATCAAAAATGGCGTTTTCTTAATTTCAAACTATTCGTAATATGTTCTTAAGAAAATAAGCTATTCTTATGATTATCAAAATAATTTAAGATTGCGCCATCACTCATCTACTACAAAGGATTGCCTGGGAAGTCTATCGCAGTGAAGTTTTTCCTCGATTTTGCAGGCATTATCTACATCTGTGACGCGGAGGTACTGTACGGGCACAGTTTCTGTGGGCCAGAGGGTTGTTGAAGGGAGTCATAGTAGAAGTCGCTAAACGGTTAGATTTTCCGTCTGTGTTAGGGGAATTAGGATTACAAAAATTGGGTTTATTCGATCTGATTTAACCTGTTCATGCATTAGCCGATCGCACGGAAGCCCTGCGCCAAGCTCTCGGGCAGGTGAAATTCACTTGGCTGATTACTGTTAAAGTTGAAGGCTTACGATCGATAACAAATCTATCCTAGCCCGATCTTACACCCCCAACTTCTTGAAGAAGTTGGGGATGTGTCCTCAAGGTTCGTAGCAATGCAAACAATTCGGTTAACTTGCAAAAAAGCGGACTTGCATCACTAGGAACGATTTAGATCGCTCTAATGCTTTAACATAACGGGAGTTTCTCCGATGGGAGAGGCTCCGCCAACGGGATAAGAAGAGCCTAGAGACTGGAAGTCTCTGCTCGTGATGCGAAGTCCGCCTACGCGGACTTTGTAAAGTTAGCCCCGATTTCAATCGGTGGCGGTGATGTTTCTATTCTTCTTCGTTTTTATTACAACAAACCCATGTTTTTGAACGACACCCTTGCTTTATGGAGTGCTGTCAGCACACCGCCACTATTGGCGACAGTCGCAGCAGAATATTCGCCGATTATTTTGTCTGGAGTATTGCTCACGCTGGTAACGATCTTTATCGCCAGTAAAATTGGTTCAGAAGTGGCTAAACAGTTAGATTTTCCACCAGTACTGGGGGAATTAGTGGCAGGTGTGATTGTCGGAGTTTCCGCCTTACATCTGGTGATTTTCCCCGAAGGCGGACTAGCAGCGACGGATTCATTATTGATGACGGCACTGCAAGCTCTCAACCAACTTTCACCGGAGGGAATCGAGACGGTATTTGAGTCCCAGAGCGAAGTAATCTCAGTGCTTGCCGAACTCGGCGTGATTATCCTGCTATTTGAAATTGGGCTAGAATCCGATCTGCGCCAACTCAAAGAGGTAGGGATTCAAGCGATCGTGGTTGCCTGTGTGGGTGTGGCTGCGCCCTTTGCTGCGGGTACAGCGGGATTGATGCTCGTCTTCCATGTGGCAGCGATTCCGGCGATTTTTGCAGGGGCGGCATTGACGGCAACGAGTATCGGGATTACGTCGAAGGTATTATCGGAGTTGGGGCAACTAAAGTCTAAAGAGGGTCAAATTATTGTCGGTGCGGCGGTAATTGATGATGTGCTGGGAATTATCGTTCTCGCTGTAGTTGCTAGTCTTGCTAAAACAGGCGAGATTGACGTGACGAATGTGATTTATTTAATCGTCAGTGCCACAGTATTTCTGATCGGTTCGATTTTATTGGGTGGCTTTTTTAATAAAGCATTTACATCGATCGTCGCGAAACTAAAAACTCGTGGCAACATCATTATTCCGGCGTTTATCTTTGCCTTTTTTATGGCATTTTTAGGCAATGCCATTCATCTGGAGGCAATTTTGGGCGCGTTTGCGGCTGGATTAGTATTAGATGAAAGCGATGCAAGAGACGAGTTAGACGAACTAATTAAACCGATCGCCGATTTACTCGTGCCGATCTTTTTTGTGACTGTCGGCGCACGGGCAGATTTGGGCGTTTTGAACCCCACCGTACCAGAAAATCGGGCAGGACTATTAATTGCTGTCTTTTTAGTCGTCGTGGCAGTGATCGGTAAATTAGTAACTGGTTGGGCGGTATTCGGCATCCCCGGCGTTAACCGTTGGGCGATCGGGGTAGGGATGATTCCTCGTGGTGAGGTTGGCTTGGTATTTGCCGGGATTGGTGCAGCTAGCGGTATTTTAGATAAGCCGTTGCAGGTGTCGATTATTATTATGGTGATTCTGACGACGTTTGTCGCTCCACCATTTCTCCGCGTCGCCTTTGGTGAATCTGTCGAAACTGCCCCGCCGATCGAATCCACTAGTGAGTAATTTTCAATCCTGTTGGCAAATTTATAATAGATATGAGGTGACGATCGCAACCTCAGATCTACTGCTTAACGAGAATAAGGGGTCTAAATTCCCCTCCTTTAGAGGATGTCTGAAAAGTCTAATTGCTTCGTTTGCAGTGGGTAAATCCCCCTGTCTTGTCGCACACAAACGGGAGGGAACCTCCCGTTCGATGCGCCGCTAAATCCCCCTTAAAAAGGGGGACTAAGAGTCGGTTCCCCCCTTAAAAAGCTACCGTGTATACACAAGTCTGGAGGGAAGCGAAAACCCTAGAAATCCCCCTGTCTTGTCTCCCTAATCCGTCGGGGAACCCGACGTTGGCGCAGCCACTCCAAAGGAGTTACGGGAGCCGCTAAATCCCCCTTAAAAAGGGGGACTTTGACCGGATCTGAGCAAGCTTTTTAAGGGGGTTTGGGGGATTTAGATCTAGAAACGAAGTCAATCAGACTTGTGTATACACGGTAGCTTTTTAAGGGGGGATAGGGGGGATGTACTAGGGTTTAAGCTTAACGGAATTGAGTTTTCAGACATCCTCTTAGGTGAATCGTTTTTAGGATGGGGATTTAAACCCCACCCTAAAAACCCAATTATTAATTAATAATTATTAATTAATTTAACTGTTGGTATCGATCGAGCTAGCCGCATCCGATGAGTTATCAGTAGTCTGTTTGGGGGTACAGCAACAATTATTTTTTACCATTGTGCTACACAGACAAACTGTGCAAGTGCAGGGGTTGCAAGTACACACCATTGATGTCGTAGTCATAGCTTAAAGTACTGCCAATTGAGAGAATAAACGCATCTTACAATCTACACTCTAGTGGAGAGTCAAGCCCCTAAGTCTGTAAATTTGGACAAATAATATTCGCTTGGGGTGTGGGATTTTCATCCCAGTCTTGGAGAATTTCTCCCAGTTGCTGACGCAACGCCGACATGGATTGAATTTGGAGATCGATCGCCTCAATATGGCTCTCTAGCTTAACTCGCAGATCGGCACAAGGTAGCTCGCCCCGATCGAATACGGTTAAACATTCTTTGACTTCTTGCAAGCTCAAACCCAATAATTGCAGACGTTTGATGAATAATAAGCGAGAAACAGTCTCCAGCGGAAATAATCGAAAATGACCTTCGGTTCGATCGGGCTGCGGTAATAATCCAATCTCCTCATAGTAACGAATCGTTTTAATGGGGACTTGGCTTCTAGCCGACAATTCACCGATTTTGATGGTAGTTGCTGGTAAGGCGCGCATAGCGATCGATTGAAACTATCACTTACCAAGATAAAGTATCTAGTAGTGTACGTCGTAAATCTAGGTACTATTTTGGCGGGGAGCGGGGAGTTGGCAAAAAATGGTAGCTTCATTTCTACCGTTTCGGACTAGTTAACTGGAGAGTCAATCGTAAATAATCAATTGGGAGGCTAAAGTGTCAACGATCGTGTTAGAAGCATTTACACTAGCGACGATATTATGTGGATTCTTCGCCATTATTTTTAAGCGAAATTTGGTGATGAAAATTTTTGCAATGGATGTGATGAGTACTGGGGTAATTGCCTATTATGTGCTGATTGCTGCGCGGGGAGGTTTATTTACACCGATTGCTGGCAATGCCAAAAATAATGGAACTTACGCCGATCCAGTGCCCCAATCGGTGATTTTGACAGCGATCGTGATTGGGTTTTCGATTCAGGCTCTGATGTTGGTTGGGGCAATGAAATTGGCACAGGATCATCCCACCTTGGACACCAGTGAAATCGAGAAGGAAAATACGCCATGAATACCATCTCGATCGCCTGGATTGTTCTCCCATTTGTGGCGGGATTTCTAATTTTTTTATTCCCAAAACTCGATCGCTATCTGGCAATATTTGCAGCGATCTGTTCGGTGGGATATGCGTTACAGCTAATCATTTCTCGATCGTCGATCGCGCTTCAGTTACTCGATAATTTTGGCGTAACTTTATTAATAGATTCACTCAGCGGTTATTTTATTCTCACTAATGCCCTCGTCACGGCGGCGGTAATTCTCTACTGTTGGCAAACTGAGAAGGTGGCGTTTTTTTATGGGCAATTAATTATCCTGCATGGCAGTTTAAATGCGGCGTTTGCCTGTACGGATTTTATCAGTTTGTATGTTGCCTTGGAGGTCAGTGGCATTGCTGCGGCACTGTTAATAGCTTATCCGCGCACAGATCGCACGATTTGGGTGGCGTTGCGGTATCTGTTTGTTAGTAATGTAGGCATGTTGTTTTATCTAGTCGGTGCGGTGCTGGTTTATAAAACGCATCATTCCTTTACCTTTGCAGGTTTGCGCGGATCGCCGCCGGAGGCACTCGCGCTGATCTTTATGGGGCTACTGACTAAGGGTGGAGTATTTGTTTCTGGTTTGTGGGTACCGCTAGCCGAATCGGAATCAGAAACTCCAGTTGCAGCGATGTTATCGGGGATTGTGGTGAAAGCGGGGGTATATCCGCTAGTTAGGTGTGCGCTGATTTTGGATGATGTTGACCCCATTATTCGAGTTTTCGGGGTCGGGACAGCGGTTCTGGGCGTTTCCTACGCAGTATTTGAGAAGGATACCAAACGGATGTTAGCATTTCACACCGTTTCCCAATTGGGTTTTATGCTGGCGGCTCCTGAAGTGAGCGGATTTTATGCCCTGACGCATGGCTTGGTGAAATCGAGCCTATTTATGCTGGCGGGAGCTTTACCGAGTCGTAATTTTAAGGAATTGCAGCATCAACCAATCGATCGCACGCTGTGGATTTTCTTGGCGATTGCTGGATTCTCGATTTCTGGCTTCCCATTACTATCTGGGTTTGGGGCGAAGGTATTGACGATGAAAAATCTCTTGCCGTGGCAAGAAATCGCGATGAATGTGGTGGCGGTAGGCACGGCAATTTCGTTTGCTAAATTTATCTTTTTACCACACCAGCCAGGTGTAAATACCAAACCGATTAAGCTGGGATTTTGGCTAGCAATCGGCTTACTAATCGGTGGCTTAGTCGTGGCAAATGTTGTCTATTTTGAGGCTTACGATCCGACAAATACCATTAAAGCGATCGCAATTATTGCTGGGGGTTGGTTAGCTTATATCACTATATTTAAGCGAATGGCACTAAAAATACCCCGAGTATTAGAGCAATTCGACAATTTAATCGGCGTGATGACGTTGGTGTCAATTTTACTGTTTTGGGCGACATTTACATGAGTGGTTATCTAAACATCATCCTCAGACTCACTATTTGGCTGCTACTCACATCCGATTTGAGTCCAGAAAATATCGCGATCGGGATTGTTATCTCCTTAATCTTACCCCGCAATCACCGCTCGATTCCGCACAGCGGAGGCTCCACCAACGGTACGTTGAGGGATTGGCTGCGGGTATTCGGTAAAATTGTGATGGCAATTCCGATCGCTTATATCGAAGCGATTGAAATGATTTTTCGTCCCCATCAAGCTGAAGATATCGAGATCGAACGGGTGCCGCCAAATCGATCGTCTGGGCTAGTATTTTTAGATATTTTTCTAATTACTTTTACCCCCAAAACAATCGTTCGTAAATACGATCGAGATGGTGGCTATGAAGTTCATCGAGTTAAACGGAGAAGAAATTTATGAATTCAATCTTGAACTTCATCTTGATATTGATGATTACAGCAATGTTAATTCCGATCTATGCAGCTTATAAGTCTAATGATATTTGGCAAAAAATGCTGGCATTAGCCAGCGTCTCTAGTAAAGCATCGATTATCATCTTGGTTGTATCTGTCCTCCGAGATGATTGGATGATTGGCGTAGTCGGTGCGATCGTCTTGAGTGTAGGCAATGCTGGATTTATGTTGTTGGCGCATTTACTCAACCAGATGGAGAAAATATGATAGACATTCTCGGTTATTTCTGCATCGGTGTGGGGATTATCTTCTGGTTTTGGGGGACGATACCGCTACTGGGCAAACGCTCGGTATTATTTAAGTTGCACAGTCTCTCAGTCTCAGATACCCTCGGCTCGATGGCGATCGTGTTTGGATTGTTGCTAAAACTCCCTAGTGAATGGCAATTACTGATACTCGCAATTATCTCGTTGGCAGTGTGGAATACAATGTTAGGCTATGTATTAGCCTATTGCGCGAGCAGTCAGGAGGAGTCATGACAGATCCTTATATCTATGCGATCGTTGCCCTGCTGCCCATCACTGCGCTGATGTTGGTATTTCAGTCCAATCCTTACAACGCACTGATTATGCGTGGTATTCTCGGTGCCATCGCCGCCCTCATCTATTCAATTCTCGGCGCGGCGGATGTCGCTTTAACCGAAGCTTTGATGGGCACCTTATTATCGATTTCTTTATATGCGATCGCGGTGCGATCTTCAATGGTAGTGCGGCTGGGCATCTTGAGCGACGAAACTACTGTCGATTCTTCCGTGGAGAATGAGTTACGCACGATTTTTAGCAAACATTATCTGCGACTCGAACTAGTTACTTATCCAGATCCACAGACTTTGCGCCAAGCATTACTCGATCGAACCATTCATACCACGATCGTTCTAAATCCCGATCGAGCGCCTGAGATCGCCACCAGAATTTCCAGTCTTTATGAGATGATGCGATCGCAACTCCCCTCAGACACAAACCTAACCTACATCAACCCATTAGCTAGTAAACTGACTGTCACGGAGCCACAGCAATGAGATGGATTTATCTAATCGCAGGTATCGCGCTGGGTATCAAAATCCTGCTGACTTCCAACGCGCTCCCAGACTTATCACAACTAACCATCGTCGAAACGATCGTCCGCGAGACAGGTATCCCCAATGCCGTATCGGGTATCATCCTCCGAAATCGGCTCTACGACACGATCTTTGAAGTCGTCGTGTTTACGATCGCCATCTTAGGTGTCAAATTCTTGCTCTCTACCGAGCAACCTGCCACCACAGTCTACCAATTTACCGATTCACCCTCGATCGTTTTAGCCAGATTGGGCGCGACAATTGCCGCACTAGTTAGTATCGAATTGGCAATTCGCGGACATCTCAGCCCTGGTGGTGGTTTTGCCGCAGGTGTAGCGGGTGGTACCGCCATCGGCTTAGTGGCAATTACCTCCTCTACCGAAGAGATGGATCGACTATACCAGCGTTGGCACGCCGCTACCTGGGAAAAAATCTCCGCGATCGCTTTCATCATCATCGCGGCGATTAATCTCTCTGGTGTAGAATTGCCCCACGGCGAGTTAGGGGCATTAATCAGTGGTGGGTTTATCCCGCTCCTGAATGTGCTCGTCGCCATTAAAGTTGCCTTGGGTTCGTGGGCAGTAATGTTGCTCTTTATCCGTTATCGTGGTTTGTTATAAGGACAGATCGTGCGATTATATTCCCTAGCTCATGCTGCCAAACAACTTTCGACTGATTACGATACCTGTGAGCCATTACAGCGAGAAAGCAAGGTGGGCACTAGACTACTTAGAAGTTCCATATCGAGAAATGGCGCACATGCCGCCATTTCATCGGAATGCGACTAAAAAATATGGCGGTAGGAGCGTTCCTGTCTTGGTAACGGATACGGGTGCCGCAACTGATTCGACAGATATTTTGAGATATTTAGACAGACTGTATCCCGAAAAGCTGTACCCGATCGATCCCAACCTACAAGTACTCACTCTAGAGCTAGAAAACTTATTCAATCTTACATTAGGCGTACATATTCGCCGTTGGGGATATTCTTATATCCTTTCTCCGCAATTAATCTATCCACGTTGGACTTTGGGCGTGCCATTTTGGGAGAAGTTATTGTTCCCCGCTATCTTTCCCAGAGTAGGCAAGATCGTCCGATCGACCTACAATGTTACCGATACATCCGGTACGGAATCCTATCGAGAAATTGAGATAGTATTCGATCGAGTCGATGGATTGCTAGCCGATGGACGTAAATATTTATTAGGCGACAAGTTTTCGGCGATCGATATTACATTTGCCGCCCTTGCCGCACCGATAATTCAGCCTCCAGAACACTACATTAAGCCCGCTGCGCTGACGTCTTTACCCACCCAGATGCAATCCGATATTAGCAACGCTCAAGCCACCCCAGCGGGCAAATTTGGATTACGCATGTACCAAGAGTACAGACACCACAAAATGCGATCGCGATCGTAGGCTCTGCCAATTTTACTAGTTAAATTGTGAAAACACCCCGATTTTCTCTTTAACTATGCGTAAGTTCTTAAGCTGTGGATTAATTGCTGCTTTCGCCACGATCCCAACTGCACTCCAAGTCTGCGCCGAGCCACCCCCGAAGGAACCCGAAACCGTCATTACCCAAAGCACTGTCGTTAGCGATTGTACGGAGAGATGTACGCCAAGTATGGAGGGGAAGTAGAGATTTTGGGTTTTGGATTGCAGATCTCCATCTACCCATCCGCCCTTACCACCCGCAATCCACACCCAGCCAGCCGAATCTGCGATGCTAGACTACCGCGCACGGCACTTCGACATCCGCGCGCGACGTAATCCCAAGCACCACCGCGCATCACTCTTTTGAGATTGCTTTCCTCCACGCTCGAAATCCACGCGCTGCCATCTATGGGCGCGCCTTGATAACTGGGTTGGTACTCATCCAGGCACCATTCCCACACATTCCCGTGCATGTCAGATAACCCAAAAGCATTCGGCGGGAAACTCCCGACAGGTGTCGTTTGTTCTCTATTTTCACCTGTGGGTGCGCCCTGGTAGGGATAATCCCCGTGATAATTCACCAAATCCGGCACGATCGTCTCCCCAAAGTAAAATGCTGTAGTAGTGCCAGCGCGACAGGCATATTCCCATTGAGATTCACTGGGTAAAGTATATCGATCGCCAGTTTGTTGCGATAATTTATTACAGAATTCGATCGCATCATCCCAACTAACCTTCTCGATCGGGTAATTATCTCCCATTCCACTTCCGGCATTTTCGCCCATAATCGATCGATATTGCGCCTGAGTAATCGGATATTTACTTATAAAAAATGCTGGTACTGTCACTTGATGAACTGGCTGCTCGTCTTGATGGTGTCGCTCGTCGCCCATCATCAATGTACCACCAGGAATCGAGACTAGATCCAATCCAATACCATCGCCTAAGCTGAGTGTAAAGTATTGAGCCTTACCCGATCGTCGATCGATTATTTCACCATTGCGATCGACACTGACGGTTTCAAAGCTAAATGTGGTGAGATTGGTTACAGAAGACATGATATTCAGCAGCAGCGATCGACTAGATCTTAGTATGCCAGGGATTTTGGATTTTGCGGCTCGCGCTCGGCGGGAAACCTGCCGGGAACGAGCGATCGAGACGAGACAAGACAAGACAGAGGGGTTGGGGGTGAGGGCGACAGTATCAGATCTATGCTTCACACCTGAATCCCGCAACGCCTAAATTTCATGAATAATTGTTATCCCACTCCCACAGCGCCTTAATCGCCGATGCCAACATTAATTCTGACGCCACGGTTTACTGAAGATGCTCAAGCTTTGTGGCGCGCCGCCAATCGCCTTGGCTGGGATGTCGAACGATTGCGAAGTTGGCAGGTGCTGGATGAGTTGAGATCGATCGCCGATCCGGTATTGTATCTAGAGGGGTTATTCGGACAAACGCTCGCCGCCGAATTTGGACTGCGACTCCTAGAACCGCCACTCGATTGGCTGCCGAACTTACCTAGAGAATTCCGCAAGCGATGGGGATCACTATCGACATTGGAAGCTTGTCGAGAGTTGGTGGAGCCAGCATTTATCAAGCCGCCGAATGATAAGAGCTTCCCAGCGCGGGTATATACTGGTGCGGAGTTGCCGCTCGAATACGATAACGATACGCCCGTCTTGGTGGCTGAAGTGGTGGCATGGGAAAAAGAATTTCGGTGCTTTGTGCTCGATCGCCAGATCCGTGCAATTTCGGTATATTTAAGGAATGGAGAACTGCAACGCGATCGAGATTTTGCAGCCGCTGATGCCGAATTAGCAGAGGTAGAGTCCTTTGTCGATCTAGTCTTGGCAGATACTCGGATCGAGTTGCCCCGCACGGCGGTATTGGATGTGGGTGTAATTTGCGATCGTGGTTGGGCAGTGGTAGAGCAAAATGCCGCCTGGGGAGCCGGACTTTATGGCTGCGATCCCGTGCGGGTATTGGAAGTGTTGAAGTATGCAGCGGTGCAGATTTAAGCTGGAACTCAAACAGTAAGTTCGATCGATAAATTTGCGATCGAGATAGTTCGATGGGAGTCGGTTTATCTTCGATCTTAGATCGAAACAGTCGTTAATAAATAGTTAACCTTGGGTTTATATCTAAACTTTCATGAGCAGCCAACTCAAAGATCGCTATCAAAGACAATTGCAATCCATTTATGGACTTGAAAATATCGAATTTCCCGATTCATTGTTCTGGTTCTGTGAATTTGTTGTGGGACTCTCCGCCGCAGAAAGAGAAGATTTTTGGAGCGCACTTTGTAACGTCGAACCTGTTGGCCCGATCTATTTCTTATTACAGCTAGCTGAGGGTAAATCCTTGCACCAAATTCTGGCAGATTATCAAGCCGTACACTATCTCGATATTACTACCGATTGGAGCACTTGGTGGCTAGATGGTCAATATTATGACGACCCGCCAGAGTTTTTAACTTGCCTCAAGGGTGAAATTGCCGGAGAGCATTGGGGCTTGTTATTAGACGATCCAGCTTTGGGATTTCGGGGCGTAGGAATGTTTTATAATGGTGATGGTAGCGGTATCAGTGTACATGAAAGTATTTTAGCTGCTATTAGCGATCGATTTGAAGAAGTAATTGAAAATTATGAAGATGATAAGGATAACAAAGATGGGTTTTTAGCAGCAGCTCAACTTTGGCAGCCGCGATTCGATCGATTTATTATCGATAATGAATTGAATATAGATGATGCTAGACCCGTTGGGGTTGAATCTGATACTGGGTTGAGTATCATTCTGTCCGATCGCATTAGTGCGGTAGAAAACGAGCGAGCGGTGGCTTTATTAAAAAAAGGTCGTTCGCTTTGGTTTTGGGATGAAGATACTCAAGAAAAGAATCGAGCCAGATTATTACAAGCTCGCGGATTGATGAAAACCGCTTATGAAATCATGGATCGACCTAAATTGATAGCTATTTTAGAAAAAGTTTATGAATCGAAACTTTATATGGTAGACGGTACTGGTTGGAAAGCACGAGTTGACAATTAGACGCTAAATATAAATAAAAATCTCATGTTTCCAGTTATTTATTCAGACAAGTTTTTATTACATCAGACTGGGGCATTTCATCCCGAAAAACCCGCCCGATTGACCGCTATTAAATCGGCATTAGAACGGGCAGTATGGGCGAACCAACTCGATTGGAAACAGCCGACATCGATTGAAACGCGATCGCCATTTGCTTGGATCGAGAAAATTCACCCCGCTGGCTATATTCACTTGGTAGAGGAGCTTGGCAACGAAGGTGGCTCGATCGATCCGGATACACCCGTCTCGGCTAAAACCTATGATGTGGCTCTCCTGGCTGTAAATGCGTGGTTGGATGGGGTCGCTCTCGCACTAAAGACAGGCGAACCCACGTTTGTATTGGCGCGTCCGCCAGGGCATCATGCCGAGCCAGCGCGGGGGATGGGATTTTGTATTTTTAGTAATGCAGCGATCGCGGCAACTTACGCGCTGGCAAATGGTGCCGAACGGGTGGCAATTCTCGATTGGGACGTCCATCATGGTAATGGTACCCAAGCCGTAGTAGCTCAAAATCCGCAGCTTGCTTACTGTTCGCTGCATGAGTTTCCGCACTATCCCGGTACTGGTAAGGCTACAGAGCGGGGCGGGTACGAAAATCTGTTAAATTTGCCAATGCAGGCGGGAAGTACGATCTCGGATTATCAGCCGCTATTTGAAACTAGAGTGCTGCCTTTTTTAAAGGCATTCAATCCAGATCTATTGATCGTGAGTGCGGGATACGACGCCCATCATGACGATCCGCTAGCGAATATATCTCTCTATCCCGAAGATTTTGGCATCTTTACCGATTATTGTTTGCAAATAACGCGCAAAATCGTGTTTGGATTGGAAGGTGGGTATGATTTTAATGCTTTGGGAGCATCAGTGGTAGCGACGATCGAGCGATGCTTATGAAGTAGATTTAATCCAAACAAACCCGACTTCTGCGAGAGGTCGGGTTTGTGCTATGCAATCTCAGAATCTAATTTTCGAGCACCTTGCTAATCCGATCCTCTAAACGATCGAGATCGAGACCGCCTTCGTCACGACTGATGCGTCGGACGGTGGCATTGACGCCATCGAGGTTTTGCAATAAGTCCCGCAAGATTTCTTGTTGTTGACGGGATTGGGTAACTTCATGTGGCTCTTGTACTAAGTCGCGGACGATCGTATCTTCCGATCGAGAAACCACAATCGGTTCTTCTTGGCCTTGGAGATACACGATCGTGCGTCGTCCGGGGCCGCGTTCCTGCTCTAGGGGAATCAGTGCGACCACGTTGTCCGATCGAACGTATTTGCCAAATCCCAGGTGAACTAGTACAGAGGGTTGAATCTTCACGCTCGGCTTATCCTTTTCTATCTCTATACATCTATTATAGAGCCGATCGAATAGGCTGTGATGATTATGTCGAGCGGTTTTCACGCTATTTTAGTAGTGGTTTACAGTTGCTTTTTTTTAGCGATCGACTAGCCGATGCAGTTCGACTACTCGCAGTTAAATTTTGGCGGCATGTGGCTACTCGATCTGCTGCTAAGCATGATTCATCGACGGCTTCGACGCCTGTAGTTTGGCAATCGGCAATCTTGGTAAATGCTAAAACAGTGGTGTAGAATTCGATCGATCCATGTCCGCCATCGTCTTTTAACTGCTGGAGTTAAGCAAAAAAGTATCTTTGAAAATGTTGTAGTTTCAAATGACGGTAAACCAGACATCGGCGAGTAGAGCGATCGAGAGATAATGGGAATATATCAGTTCTCATCACACTTACTTATGAAGCCCCTATTACAAGGCCAGGGATTGCCCCCATTTCCAGAAATTAAACCCGAACAAGTCGTTCCCGATATTACCGAACTGCTTGCAGAAGCGAATACAAAATTGACAGATCTCGAAGCGAAAATCGTCCCAACCTGGGCGGGATTGGTCGAACCACTCGATCGCATTGTCGAGCGGATCTCTTGGGCTTGGAGTATCGTCGGACACCTAATGGGCGTCCAAAATAGTCCCGAACTGCGCGCCGCTCATGAAGAAATGCAGCCCCAAGTCGTTCAGTTTTGGATGCGGTTGGGACAGAGCGCGGCTCTGTATGAGGGTTATAAAGCGATTAAAGCCAGCCCCGAATTTGCAACCTTCGATGTTGCCCAAAAAAGGATTATCGATGCCGCCATCCGCGATATGGAGCTATCTGGAGTCGGTTTGACTGGCGAACCCAAGCAGCGATTTAATGATATTCAATTAGCACTGGCCGAACTTGCTAATAAGTTCTCTAATAACGTCCTCGATGCCACCAAAGCCTATAGTCTGAAGCTGACTGAGCCAGCAGAAATTGCAGGACTACCCGAAAGTTTACTCGGTCAAGCCGCACAATCTGCCAGAGCCGCCGGACATGAAGCTGCTACGCCAACCGATGGCCCCTGGGTAATTACTTTAGATGCACCCAGTTTCATGCCATTCATGCAACACAGTCAACGGCGAGACTTGCGCGAGCAAATCTATAAAGCCTATGTCAGTCGCGCGGCATCTGGGGAATATGATAATCTCGGCAATATCGATCGCATCCTCGAATTACGGCGTGAAATGTCGAATATCCTCGGCTTCGACAATTTCGCCGAACTCAGTCTCGCCAGTAAAATGGCACCCAACGTCGCTGCCGTTGAAAATCTACTCGAATCCCTCCGCAGTGCCAGCTTTGAAGCAGCCAAACAGGATCTAGACGATCTGCGTGCCTATGCTATCTCTAAAGATGCACCCGAAGCCAACGATCTTGAACATTGGGATCTCGCCTACTGGTCGGAACGTCTGCGGGAAGCTAAATTTGACTTTAATGCTGAAGAATTGCGTCCGTATTTTCCCTTAGAACAGGTACTTTCGGGCTTATTTAATCTCGCCCACAGTCTGTTTGGCATCACCATCACCGCCGCCGATGGACAAGCACCAGTCTGGAATCCTGATGTGCGCTATTTCCAAGTCGCCAACGAGCAAAACCAACCGATTGCCTACTTCTACCTAGACGCATATAGCCGTCCTGCTGAAAAACGCGGTGGTGCCTGGATGGCAGATTGCATCAGTCGCTCCAAGTTGACCGATAAAGATGGGTCTAAAGTCCGTTTGCCCGTTGCTTATCTAACTTGCAATCAAACGCCACCAGTAGACGGTAAACCCAGTCTGATGACCTTCGGCGAAGTTGAAACCCTCTTCCACGAATTCGGGCACGGCTTACAACACATGCTCACCACCGTGGATTATGTCGGCGCGGCAGGCATTAGTAATGTCGAATGGGATGCCGTCGAGTTACCCAGCCAATTTATGGAAAACTGGTGCTACCATCGCCCCACCCTGCTAAGTTTGGGCAAACATTACGAAACTGGCGAACCCTTACCCGAACACTATTACCAAAAACTCCTCGCCGCACGCACATTTATGAGCGGTAGCGGAATGCTCCGTCAGATCCACTTTAGCTGGTTGGACATCGCACTGCACAGCAGCTACAAACCAGGTGGTACCGAAACAATCGCCGATGTTCGCAATCGCCTCGCCAAAATCAGCATGGTAATTCCCCCATTACCTGAAGACAATTTCCTCTGCTCCTTCGGACATATATTTGCTGGCGGTTATGCGGCTGGTTATTATAGCTACAAGTGGGCGGAAGTCTTGAGTGCGGATGCGTTCGCAGCGTTTGAAGATGCTGGTTTAGATGATGCAGATGCGATCGGCACGACCGGACGACGGTTCCGCGATACAGTATTATCGCTGGGCGGTAGCAAGCACCCAATGGAGGTGTTTACCGCCTTCCGTGGACGGGAGCCAGATCCATCGGCGTTGTTACGTCACAATGGGTTAGTTGCTACGAAGTAATCTGCGATAATTTAGCAGGACTTGTAATGGTGGGCAAATGAGCTAATGCTTCGATTTTGATTTGTTACTCAAGGTTTGCCCACCATACATCTATTATTTCGCTTGCCAATAGTCCGATCGACTCGATCGAATTGCGAAAATGATGTGTATCTAGCCAAGTTTTAATCCAAAGTTTATTCGATTACATGCCGAAAAAGATTCGGGAATTAGAACAAAAACGATGAGCTAATAGAAAGACCTGGGTTATCTCATTATGAGATCCTTAAGATGTTCGGAAATATTGACTTTTCTCCTCCACCGTATACAAAAACCCAACTTGGAAGAAGTCGGGTTTTCACCTGTGCAAATGGAAGACTTATTACCTAAGCCGCTAAAGAATCATCTTCAAAATCATCTCTAAAAGAGATTTTTACTTGTGCGGTAGGTACGATTTCCCAACCCGCTTTAAGCAGCTTTTGACTAGTTGCCCAACCGATCGAGCCGCGTGGAATTGGGTAATCTGGAGCGCACAAATTTGGAAAAGCGGTGTGTGGTTTCCAGGGCTGAAAGGGATCTAATCTAAGGTGTAAAGTGAGTTTTCCCTTAGACGCAAAGGTCGGAATCCAGCAGAGTTGTCCGGTCATTTTTAGTATCCTCCAGAGTTTAAGCGGGGATATTTTCAGCGATCGATTACTTCTGGTCAGCTATACCAAGGATCTTGAGTTTAGTAAAATTTTCAGACCTTGGATCGATCCGCTTGAAAAAACCTTGATACCACTTTGCCAAAAATAATCTCGATCTGAAGTAGCAATTGCTACCGGATGCAATTTACCTGAATTATGCAAGGATGAATTTCACGGCATCTGCTAAATTAGAGACGATTTTGTCTGGCTGATGTTGCGCCAGTCGATCGCGATCGCGAATGCCAGACAGTACGCCAATTACTTTGATATGATTAGTTTTTGCGGCGATAATATCTGCTTCAGTATCGCCAATCATCCAAGTGTTTGGCTCTGGTTTCAATTCTGTCAAAGAGTGAGTCATCAATTGGGTTTTGGCTCGCACATCACTATTTTTTATATAGTCATCTGGCAGACAATAGCGGCAATGTGGTGGAAAGAACTTGGCTAAATCGTATTGTTGAAAGGCTGCTTCTAATTCGCAGGTGCGCCGCAATGTCATTACTAAAAGTTCGATACCAGATGATTGAATCTGTTCTAGGGCGGCGATCGATCCGGGCACGACGCGATCGAGTGATAAATATTGTAATTGATGGGCATGGCGATCGCGCATTTTTTTAAATACTTCTGCCTGCGTCGTTGTCAATCCTGACTCGATGCCGATTTGTCGTTCGGAAATTTGCGCCTGTTTATATGTCCAAAATTCATCTTTGGTTAGGATGTTTAGCGACTGATGAGGGTGTTTGACTTTATTTAAACAGAGCTGATAGACGTGATAGTAGCGATCGGATAAATCCATTATCGGCCCATCAAAATCCGTAATAATTCGCATGAAATTTTTATTTAATATTGATGAGCAATTTTACTAATTATCAATTATCAATTATTTTGACATTACGCCAAATATAAAATAAATAACCAATCTCCATGGTAACGCCCAAGATCGTACCGAGGGCAGCAGCGACGGCTCCATTTTGACCCGATTGCGTTCCAAAATATGCTGTTGCTAACATTACTACCGCTCCTACCCAAGCAGCCTGGTTTACACCCCAGGTGCGCCCTTCGCTGACCAAAAAACCTTGCATTGCATTTTGGAGGGATACTAATAACGGCATCACTGCACTAACGAGCAATACGGGACGCACGCGCGAGATCAGTTCGTTGTCTTGGCCGACAAACCACCCAATGGCTGCTTGACTCATTGGCGTGCCGCTGACTGAAAATAAAATTAACGAGCAGGCTAAGCCGACGGTAATTGCGAAGATAATTAAGAGTCGATCGGGTAATAATTTGCGATTGCGAATGATAATCTGCTGCACCATCCGCGTCGAATTTGCAACAACGACGACCAAACCCCAAGCCGCAGGCCAAGCAGCCAGGGCAATCGCTCCATCATTGGCTCGCGCGACGATGCCGACTAAAGCCGCCCGCGCACCCCATGCCAGCATCATCGTCCCGCCCAAGGGGGCGTAAAACTTCCAGACACTTGCTAAATCTTGGGGTAATTCTGGGGTAGATAATGTTTCTGGTGGTTTCGTCGCACCCCATTTTCGCGCCAGATATGTGACGGCGACAGCTTCGGCAATTACGCCCCAGACTAGGCTCATCGCCGCGACGACTGCGCCATTTGCTTTGAGGCTAAATCCCCCCGCGAGAATGCCGCCGACTACCAGCAGGCGGATGAGGCCCGCCTGGGCGATAGCATTACTTTGACCGCTATGAATTAATAATCCTTGAAAATACCGCCGCCACCCGATCGCGAATGGCCATAAAATGACGATCGCCAGTGTCGATCGAATCGTCCCACTCAAGCTCGGCGAGACACCCAACCACCCTTCACCGACGATCGCAAATATCCAGGGTAAAGTTGTCAGTGCCAGCAATAAGCTCATCCCCCCGCTAGCAATTAAGGTAAATTTCCATAATGCCCGTCGGGATACTTGAGTGGGCGCGAGCGCATTACTCGCATGGAGTAACATGATAATTGGACTTTCACAAAAAATGGCGATCGCCTTGGCGACGCCGACAGCGGCAATATTAGTGCGCGGATCTGGTAAACGAGCCAGAGTTGTAGTGGTTAAAGGATCTCCCAGTGCCATTGTCACATCGGACAAAGATAGGGGGATAAATTGCTGCCACAGTTTGATTAATTGACGATCGCGATGCATTAGTTAGTTTAAAGAAATATCGATCGAACTTTGATAAACACGATCGATTAACCCTGTTTTTGAATTCGATCTAGCAGCCACAGAGAACATACGATCCCAATAAAATGCGCCGTAATCGTATGTGTATTTGCCAAAACGATAAATATATCCAACGGTTGAATAATTTTGCTCAAAGCATCAGGACTAAAAATCGCTCCTGGTAATGCTGTTGAAAGTGACTTACCCAATAGCGTGCCGCCAATCGATTCGGCACCTAACACGCTCGATCCCATGCCCAGCAACGACGCC
The DNA here is from genome assembly GCF_000317145.1 of Chamaesiphon minutus PCC 6605. Taxonomy (GTDB): domain Bacteria; phylum Cyanobacteriota; class Cyanobacteriia; order Cyanobacteriales; family Chamaesiphonaceae; genus Chamaesiphon; species Chamaesiphon minutus. The sequence continues at coordinate 5,287,042 of NC_019697.1, read as the reverse complement.
AACAGACCCCAGCGAACGATCTGAATCGTCTCAGCTTTTTTGGGGCGCAAGTTGGGATTTTTAAGCTGGCGCGAGAGCCTCACATATCTAAACGACCAGTAAGTACTTCCGTAAAGTATTACCAATCCACCCACTGCAAATAGCAAACTGCCACCCGTCCCCGGATTGCTGGCTCCCGTACTCGCAAAGGGAATGGCAAATAGAAAAATCAAACTCGAAACCACCGCTAAAGCAAGTTGCGACCAAAATCCCGCCCAGCCAACTCGTTTGAGCTGAGCGGCAATTTTTTTGACAGCTTGAGGTGTATTACCGTTAATTTCTAGATTTGACATAAATATTAGTTAAGAAATTGGTAAGAAACTAGAATAATTGTCCCTTAACGTAAATTGGATGAGTTAAGCTAAAAACTGGGTACCAATAGACTTGCTCGATCGATTAGTTAAACCCGTTATCTGTAGAAATTGTCTTCCTGTCTAGTTTTGACAGATCTATTGCGATTTGCCAAAGCACCGCTTACGTTATCGACATTGCCTCCAGCTTTCGGGCTAGGTGAGGATTGAAACGAACTAACGCACACCAATATTATAAGGTGGTAACAGCTATGAACTTTGAAGATATCTATTGCTTTTTCCGCAACCCCCCACCACTCTATCTAAATCAAGAGTTGGCCGTTTGTTACATTCTCGACATTCTGCTTCAGGGAGATTCTTACGGTACTGAGTTGATTGCCAGATTGGAGCATGAATCTTCAACCTATCGGCTCTCGGATACAGTGTTATATAGTGCGATTAAATTTTTGGAAGCTAACGGTACCATTGTCGGCTACTGGAAAAAAGTTGAAGGTCGCGGACGACCTCGCCGCATGTATCAAATCGATTCTGAGTGGGTAGGCAAAGCTAAAGAGCTAGCATATTTTTGGGAGCGATATTCTGGTGCGCATCCAAAATCTGTGGACGAGCGAGCATTGTCCACAGGTAGTTAAACCCAGTCGCTGGATCTAATCGCTCGCTCGACTTTAAGCGAAAATGGTTGGCGTGCGTGCTGTGCGAACGCGCACACGCCAATCCAAGAGCCGTCACTCGAGCGACTAGCAACTTAGGTTGTTTAATAACTAAAATATAGATTACAGAACCAAAATTTGATTGACGATTGAATCTCAGTCATGACAGATCCGCAGGTGCCATGCCTGCTTTTTTATCGATCGAATCTGTCAATCGATCTCTCAAACTCAGCGATTGTCTCATCTAATACTAGAAGGTACGAGTCAATCTCCCCGCTCCCCACAGAAGAGTAACTTCATTTACGTCCCAGCCGCCTAATTCACAAATGACTACCAAACGGATTTTAATCTGGTATCGTAACGATTTGCGCTTGCACGACCATCAACCGCTGACTCAGGCTCTTAAAGACGGTGCTAGCATAATTCCATTCTATTGCTTTGACGATCGTCAATTCGGACAGACGAGTTTTGGATTTCCCAAAACGGGTGGCTTTCGAGCGCAGTTTCTACTCGAAAGTGTTGCCGATTTTCAACATTCCTATCGCTCTCTCGGCAGCGAACTCATAATTCGGCGGGGATTGACAGAAGAAATTATTCCCCAATTAGTCGAGCCGTTGGGAATTACCGATGTCTACTATCATCAGGAAGTTACCCCCGAAGAAATTGCCGTCAGTACCGCACTAGAAGCCGCTCTCAAGGCAGTTAATGTTAATTGTCGATCTTTTTGGGGTCATACCCTGCATCTACTCCAGGATTTGCCGTTTACCTTGCCAAACGTGCCCGAATTATTTACCAATTTTCGCAAAGAGGTAGAACGCAAGGCACCGACGCCAACATGCTTACCAGCACCGACGAGTCTACCACCGCTGTCAGTAAATATCGATCCGGGAACTCTACCGACGATCGAAGATCTGAGAGTAACAGCACCTCAACCCGACTCGCGGCGAGTGTTGGCATATCGCGGGGGCGAAACGGCAGGAATCGATCGCTTAAATGAGTATATCTGGGAACGCGATCGATTGCGAGTCTATAAAGAAACTCGCAATGGCATGTTAGGTGCAGATTACTCGTCCAAATTTTCGGCTTGGTTGGCGTTAGGCTGTCTGTCGCCGCGCTATATCTACCAACAGGTGAAAAAATATGAGGACGAGCGGATCGAAAATGACTCTACTTATTGGTTGATTTTTGAGCTGTTATGGCGAGATTATTTTCGGTTTATTTGTGCCAAACATGGCAACAATATGTTTAAAAGATCGGGACTTCAAGGTGTCAATCTCAATTGGAAGCAAGATTGGGTGAGATTCGATCTTTGGCGCGAAGGTAAAACTGGATATCCACTAGTCGATGCTAATATGCGCGAAATAGCCGCAACTGGCTACATGTCCAATCGCGGACGTCAAAATGTTGCGAGTTTCCTAACTAAAAATCTGGGTATCGATTGGCGGATGGGTGCCGAATGGTTTGAATCTTTGCTAATCGATTACGATGTCTGTAGTAATTGGGGCAACTGGAACTATACAGCCGGAGTCGGCAATGACGCGCGAGTTTTTCGTGTTTTTAACATTACTAAGCAGTCTCTAGATTACGATCGAGAAGGAAATTACGTCAAACATTGGCTGCCAGAACTGGCGCAAGTTCCCGCAGCTAAAGTCCACGAGCCTTGGAAACTTTCACCAGCCGAACAGGAGAGTTTTGGGGTGCGTATTGGAGTCGATTATCCACAGCCTGTGGTCGATTTATTTAAGTCCGCTCGCACTAACGAACTGATTTATAATATGGCTTTTAATGTCTCTGGCGGTGCTCGCGAACGACCCGTTCCCAATCGACGTTCTAAGTAATGTTACAACAAACCCGACTTTTTTGAAAAGCCGGGTTTATGTACTCGTCTATATTAAAGTAACGTAAGTCCTAGATGGTGGATAATCTCAACACTACGAGCCACTAAGTACATGGGCGTAATTAAATATAAAATACCTCGTAGTGGCTCGACACGCTTAAAATTGTGGGCATTCAGAACCGTAAAAAATACAACCAGTAATACTTTAAGCGATCGCTTTACCCACATTTTTAAGCTTGTCGTCCCAGTAGGGTGGGCACTGCCCACCATCTAGGTTTCAGGCATAATCTATTTTATAAGTAATTGCACCTACCTACTTATCCACTAAACAGGTAAAATCGATCGCTGACAACTCGGACAAACAGCATGAATTGTTAACTGACAATCGAGTAAATGATAGCCTTCTTTTTTAGAAGTTTTATCGCCAATCTTGAGGACAGATTCATTCTTAAACTCGATCGTTTGATTGCAACGCACGCAGATCAAATGATGATGGTGGTGGTACGGTTGGTTGATTTCATAGTGTTTGTGATCCTCCGCTAGCTCTAGCTCGCGTAAAATCCCCATCCGCGCCATAAGTTTGACAGTACGATAAATGGTGGACAAGCTGATATCGTGTCCCTCAGTTTTGAGCAGTTCGTACAGATCTTCCGCACTTAAATGTTTGCCTTCAGCTAAGTTCTGAAAAATATCCAGGATGATTTCTCGTTGGGGTGTTAATCGCCAACCCCGTTCGTGTAGCTCAGCTTTGAGGGAGTCTGCTGTATAGAATGACATACTCATCACCCAATTTTTATCGTCACTCACCATCATATCGGACTTGGGATCTATTTGCAAGAAGCAAGCCTTATTGAGAATAACTATGAATTAGGGAATAGGGAATAGTGGATAGTGGATAGTTAGTACTAGTGAATACAGGGTAATGAATAGCCACTAAAGTCCATAGCAAACCTAGAGGACGCAAGCGTCCTAAGCCTTAACTCCAAAACCACATATTAATTACTATCTACTATCTACTATCCACTATTCACGACCCTCTATCCCCGACCCGTCACCGACAACCCCTCAACAATCAGAGATGGCGTATGACAGGGTCCATTCCAGTCGATATCGGCACCGATGGCGACGACTTGTTTGAGTGCGGTGTAAACATTGCCACTAACCATCGTATCTTTGACCCGACCGACAATTTCGCCCTTGCGAACGCGATAGCCCAACTCGACATTAATCGAAAAATCCCCAGACATTCCGGCTCCACTACCAAGAATTTGGTCGATGATAATGCCATTATCGAGATGCTGCACCAGTTGGGCAAAACTTTTCGTCCCTGGCGCAACCGTCAGATTTACCAAGTCAGGGGTTGGATAGCTACCCAAACCCGAGCGAAAGCCATTGCCAGTTGAGCCAGAACCGAGTTGACGCCCGATCGTGCGATCGGCATAAAATAACTTCAGTTTGCCCTCTTGAATCAGTGTCAAACTCCGCGTGGGCGAGCCTTCATCGTCGAAGGGACAACTAAATGGGCCGCGATCTGGCTCTTGAGTGAGCGTGAGCAGGGGTGAAACTACTTTTTTGCCTAATCTGTCGCTCCACGGTGAAGCCCCTTCGATCGCGCGTTTGCCGTTCATTGCTGCCTGCACTGTTTCCCACAACATGTCTGCGGCTTTAGCTGTAAATAATACGGGGACTTTACCTGTCGGCGGATTGACATTCTTGCGCGCCCACTGAAGGCGTTTGATGGCACTTTGAGCGATTTTTTCAGGGTCTAAATGGCCGCGTTGAGTTTGACCGTCGCCCACGCTCAAAAAATCATCGCCACGAATCCATTCAACGGCAAGATATCCGCTGAGTGTCGTGTCGGTGTAGCTACAATCGAGTCCCAGGCTATTGACTAGCTTAGTGGTTTCGATATCGCAGTCCCATTGACTGCTACAAATTGCCTCCGGAAATTCGGCACGCACTAATTCGATCGCTTTTTTACCCATGATTACCAATTCCTCCATCGGAATTGCGTGACCTAAATCTGGGTAGATATTCCGATTGGCTCCATTTAATTCGGGAGTTTCTGGCTCATTGAGCTGCGATAGTTCGATGCTTTTGGCAACTAAGATTTTTGGTTCCACTGCCCCATAAGCAACAGCCAATCCTGGCTTACCATCTTTCCACAGCCTCAGTGCAACGCCTTCGCTCTGGGCGGTTTCCAACTGCTTGAGTCGATTCGCTTCAAAAAACACCGGACGGGATAAGGATTTGGCTTGATAAACTTCGGCTGCTTCGGCACCAGCCTGGGCAGCTAGATCTAAAAGTTGTTCGGCGATATCCATTCTGGAGATGGGAGGGGACGGGGGACGAGGGGACTGGGGGACGAGGGGACGAGGGGACTGGGGGACGAGGGGACGAGGGGACTGGGGGACGAGGAGTCTTGACGTCAAAAACACCCCAACACCCTAAGATCTGAAGCCTAAAACCTAAAGCCTTTCTTAGATCTGTTAGCGATCGACTGTTTCGTACAATAACCAAAATCCAGCAAATTCTTCCACATCGGGACTGGATTGGATGGCAATAAAATGAACTCCTTTGGCTTGTTGCTTGCTTGCTTCAAACCGTGCTGCTTCTTGTTGAGTCGTCCCTTCCAATCTGGCTAGAATCCAACTTTCGCTGGCTCCTGTCTCTAGTAATAACGTAGATTTAGGGGCAGGTTGATAGCGAACCGAGACGATTTCTAATCCGGACATCCAAGCAGCCATCGGCACAGAGCGGGGGGAATAGAGAATCAGTCCGGGGATTGGCATTTCGGGAGTGACGCCCACCATCGCTAAAGGGAAAGCTTCGCTAAAACCAATTTGCCATTCATTCATATCGGCAAACTGACTCGCAGCCAGACTGACAAATGTCCACTTTTCACCGAGTAAGGCTTCGGGTAATGGCTGTGGCGGATCGGAAAACATCTGCACGGAGGCAGTATTTGCGGCTTGATAGTTGGGTTGTTGGGGATAGAAATGCTCCATCCGATCGTCGATCCACTGGTGCAAAGCGATGGTGCGCCGACTGGCTGCGGCAGGAATGCCAATATCCTTGCAGGCTTTGGTAATCATGTTGTTCATCTGCCGTCGAAAGAAACGAATCCGTTGGGGTGATTGTTTAGCCTCGAGCATGGCTGCCTGGAGAGCTTCTGCCAACCATAACGAGTTGACTCGATCGCTTGGACAGTATCGTGTAAACCGAAATAAGTCTTCGGTCGATCGATCTGTCGTCGCGGGGCTTTCACATATCAGCAATTCCCAAACTTTTTTCTGTCGCTCATCAACCAGGGGGCGTGAGTAAAAATCGATTTCCCAGATCGCTCCCATGACTTTGTACTGTGCTGCTTGCTTTATGATTTTTACATTAATCCCCAATTATCCGCGATCGCAGGACATTAGGGAATAGGTCTTTGGGAATAGAGGGTCAGGGGTGGATGGGTGGATCGGTGGATGCGATCGAAATTGGCTGTGAGATTTGAAATAGAGCGAATGCTACCTGAAAGATTGCCTCAACAAAACCGCTATGATTATTTATAAGAGCTGAACTTACACCTAGAGCGTAACTTCACATATCACTATCCACTATCTCCGCACTCATTCACCTATCTACCCATCTACCCATCCACCCTTATCTCCATGCTACTTTCTAAAGGATTTGAAATTGAAGTCTACACGGGGACACCCCAAGGAGAGATTGTCGGTTTATCCGATCGAATTGTGGCGGATTTAGATGGGTTTATCATCGAGCCGGATAGTCGCAATGTGGAATATACCACCGCGCCGTTTACTTCTTACGAGCGATTGCTGTGCGCTTTAGTTTTGCCGCGTCGCCAGTTACGTGCTTATCTTCAGCGGATTGGTAACTATACGCTGATTCCTGGTAGCACTCTATCTCTAGGAGGTACGGATACATTTTATCGCTCCGACCCCAATAATCCCTATCATACTTACATCGAACAGACTTACGGGACTAATGTCGTTACGGCTAGCGTCCATATCAATATCGGCATTAGCGACCCAGAATTGCTGATGCGTGCCTGTCGGCTAGTACGAGTAGAAGCTCCATTGTATCTAGCTTTAAGTGCGGCTTCGCCCTTTCTCAATGGCGTGCCGACTGGCTACCACTCTACTCGTTGGGGACTCTTCCCCAAGACACCCGCACATGTGCCGCTATTTGAAAGTCACGCTCATCATATCCAATGGGTAAACGAGCAATTAGCCCAAAAGACAATGCAAAATGTGCGTCACTTGTGGTCTGCCGTGCGTCCTAATGGCGATCGCCGCCCCTATAACCTCAATCGCCTCGAGTTGAGAATTTGCGATCTAATTATCGATCCAATCGCCTTGTTGGCCGTTACGAGCCTGATCGAGGCCAGATTGTGGCAACTCATCTCCGACCCCAAACTCGATCCGTTAACAATGAGTACTCTATCGCCACAAGAACTTGTCGAGCTAGCGGACGCCAATGAAATGCTCGTCGCTAAATCTAGTCTTGATGCCACTTTACGACATTGGCAGGATGGTCGCTCGATTACCGCACACGACTGGATCGAAGAACTCTATAGCGAAGTTCATCCATTTGCCAAGCAACGCGGCTTTACTTGCTTCCTGTCCCCAGTGAAGAAGATTTTGCGTGAAGGTAATACCGCTCAACAATGGTTGCGATCGTATGAGCGCGAACCTGACGCCCAATCTATACTCGTCCGGTCGATCGAGCATGTCGAACAGCAGGAAATCGAGTTAGATCGCTATTTGTGTCAAGCTGTGGCATGAGTTAAAGGTCTCTTCCACCCAGCCGATCCACTTGCGATTGGGTGGATCTAAACCTGAAAAGGCGATTGTGTTGTAGCAGTCCGCACACAAATTAACTATTTGTTAAATAGATTTAAAATTTCAATCGATCGCACTCTCCTTTTAAATATAAAGAAAATCTATATATTACGGAAGATTGCTAACTCCTTAGCGAATTGCTCTAGGCCAAGTAACGTAAGTATTTAGACTAGGTTCGCTTTGTAATATCGATCGCTATCCAATTTCTCGACCGCCGATTTTGAACTTATGCCTCAATTAGTTTTAGTCAATCCCCAAATTCCTCCCAACACCGGAAATATTGCCCGCACTTGCGCCGCCACTCGCACCGATTTACATTTAGTCGGCCCGTTAGGATTTGAAATTACAGATCGCTATCTCAAACGCGCTGGATTAGACTACTGGCCTTACGTTAGCCTCAAAATACATCCGTCGATCGAGGCATTTATCCAATTTCATCGCCAGCAGGCTGGACGCTGTGTGGGGTTTAGCGTTCGGGGTAAATGCAGCCATTTTCAATTTCAGTTCCAAGCTGATGACTGGTTATTATTTGGCAGCGAAACTGAAGGCTTACCCGCTGAGATTTTGGAATATTGTGCCCAAACAGTTTATATCCCGATGAGCGAACCTGGCGTCAGAAGTCTCAATCTCTCTGTCAGTGCGGCTATCGGCTTATTTGAAGCCCGCCGTCAGCTCGGTGAATCGATCGCATAGGTGTTGGCAGATCTCTTCTTCGATCGCGGCTACAGCGCGGGTAGGGCAACAGATCGGAGCGATCGATCGAGTTGGCAATAGTAATTTAGTCAAATTGCGAATGCTCGATCGCGAGTTTTAGATAAGAAATTCATATCATCCATTCAATCGCGATCGCACAATTAAAATTAGTAATTACTTATTCGATCGAGCATAAATTTCTATGAACGGCAGAAAAATAGCGATCGAAATCACTCGCATCTAAAAGTTTTTAAATTCGTTCGCACCCAAAATTGGCAATCAACATACCTCTAGTTAAATATACGGTTGTCGATAGTGCAATTCATAGTTTAAAGTCATATTCAGCAAGGGCTGTAGCGATTAAATTATCTATTTTTTATCGCCACACCCACTCTACAAGCCTGTGTTTGCGCCATTAAATCTCTAATTTATTCGTGCAAATCAAGCTAAAAATTTTCGTTCTGAGCGAGTCTGTCAGCAGACCTCGACGAAAAGCTTGCAAATAAGTGCATCTTCACTTAAAGTGGCTTTAGTGAATCGGGAGCGCGATCGATTCAGCGATAATTTATCGTTTTACTAGGCTCGATCTGATGTTTGAGATCGAAATATAAATATCGGAAAATCAGTTCCCACTAAATTACCATCGCATCGATTCCTAACTCTGAATGAATCGATCGACACGAATAGTCCGTCAGTAGTGAGTTAATTTCCAACTAGACTCAGGCTGTTGACTAACGTTGTACTCAATAATAGGAGGTCATTTTTGTTGAAACCCGAAACTACGCAGAAGGTTAAATTAGTTCATTCCCTGACTGCTCATCAAGATGTGTTGGCTCGCCAAGCATCCTCGATCGTTACCCCGGAGCAACCAGTGGGTTGGGTCAAGATTGCCTCTCTGCTTGGTAATCATCGGAGCCGCACTTCAACCGTGATGCTTGGATTAACAGTTTTAATGGGTATTTTTAGCGTCCCAGCCAACTATCCCGATACGGTAGCCGCAGCCGAATCATTTCAAAATGCGGCACCCGTTAGCTCTGCAACTGAAATCTCTCCCGTAACTAGCAATGGTTATATCGACCAATTGCACGGTGACGTCTCCGCGATGCAGGCCAAGTACGATCGATCGCCATCAGTGCTGGTCGCGCAATCATTGCCCCGCGCCTATCCCGCATCGGTTGCCAATCGCACAGATGTCAATAGTTTACAGTTTAGCGGTGAAACCTCTGTACCGATCGAGGTAGCACAGCCCAGAACCAGAAGTTTCAATAGACCTGTCGCCACCGCTCGGCCATCTTTTAACGATCGATCTGACTCGGAGTATGATTTTGACAATCCCGAAGATCGTCTACCCACCAACCGCAATGGTGTCTCGAGTATCGGCTTTGCTTGGCCAGCAGCAGGCACGCTTACCTCTCGCTTCGGTCGTCGCTGGGGTAGAATGCACAAAGGCATTGACATTGCAGGCCCAGTCGGCACGCCGATTAATGCTGCTGCTGATGGTGTCGTGATCGTAGCAGGCTGGAAATCAGGCGGCTACGGTAATTTAGTCGAAATCAGACATAGCGATGGCACCACCACTCGTTACGGACACAATAGTCAGATCTCTGTCAGTGTCGGTCAAAATGTCCGTCAGGGTCAGCTCATAGCACGAATGGGTAGCACAGGACGTAGCACGGGTTCCCACTTACACTTTGAGATTCGGCCTAATGGCGGTAGTGCTGTCAATCCGATCGCGTTCCTCCCTGCCAATCTATAGGGCTGTGGATGTTGCAGTGTGCGTTTTTGTTTGTGAACGAGCGGTTCAGTCAGGGGCTGGAGTTCGCCGAGCAAGCTGCCAATTAACATAGATAATGGGCAAATATGTATGCTTGCCACTGTCTTCTCGATCGTGGTTCTAAAATGGCGATCGGGTCGTGCCAATCTCCAGCGATATGTGGCGTTAATATTCGCCCACTTCAGATATTTAACAAAAAAGTAGCTAAAACAACTTTTTCATGTTATGATGGAATACGTTAAATACCACGGCTCAATAGCTCAGTCGGTAGAGTAGGGGACTCATAAGCCCTTGGTCGTCAGTTCAAGTCTGACTTGAGCCATATTTTCAGACATGTTACCAGTAGTAATTATCCTAACTTAAAAGTTTGAGATTGGGTGTTACTACTGGTTATTTATTTACATTTCTCTACTCATAATTTTAGGAGTAAATAAAGTTCCTATTTTGTTGCGAGCAGCGGTCGATCCACAATCGTCAATCCAACACCCAAAATCCCATTGACAGAAAACTCGCGTTCCGAATTAGAGCTAGTTTGGCAAGGTCAACTCAATGATTTAGTGACAGCGGTAGCCTGTGCGCCCGATGGCCGAGGTTGGGCGGCTAGTTCGGCAGCCGGAGAAGCCGTCTGGAATGCAGGATTAGATGAAGTTATTCCACTCCTGGCACCAGACAACAGCGTTGAAGCCGCACCCACGATCGCGGGACTAGCTTTTAGTGCCGACAGTCGCTGGCTGGCTGCTGGCGGTAGAGCCGGACAATTGTGTATTTGGAACTGCGAGGATCTTCAACTTCCACCACAATTAGCCCAGAGCTTGGAAATTGGCGCGTGGATCGAGCGGCTAGTGTGGAACCCCAATAGCTTGTATCTGGCAGTCAGTACGGGGCTATGCACGAGGATTTGGGACATCCGTAATTTCACTCAAATCGCGACCTGGGAATTCAACAAATCCTCGATTTTCGATCTGGCATGGCACCCAGCAGGGGACTTGTTAGCAGTAGCGGGATATAAAGGTGTCTACATTCGATCGATTGCCGATCCTACAGCACCGAGCCAACGGATAGAGATCGAAACGGCGAGTATTCGTGTAAATTGGTCTGATGATGGTCGTTATTTAGCGATCGGTAATCTCGATCGCACCTTGACGATTATCGATAGTGAATATCCGGATAATCGATGGACATTACAAGGTTGTCCTGGGAAAATTCGGCAACTTTCATGGATGATGGGTACCCCAAACCCTTGTCTGGTAGTAGCTAGCGGCAATACAATCGTCTTGTGGCACTTAAGTCCCGATGCAAGCATGTGGGAGGGTCAACTTCTCGAAGGTCATCAGGGTATTATAGAAGTAGCCATCCCTCATCCTCATTTGCCAATCCTGGCTTCTGGTAGTACTGATGGCTATGTGTGCCTATGGTCGGCAAATGGAGATGTCGAGCAGATTCTCAGCGAACGACCGATCGGTAAATATACTACTTTAGGTTGGCATTCAGATGGCCTAGATCTGCTGACTGGCTCTCAAAGTGGCTCCCTGGGAATCTGGATAATACCAGCATAATTACCGATAGGGGTGTAAAAAAAACATGATACAATCATGGAATTAGAACCACAACAATGTAGTTTACCCAGTTTCATTTGGCTCGATAGTGTGAAGATTGCCTGCTGACAGTCGTCATTATGGCCAGCTAAATGTTAGGTAACCAGTAGATAGGCAATTCATCTACTAATGTTGTTCTCTCCGCCGATTGACTGAAAGGACGTAGGTTAAATTTCCCTCCAACCTCCACTTACTATTATTTACAAGATTCCCGGATCGTACATTTATGCGAATCAATCTGGGTTGAGGTTTATAAAGTAAGAGAAAGTAACTAAAATTACCATTACATATTATTTCAAAGATGTTAAAAATTTGGCTTACCTGGTTGCAACCTAGTGTTGGTGTGTTGGGAACAGCATTAGTGTTATCTAGCCCCTTCTGCTCCTATGCAGCAACTAAACCAGCAACGGTTCGGAATATTACCAAAGCACCGACGCAGTTCTCCCCCTGGAGTAATTTAAAAGCCAATGGCACTAGGATCGATCGCGAGTTATTGAGTGGCGTTGCGCCTACTCCAGATTTGGCCGTTCGTCAGCTAGCTGTCAGTTCGCTGGGCACGAAAGGCTCTCCTAGTTTTGCCTACACGAGTACTACCGCCGATATCCGCAGTGTAGCTAACTTTGTTGCGCCCTCCGTAAAATGGCAGAAGCAATCGGCCAAAGCAATTAAGCCCGTTAAGTCCAAACAGGTTAGAAATTCGATCTCCGCAGCTTTAGCACGGGCGATAAATCCGCAAGCTGCGAACGTTCCCGTTCCAGGACTGTACATTCCGAATACCCCAGTTGGGCCACAAAAACAGATCGTAGTAGCAGCCAAGCCAGCATCGGTCGGCAAACGGATCGCCACAGTACCTGTAGAGATTGGCGCACCGACACCGCTATCGGCGATGATGACTGCCAAACCAGCGGTCGATCCGTTCCCAGTAGTTCGTCCCGAACTGATGGAGAAACTACAACCGACACAAACAGCGGCTAGCGTTCCAGCAACTAAAACTGTAGCTGCGAAAACTGCTCCCGCAACCAAAATCGCTCCCGCAGTCGGACCATACGGTTTAGATCCGATCGCGACGATTCCGCCAGTTAGAGTTATCTCTAAAGCACCTAAAACTTTACTACCACAAGCAGCTACTGTAGCTCCACATTCCCTCGATCCGATCGCGGCAATTCCGGCTGGATTGCAACGGTTATTGGGCAATAATATCAACAGTCAGCCACTGGTAGCATCGACACCAGTAGCCAAAGTTAAGAGCAATACGGCTAACTCGCTGCTAGCTGTCGATCGGTTTATATCCCCAGTTGCTACCATTAGTCCGGCTAACTCCGTAAATCTCCAACTAGCTACCGCTCAGGCTTACACCGCGAGCATACCAAAATTTGATATTCCTGGCGATCGATTATTAGCAGCCAGAGCTGCCAAACCTGTTCGTAACTCGCTAGTTGCCAAGAGCGAACCGCAGAGCGTAACTACCGTAGCGATCGCTCGCAAGCGTAATTATGCCCAGATCCTCACCCCAACTCCACAACAGTCGTGGATGTTAGTCGATCGACGCAACAATCTAGGTGGATTGATTTTAGGAAGTACTCAACCGTTGAGTGAAGTACCTAAAATGGCTAGTTTACTCCCAGTAGATAATCTCAAAACATCTGCGACGCTCGGATTACCAGCTAAATCCTTCTTGGACATTAACTAATCTCTTATCTGCAACTACACATGCGATCGCTTCGATGATGTCATCGTTCAAAGCCCAGTAGAATCTAAATTCAACTGGGCTTTTTAATAAGATTCTGTGGGACTATACTTATTTCATGTCATAACCAAACAGATTGGCATTGACTTCATCGAGGTTGATATCTGCTAGCCCATACTCAGCCCAGCGTCTGTCTACCATCGCGGCAATTGCTGGATCTGATTCTAACTGTTGACCCCATTCCGCTTCGGTTTCTGGGTAAACTTTGGTCGTCGCATCGATGCCCATCCGGCTCCCTAGCCCCACTTTGGGCGTGGCAAAGTCGAGTTTATCGAAGGGGGTATCAGGGATGATAAACACATCGCGTTGGGGGTCAACCTTAGAGCTAATTGCCCAAACAACTTGGCGAGGATCGCGGATATTGATATCTTTATCGACGACGATGACGAATTTGGTGTAGGTGAATTGGGGTAAGGCACTCCAAAAGGCGAGTGCGGCGCGTCTGGCTTGTCCTGGATAGGCTTTATCGATCGCAATAATCGCCGCCTTATAGCTCAATGCCTCCATCGGTAAGAAAAAGTCTACAATTTCTGGTACCTGTTGGCGTAAAATTGGCGTATAAATTCGGTTGAGCGCGATCGCCATCATCGCTTCTTCTTTAGGCGGACGACCGCTGAAGGTAGTCAGATAAATGGGGTCTTTGCGATGGGTCATGCAATTGAAGCGAATCAACGGGCATGATTTGGATTGATTATAGTAGCCCATATGGTCGCCAAAAGGGCCATCGACCATTTCTTCACCGGGCGTAATCGTGCCTTCAAGAACGAATTCAGAGTCAGCGGGGACTTCGATATCGATCGTTTTACACTTGGCTAATTTGACCCCCGCACCACCGTATAAACCCGCAAATAGCCACTCCGATAAATCCATCGGTATCGGTGTCGCTGCTGCCATAATGACTAGCGGATGTACCCCTAGTGCGATCGCGATCTCTAACTTTTTGCCCCGTTCGGCAGCTTTACGGAGATGACGCGCGCCACCACGTACTGATAACCACTGAACGGTCATCGTATTTTTAGATTGCAACTGGAGCCGATAAACACCTACATTCGGCGTCCCCGTTTCACAATCTTTGGTAATCACCAATCCCAAGGTGACGATCTTCCCCGCATCGCCAGCATATGGGCGAATTAAGGGCAGCTCATTTAGGTCTAGGTCATTTCCTTCAACGACGATCTGTTGGCAGGGTGGAAAGTAATCTCGGCTGGGTTTGGCTTTAAGAACGTCGAATAATACTTTGCCAAACTCGACTGCTTGGGCGATTTTTTTAGGCGGTTTGGGCTGCTGGAGCATGGCCAATTTTCGCCCCAAATCCTCTAGCTCCTGCGGCTGCTCCATATTCATCGCCCAGCAGATCCGCTCGACCGTGCCCATGATATTCACGGCTACCGGATACTTGGCACCTTTGACATTCTCAAATAGTAACCCCGGCCCACCACATTGCAGCATCCGATTGGAGATCTCGGCAATCTCCAGATCGGAATCTACTAGGGTTTTAATCCGGCGCAGTTGTCCCCGTTTTTCGAGTACCTGTAAAAATTCTCTGAAGTCCCCCGCCATGCGATCGCCTATTGTAAAGTTATGTCTCTATTATAGGTGGGGGTGGGGGGCAGGGAGTAGATGGGTAATGGGTAAGATGACGATCGTCTTTTGCTTGTCCACATGGCAGCATCGCTACCGATTATTACCCATTACGTCCGTACAAAACCTCAAGCCTAAAGCCTAAAGCCTAAAGCCTAAAGCCTAAAGCCTAATTCCCCTTCTGCGTCCGAAAGCTACAAAAGGCATAGATATCAAAGAGTGCGCCGACAAATCCGCAGACTAATCCGATCGTTAACATCCCTTGCACGGCACAGCCGCCACCAAAGGTATCGAGAAAGGCGAGCAACATATTTGTAGGGATTTGACCGATCGAGCCGAAACCAGGAATGCAAGTTAATAACCAAGTGCTAGCCAAAGACCCTGACATCAGGAGCATGGGAGCGAAAAAACTCAATAGCACAGCCAGGGATAGAGAACGTAGGAAGTTTGATGACACGATCTTAAACCTCACCCGCCTGATGGCTGAAAGAACTCTGGTGCTAGATCTAGCACACCCATACATCATAAATTAGTAATTTGGTAAGAGTTTGATTCTGTGAGAAATCTTAAAATATCATTAAACTTTTTGACGATCGCCAGATAATCTACATAGGATTCCCAGAATTCAAGCCAGTTGTTGCATCTGGATCGGGCTAGTTGCCGACAGATCCGACTCCATTGCTGGGGCAAGCTGACGTAATGGCAGCAGACGGCTACAATGAAGGAAGTAGTGCTAACAACTTGCTAAATCCTGAGAAAGCGATCGATCCGACTCTCATAAAGTTTTGCAAAGATTGGGGTAATCTTGAAAGATACAGACATCGCACTCTGTTTACGCAATTACCTTGACGATCGTAGGCAACTACCCGACTCGTACATCCAAAGCAATGGGGAACCAGCACTCAGCACAAAACACTACACTCTTACGGCAAGTCTTTACCAACATTCAGGCTGATAGTTGCCCGAGACATTACAATTTCCACATGCATACCAACTGCTCGGATGGTAGGCTGCAACCAGAAGATCTGATGGCGCAAGCGATCGAGATTGGCTTGAAAGGAATCGCCATTACCGATCATCACAGTGTGAATGGTTATTATCGTGCGGCCAAATGGCTGGAAACACAAGCAATCGATTCTCTGCACTTGTGGACTGGCATCGAAATTACAGCGTATTTACCGCCAGTAGACGTGCATATTCTTGGTTATGGGTTCGATCCTTTAGAGCCGAGTTTAGCTCCTTATCTAACGGGAAGAGAGCCTAGAGGCGTCGATGCTCGTGCCGAGAGAGCCATTAATGCACTTCATGCGGCAGGTGCGATCGTGGTATTAGCGCATCCCGCACGCTACCGTCGATCGCCAGAAGAACTGATTCCTACAGCCGTCTCACTCGGCATTGATGGAGTCGAGACTTATTATGCCTACAACAATCCCAATCCGTGGATTCCCAGCTTCGAGCAGACAGAGACAGTCAAACGCTTGGGCAATAGTTATAACTTGCTGCATACCTGTGGTACTGACACCCATGGGTTAAATTTATTACAACGACTTTAGACGATAATTGTTAGGTCTTTGTCGATTGTCGGTGCTCATACTGAAAAGATAGTTAAAAATCGGCAAACTAGCATGTTGGAATGGTGTCGATAAAAAGCCTCAAACGATTACTAGTAAAAGAGCGGGATTTGAATTAGCTAGACTTAGGTAAAATCGCTAATTGCCAATCCGATTGCAGTTGTCTATGATAGTTGATTAGGGATATTATACCTCTACTGAATTAGATGTCTTTAAATTCGATTAAGCCTCATAATGGTCAAGCTTCAAGTATGGATGCAACCTCTATACGTGGACTGCTCGAAATGACACAACCGACCGATCTAGATGACGAACATTCAGAATTTAGACTAGATAGTGAAGGTGTTAGCACGCAAGCGATGCCAATAACGCTTGGGGCACCTGTAGTTGGGGGTGGAGTAGCCATCTTAGAGCACCATCGCGGTGACTTTCCATCAGAAGATATTCGCGTAGCTGCACTGAAAGCAACACTAGAAAGACACCGTGGCGAACGCCAAATCGTTTTATTACAAGACTTTCCAGATCCTGATGCCTTGTCGGGAGCTTGGGCATACCAACTGATTGCCAAGCAATACAACATCAACTGCGACCTCGTCTATGCTGGCGCGCTCAGTCACCAAGAGAATATCGCTCTTGTTAAGCTGACAGGGTTGCCAACCAAGAAAATTACTAGCGCAAATCTTAAAGAAAAAGACTTAGCAAATTATCAAGGCTGCGTACTGATCGATAACCAGGGTACCACCTGTCAACTCTTAGAACCCGTCCGTCAAGCTGGTATCCCGATTGTGGCGATCATCGATCACCACAGTCTCCAAGAGGATCTCAACGCCGAATTCGTAGATATTCGCCCCTCTACCCGCGCCACAGCTACTATCCTGACGCAATACCTTCAAGCCGGATTGCTCAAACTCGATAGCAGCATTAGCGAGCACGTCAAATGTGCCACCGCACTGATGCACGGCTTGAGATCGGATACAAATCGCCTGATGCAGGCCCAAGAAGAAGACTTTTTGGCGGCGGGGTATCTGAGCCGCTTTTATGATGCGCAACTGCTCAATGCTGTCCTCCAAGTATATCGATCGAAACGGGTGATGGAAGTCATTCAGCGATCGCTTACCAATAGAGTAGTCCAAAATAACTTCTCGATCGCGGGTGTCGGCTATTTACGCTATGAGGATCGCGATGCGATTCCGCAAGCCGCAGACTTTTTGGTTACCGAAGAAAACGTCCACACGGCGGTTGTATACGGCATCGTTCGCGATGAGGATGATGAAGTCGAATTGGTAATTGGCTCCCTCCGCACGTCCAAATTAACCCTCGATCCGGACGAATTTATCAAAGAAGCCTTCGGTAAAAATAGCGAAGGACGTTTCTTCGGCGGTGGTAGATTTACTGCTGGTGGATTTGAGATTCCGGTTGGTTTTTTGTGTGGATTTAATGACAATACAGAGTTCTCGAAGCTGAAGTGGGAAGTCTTCGACAACCAAATTAAGCAAAAGTTACTTAAATTAGTCAATCCTACGGATAGTTATTAAGTTTAGTTAATTTTTTCAGGATAGGAGCAATTCATGAATTGCCCCGATCCTGAATTATAATGAGTGCTAACAAGCATGAAACATCAATGTCAGAAAATCTAGAAGTTTACATGAGAGGATATTGAGAAATTATCAATGATTGCGATTGTACTCTCGATGAGAGCAGCAATAAGCTGTCGAACATTTAAATCGCATATTGGATTTCTTGAAAGCGAGGAGCGGGGAGGAGGTAAGTAAATTCAACGAGTAACAGCTTATTAAAACTGTGCTATCGCTGATTCTAAATGCTTGATTAAAGTCGACTGAGGTAACGGGCCGATAATATGACTCCAAGGTAAAATTTGACTGTTATCCCAAGTTTTATGGACGTAAAAATCTAGATCGGGAACTTTCCCTCGCAGCTCCTTAAACGCACGTCGAAAACTCCCGATCGAATCGCCATAGTTACGGGTAAGTTCGAGTAGGTATGATAATCGGCGATCGCCTCTAGAAATTATCGCTTGAATCACCGACCAATTATAACTTTCAGGACGAAAATCGATCCCATTTGGGGTCAGTTGCTTTTGCAGTAACTTCAATCTTTTATCGGCTTCTTTATTCACTCCAAACCATTGAAACGGCGTGTGAGCTTTCGGCACGAAGGTACTACATCCAAAAGTCAGCCGCAAGCCAGGAACGGCTTTTTTAAGCGATCGCAACATTGTGACGGTTTCATCGATATCGCCGATTTCTTCACCTGGAACACCAGCCATCCCGTAGAGTTTCAACCCTTTCAAACCTCCGGCTTTTGCATTAGCCGCAGCTTGAAATATCTCATCAGTTTCGAGCTTTTTGTTGACAATTTTTCTAATCCGTTCCGAGCCACTTTCAACTGCGATCGTTAACGATTTACTATCTCTTTTAGCTAAGATTTCAGCTAATCGAACGGTGACTGTATTCGTGCGGACTGAGGAGACACTCAAGCGGACATCATCATATTTAGGTTGGGTGAGATGTTCTAACAATGCTGGGAATTCTGGATGTTGAGTTACCGATGCACCGAGTAAACCCAAACGATTGGTTACCTGTAAACCTGTATCGATCGCGGGAATCAATGATTCTTCGACATTAGCAACTCTAAATGGTAGCGTTAGATAGCTTGCCAAACAAAATCGACACATTTCGGGACAACTGCGGACGACTTCCACCATAAAAATACTTTCCCAAGCAGCTTTTTCGGTAACCACACTCGAAACAGATAGTGTATTGCCGCGATAAGTTTGCTTGGTAATAGTTGCCGGAATATTACTGTCGATCGGGATGATACTTTGAATTAAGTCGTCATCATATTCAACCCGATACAAACTCGGAATATAAATACCAGGTATTTGAGCTAGATGCTTGAGCTTCGTCAGGCGATCGGTTGTCCGCACTTGTTGATAGGCTGTAATAAAATTACCTAACAAATCTTCTCCATCGCCTACTAAAATCAGATCGAAGAAATCGGCGAAAGGTTCGGGATTCGCGCTCAGAACTGGTCCACCGCCAAATATTAGTGGCGCGTTATCATCTCGATCGCTACTTCGTAACGGTATTTCTAATGACTCTAATAAATTGAGAATGTTGATATAATCTAATTCCCAAGATAGCGAAAATCCGACTAATTCTGGCGATCGAGGTAAGGACTCGCGGACATCTGTAAATAACCGATAAACATCCACATCCGATCGCATGGCTAAAGTTGCCCACACTACCTGATATCCCAAACTAGTAATCCCAACAGTATAAGTATTAGGAAAAGCAAAGATCGCTGGAATCGCATCTCGCTCTGGCGATGCGGGAGTGAATAAGAGGTGTTCGGAATCGAAGACAGAGTTGGACACTGTTGAGGGGGTAGAGAGTAGAGGGTAGAGGGTAGAGGGTAGAGGGTAGAAGGGTAGAGGGTAGAAGGGTATTGTGGGAATTAGAAAAATGGCACACAGTGCAAGCCTAAAGCCTAAAGCCTAATCCCTATCTTCTAACCGCTACTCCCTAATTTGTTTAAGCTTTGTTACCTTGTGTCTCAAAGATGGCGAAATTTACCGAAAATGAGTGCGATAGCTAATTGTGGCTGAATCCTTTTTAAAACCAGTTACTCCAAAATAGGAAAAGTAATTATGGCACTTCAACGTGGCTCAAAAGTTCGCGTCCTCCGTAAGGAATCTTTCTGGTTCCAATCTGTTGGCAGCGTCGTATCGATCGACCAAAGCGGCATCAAGTATAACGTAATCGTGCGTTTTGATGAAGTTAACTATAGTGGCTTTAGTGGCACCTCTGGTGGCGTCAACACAAATAACTTCGCAGTCAGCGAGTTAGAGGAAGTCTCCGCACCCGCAGCCAAAAAATAAGCTACACGCTTGCGGCAACTAGGGAGGGTAATCGTTCCATCCTAATCTCGGTTAGGATAGACCCTAGCCCAAACCCTAGTTACTAGTCTAACCACTAATGCCAGAATTACCTGAAGTTGAAACAGTTCGTCGAGGTCTAGATCGGTATACACTCGATCGAGCGATTACTGGCACCGAAGTCTTGTTACCACGCACGATCGCACATCCCGAAACGCCTGAAGAGTTTAACTTTGGACTCCAGCATACTAAAATTCAAACTTGGCATCGGCGCGGCAAATATTTATATGCAGAATTAGTCTCCAAGGACGCACAACAGCCTGCTGGCTGGTTGGGAGTACATTTACGCATGACGGGGCAATTGCTGTGGGTAGAGAGCCACACAGAGCTGCACAAGCATACCCGCGTCAGATTATTTTTGGGCAAAGATTGGGAAATTCGGTTTATCGATCAGCGTACATTCGGACAAATGTGGTGGATTCCCCCCAGCCAGCAACCCGAACAGGTGATGACAGGAATGGGCAAATTAGGGCCAGAACCATTCGATCTGGCGTTTAGTAGCGAGTATTTTGCCGCCAAGCTTCAGAAGTCCCAACGCAATATTAAAACCGTCATCCTCGATCAAAACTTAGTCGCTGGATTGGGCAATATCTACGCCGATGAAGCATTGTTTATGAGCAAAATTCATCCCAATACCCCCGCCAACCAACTCACGATTTCCCAGATCGAATTGTTACGCGAGTCGGCAATCCAAGTCCTGCAAACCTCGATCGAGCAAGGTGGCACCACTTTTAGCAATTATCTCAATGTCCAGGGTACCAATGGTAACTATAGCAAGCAGGCGTGGGTATACAATCGCACGAAGCAACCATGTCGAGTCTGTGGAACTCCGATCGAAAAAATTAGATTGGGGGGTAGAGGTACGCATTATTGCCCTCTTTGCCAAGGAATCGATTCTCCAGCGGAGAGGCTACGCCAACGAGCATAGGCTCGACTCTATCCATTTTAAAACCTTCCTTTTTGAGACTGACTCCCAGATTTGCTTTCATCGAACTTTCTTTTTCCCGATCGGGAAAAAGACGCGATCTTCAAAAAGTCCAGCCGAGTAAAACCGTTATGGAGTCAGCCTTACAATCGAAGCGTTGGCGCAGCCTCCGCTTGCGGAATCGAAAATGAATAAAGTCGAGCTAACATCGAAGGCAGACAACCGTCGATAGATATTTCTTCGATCGAAAAATTTCGACTAGAATGAGTGAAAATATCGTTAATTGCACTCCTGTAGCATGTTTTGTTACTTTTTAATGGTTGTAGTATCCATTTTTCGTAAAACAATAAACTATGTACCAGGCTAATTACTTCGATGGTAGCCGAGGCAATTAGCCTAGATCCCTTGCTATGAGTAATATGGGTTTGTAAGGGGAGGTCGAGAGATTTTAGAGAAATGTGATGAAAAATCGTAATCGTAGATCCATTTGTTTTTGATTTTACTACTAATAAAATTTATTAAGTTACGTGTGTGTGTTACGCTAGTATTGCCTAAAAAGTTTAGTACGATGAATACATAAAATTCAAAACATTGTTTGTATAGAAGAAGACTAAGTCAAAATTAAAAAGTACATAAATTCCATCAAGCTCATGTCACTAAGCAAAGAAGTTCTGGATGCAGAAATAGATCGCTTAATAAAAGTGATAACAAGTAGCAATATTGGAGAGCGTAATAGCGCAGCTAGAGTATTAGGGGCTATGAAAGAGTCAGCTAAATCTGCTATTCCTCAATTAATTCTACTTCTCCAAGATCCACAGACAACCGTTCGAGAGGGTGCTGCATTGGCATTGGGATATATGGGAGAGTCGGCTAGATCTGCTGTCCCTCAATTAATTTTACTTCTCCAAGATCCACAAATAGATGTTCAAAATGCTGTCATTTATGTGCTAGGACTGATAGGGAAAGTAGAAGAATCTACCATTTCTCAATTAATTACCCTGCTCAAAAATTCAAATTCAAACGTCCGGAATTATGCTGCATATACATTAGGGAATTTGGGTAGCTTGGCTAAATCTGCCGTTCCTCAATTAATTCCGCTCTTAAAAGACCCAGAGCCAAACGTTCGCATCAGTACATCACATGCGTTAGAAGAGATAGGAGAATCTGCTGCTCCACAAATAATTCCACTCCTTGAAAGCTCGAATCCAGGCATTAGGAGGAGAGCCGCTGAGGCATTAGGACACATGGGAAAGGCATCTCTACCTGCTATTCCAAAATTAGTTTCACTTCTTCAAGATCCAGACACGCGTGTCTCACAGACAGCTCAGGAAGCTTTACACCGTCTTGGCTATGTTGAATGATAACCGGGCTGAGATACCCACGACCTGGTTTGTGAATGCGGCAACCCATACTTGGCAGAGGTTGCAGCATTCATCTAAAAGATTTTTAATTCATCACACTACATCAATAGACTAGTTAAGCTGTTTTCTATACAGCTTTTGTCTCTGTTTAAATAGCTATAAGCACAGATATTTTATTACCAACTTACTTGTAAAGATTATGACTGTCAAAGCTAGAAAAGTCAAACAATTAAATATCAAACTTCCCGTTCGAGAGCTGTCAATTCTAGAAACCTTTACCGAGCAGGCAGAAAGAACTAAAACAGATGTGATTCGAGAATTTATTAGAGCTTTGCAAGTTAATACTTAATTTGAAGCTCGAGCTTATGCAGCAAGTACGGTGACATGAATTGGGGATACATTCGCACCAAGTAGTCTTGTTCCGGCTATGGTTCCCCAATTGTCAAAATTAGACTTCGATCGATAACCGCTCGCAAGAAATATACACGTAAGCTAAAAAACGACAACGATCGAATTATTAAAATCGATATTGTTTGT
The DNA here is from genome assembly GCF_000317145.1 of Chamaesiphon minutus PCC 6605. Taxonomy (GTDB): domain Bacteria; phylum Cyanobacteriota; class Cyanobacteriia; order Cyanobacteriales; family Chamaesiphonaceae; genus Chamaesiphon; species Chamaesiphon minutus. The sequence continues at coordinate 5,263,610 of NC_019697.1, read as the reverse complement.
CGCCTACCCAGAGACTTACAGGCGTAGCCAACCCACGATTATCGACTTTGACTTCTACTAATAAATTGCGGCTGCCAGATCGAGTGGAAACGATCTCTGTATTTACACCATCTTTGCGATCTTCGGGCATGTAGTAAGTCTCTAAGCCATAAATGATACTATCGCCATTTGATACGCCACGAATGGCAATTTTATCTGCGGATAAGTTCGTAGGTAGTCTAGCATCGATTGCCACTGGCTTCCATGCTTGCGGGGTATTAGCAGTTGGAACGGTTTTGTTCAATGTTACATATACTTGCTGGTTGCGGTCGAGATTCGCACTACCTTTTTGACGTTTCAAATTTTCCCAGCCTGGTAAATTCTTCAGAGTATTAAAACTAGAAATATCGTAACTCAAGATTTGATAATAACCTCTGAGTAAATCGTAGGGATCTACAGGCATAGTTTTGAGAACGACAGTCGTCCCGGTGGCGAGTGCATAAATTGACTGCGCAGCAATACTACCTATCAGTAAGGATTGTATAAGTAGAGGTACAGCCAATCTACCAAAAGGTAATTTCTGATGTGGCTCCAACAGCGGCGGAGCATTTACAACATCGGGTTCTGCTATCGGCTCTACTGGTTGTCGATCGAGATTTTCCATGCTCATAAAACTGACTCCAATATCCTAAATATTATTTAAGTAACTACGCTCTTTGGTACGTTATGCTAGCGCAGTAACACACCCTACAATTCTCCCTGAATTTAACTACCCACTATCCCCTAATTCACCTTTGCCTCACTCAAATTACGGACGTGTCGCTCGAACCACAAACCAACAGCAATAATTCCAAGTCCACAGAGGATAAATAATAATGATTTGGTCATTAAATCGTTTTGAGTCATCAAAAACCAAATAATAATCCTACTAGAGAGCAATCCCAACCCAAACCAAAAGGCACCGCGATCGCTATTTGCTAATCCCGATCGGATCGCAACAATTGTCACTGCAATTAATAAGCCCCAAAAGATGGCTGGAAATAGCAAGAACAAAAAAGTCGGTTTAGCGGAGGTGCTAGCTGTATCGATCGCATTAACTTGAGCGAAGATTGCAATCGCAAGCGTACAACTAGCGATACCAACTGCCGTTGTCGTCCAATTCCACGGATAATGGCGAGAATTATTGCGAGATTGCCAAATTAAGTACAGCCAAATACCGATAGTAACGATCGTGAAAACCACGCTATCCCAAGTTAAGAACTGTGCGGACAAACGAGCCTGACTTGATGCCATCATTACGCCAAAAAAAGGTGTAAATGAAAGAGTAAAACAGGTCAGTCCTAAAGATAATGCACCCAGTCGTCGGCTAATTTGAGGAAATGCGCCGATTTTATTGCGATGATTCCCTTGCCACCATTGCGAAAGATTACCATACCCCCATAACAATAGTGGCGGTACGCTACAGGCAAGCATAAAATTGATAACTGGAATCCCCCGCGATGCCCATGTCATTGAGGGCTGTAGTAAATTGCTCTGGAAAGAAGAGATAATCGCAATCCCTGCGAGTGTAAAAATCGCTTGAGAGCGGCACCAATAAGCCAAAGGTAAGAATAAACATGCCGCCGCAATTGGCATGTGTTGAAAGACAAAATAAGTCCAATTGGGGTCGATATCTACTCGATCGGACGACCACAATCCACTAGTGTAAGCTTGCCAATAACCCATCCCCATCAGAATCTGCGCGAGGATACCCAGCGATGTCAATCGCAAGCTATAAGCCATCAATAATACCCCTATCGCCCAGGCGATTAAGAGTTGAAACAACTCACCCCTAACGTGGAACATCTGCCCCATCAGAGCCATATTGCCCCCCAACATCAAAGCTCCTAGCAGTAACAATCCCTGTCCGAATCGTTGCTTGCCACCTGCTGGTTCGCGCCAGAGATAAAAGCCCAATAGATTGACACAAATAAACGCGCCGAGCAAGATGCCCACCCGCCATTCTCTAGCTAATTGTTGCCAATTTGCCGAAACAAAAGTCAATACCCCGATCCCAATTAGTACGCAACCCAAACCCATTAATAAGGTAATCAAACTATTGCGAGATTCGACATCTAGATCTGAAAATTGGTACCTCTGGGCGATTCGATCGTGTATAGCGCGATCGATTAAACCTTCTTGCGCCCATAAATCGGCTTCACGTCTTAATTGGCGACGAAATTTGGTTGGTAACATATGTCCGCGAAATTGTAGATTGTGGGTTGTCCGACAAATTTACTTACTGCCTCACCGCTCCCCCTTTTCCAGAAATCTAGTATGCGATCGAAATGTCAGGGCAGCTTAAATATATTCGACCACGATCTCGATCGGTAAAAAGCGCAGTTTGTGACAGTTTATATATTGGTTGGCGATCGCTCTCTTCTGGGTTAGTTAATTCCACCAAGATTCCATCAATTGGGATACGATCGAGATTGGAATACAATATTGGCTAGGACATCTGTAAATAACTGATAGCAAGTCCTGGCACCATCGATCGTCTCGAATGGTACTTAATTTCGATCGACAGAGTGCAGAAACATTTCACTGTACTCACAGCTTGCACCCTCAGCCGATCGAAGCATCTGGTGCAATCAGCCAAAAGATAGAGAGAACATAATTATTAGTATCCCATAATGTATAGAGCTTAGTTGAGGTTTTGTCTAGAAACTTGACTGAGACAGCATTTAAGCCTCAATTGATGATTTTGCTGAAACTAAACTAGCTTCTGGCAAGAGTTAGGCGATCGGTCTCAAATGGCGTCTGTGGAATGATGAGTGGTGTATTTACTTAGTGGGCGGACAATTGAGCTACAAGTCAGCAAATTAAGTTTGCTCGATAGTAATGACTTAATTTAGAAATTTTTGGCTGACATGCTCGATACATTTTAAGCATTAGTGACAAGTTAAGAAGCGATCGCACTTGTCAAGCGGGCTTGAGGCGATGAGTCGAAGAAAAAATTGTCTGTTCGACTCATAGAATCAGGAAAAGGTGCAATAATTAACTTAACATTAGGTTTACGAACAGTTTTAACAATACCTAAATCTTGATTCTCTGGGGCAGCAAAATAGGTGACTGGATTGGCAGCTAAACCTTTATGATGAGCTACATGAAAGTGATAAAGACCTCGATAAATCATCTCTAAAGAAATGCGGTCGAATGGGAGAGATAATTCATCAGCTACAGCATCACCTAAATCGACTAGAACTGCATAAAACAGCCAAGTCCCCCACATCTGTAATTTAATTCCATTAACTGAACCAGTCCATAAATAACTCAACCCGAGCAATCGTTTAACAGTATTAAAAGCCTCTTCAATTCGCCACCGTCTTCCGTACAAATCGGCGACTACATAGGGAGGAAGATTCAATGGGTCGAGTACACTAGTTAGATAAGAATACCAGACTTTACCCACTTTAATTTCGACTAATCTTACAGTTATATATGGAGTCTTTTTGGTGCCAGACCCCATCCGCACTATTCGGTCACGGATACTATAACTATTGCTAAATACTCGCTCTATCTGTAGCGATGCACCTTTTTTTAATCGAGTAATAAAATGAATATCTCTGTTAATTAATTCTTGCCAAAATTGGAAATGATAGAAGCCTCGATCCAAGAGCAATAAAGTGCCCGATGTTACTAAATTCAGGATATCTTTCTCAAAATTAACATCTGAAGCTTTGGGATTTTCTCTAAACCAGATTTCAATCGGCAATCTCGTCACCAAATCTATGACTACTCCCATTTTTCCCGCTAGTTGTCCGATTGGCACATCAGATAAGCTATCTAATTTCTTGAATATCGCTTCCAATGTGGAGCCATCACATGCCCAAATCCGCTCAAATTTTGCTTGAGCAAATTCAATGCTTTGTGGCAACAATCGCTGTTTTCTCTGGTGCCACTTCACTCTAAATTCTGGCAGTAATTCCTTAAACACTCTCTCAAATAACTCAGATGGAAAGGTCAGAAATCTTTGTGCAATCGCCTGTTGACTTACTTGTGTTGGCTCACACCACAAAAATCCTTCTCGCCCTAACATTCGGCTTAGTTCTCTGACTCCTGGCACATTCCGCCACAGTAGCGTCAGCACTGCTGCCATCATCAAGGGTAAATTTAACAGCCGATTTCTCAGCCCTAATTGTCGGTAGTAATGACTTTGATTGAAAATTGCTGGTGTCAATAAAGCCTCTACTTGAGCGGCGATGATCTCATCTTCCACACCTGGTTGGTGGTTCTTTTTGGCGTGGTCGCGGTTACTTCTTCGGCGGCTGGTCATCAGGCCTCTATTCCCTCAAACTCTTGACTAGAAACAGTTTGGCATCTTTTTATTACCCTTTTGACAAATCTCTGATTTTCTTAACTTGTCACGAATGCATTTTAAGTATAATGTTTTGCCCTAACATTAAATGTTTTAATATTGGAGCGTTCGCAGTCACTTTCGATAGTTTCGTCGTGCTGAAGTAGATTTTTCATCTAAGTAAATCAGCGGAGATACATATATCTAAATCGATAATGGAATATTTCACACACCTATTGATGTCAGAATTTTTTATTCCCCACGGACATTGTTACCTGTGGAAAACCGAATTAGTAGGATTACATCTGATATCGGATCTAACGACCGCGATTGCCTATTTTTCGATTCCATTGACTTTATTTCATTTCGTTGAAAAACGCGAAGATCTACCCTTTAATTGGATTTTTAATCTATTTGGGGCATTTATTATTCTGTGCGGGACTACTCACCTGTTAGAGGTCTGGACGCTGTGGCATCCAGTATACTGGCTCTCCGGCACTGTGAAAGCTGCTACTGGTATCGTTTCTGCTTATACTGCCCTAGTATTGGTGAAATTGATTCCACAAGCTTTGCTGCTGCCGAGTCCAGCGCAGTTAGCAGCGACAAATCAGGCACTAGAGCAGCAAATCCGCGCTCGTGAGTTAGTTGAAGCCCAACTTCAACAAGTTAATGACGAACTAGAAGCACGGGTGGCTGCACGGACGCTAGAACTAGAAGCCGCGATGCTTTTGACTAGAAATTTGGCCGAACGGATGACACTAGCGACCGATGCTGCGCGAATGGGTGTTTTTGACTGGAACTTAGTCACCAAAAAATTGGTCTGGAATGACTATCATGCGAAGATGCTGGGCTATACATTCAGCGCGGCGGAGTACTCATATGCAGATTGGGAACGACGAGTTCATCCTGAAGATTTGCCCGCAGTCAAAGCAGCACTCGAACTGGCAGTTACTACTCACAGTGATTTTGTAACACAGTACAGAGTAATTTGGCCAGATGGTAGTATCCACTGGCTCGACGCATTTGGTAGATCTTACTACAACAACGATCGGGCCGATCGAATGCTTGGCATCATCTGTGAGGTTACAGAGCGCAAGCAGACCGAACTTTCTCTCCAAGAGCAGACGCTCAAACTTGCCAAAACCACTGCCCTACTCGAACGACGCAATCAAGAATTAGACCAGTTTGCTTATATTGTTTCTCACGATCTCAAAGCACCCCTGCGCGGAATTGCCAATCTCTCGGAATGGATTGAAGAGAGTCTGGCTGAAAAAATTGGTGCTGAAACCCAAAATTACCTAAACTTAATGCGATCGCGGGTAGTCCGGATGACATCTTTAATCGATGGTTTGCTCGATTACGCCCGTGTCGGTCAGACTGAGGTAAGTTTGACAACTTTTGCGATTGAGGATTTATTAGCAGAAATTATCGATTCTCTGAACATTTCGGACAGTTTTAGGATCGATTTACCCACAAATCTACCGCCGATCGTCACTAATCGCTTACTTCTAAGCCAAGTCTTTGCTAATTTAATCGGTAATGCTTACAAACATCACGACCGCACTGATGGACACATTCAGATTACCGCCCAGCTTCAAGCAGATTTGTGGAAATTTGCGGTGACAGATGATGGCCCAGGCATTCCCGCAGCCGATTTCGATCGGGTGTTTGATATTTTCCAAACTTTAGTCGAGCGAGACCGACAGGAAAATACCGGGATCGGATTATCGATTGTCAAAAAGCTCGTCCACAGTCATGGTGGCGAGATCGCAATTGAATCCGAACTCGGTCGAGGGACGACTTTTCGGTTTACCTGGTCGCAAGCAGATAGTGTCCTTTAAAGACTAGCGATCGAATCGGCCATACCTCCACCTGTAAGCCTATAATATACGGATACAAACAATCGAGCATTTACTACTGTGACAGCACCAGGAAGTTACAAAAATACGGTAAACCTACCCCAGACTAAGTTTGACATGCGCGCTAACGCTGTCATTCGCGAACCCGAACTGCAAAAATTCTGGGCAGACGAGCAAATTTTTGAACGACTGTCACAGTCCAACCCTGGCGAGATTTTTGTGCTGCACGATGGCCCTCCATACGCTAATGGCTCGCTGCATATGGGTCACGCGCTGAATAAAACGCTCAAAGATATCATCAACCGTTACCAACTGCTCAAAGGGCGCAAAGTCCGCTACGTGCCGGGATGGGATTGTCACGGACTACCGATCGAGCTTAAAGTCATCCAAGATATGAAGCCAGCGGAACGTCTGAGTTTGACACCGCTGGAACTACGGCAGAAAGCGGCAGCATTCGCGCTCAAAACGGTAGAAGAACAAAAGATCGGCTTCAAGCGGCTGGGTGTCTGGGGGGAATGGGATAAGCCCTATCTCACCCTGCAACCCGAATATGAAGCGGCACAAGTTGGCGTGTTCGGAAAAATGGTGCTCGAAGGCTATATCTATCGCGGCTTGAAACCCGTGCATTGGAGTCCCAGTTCCAAGACGGCTCTGGCAGAAGCAGAGCTAGAATATCCCGAAGGACACGTCTCGCGGAGTATCTTCGCTGCATTTAAGGTCACGCAGGTTGCCGATGCTGCTAAGGCAATTTTAGAACCATTTCAGGAAGATTTAGCAGTCGCAATCTGGACGACTACCCCTTGGACGATTCCGGCGAATTTAGCCGTGGCGGTAAATCCCGATCTCAACTACGCGATCGTCGAAGTTGCCGCACCAGAAGATAATAAATACGATGGCTGCAAATATGCGATCGTGGCTGCCGATATGGTCGAAGGATTAGCTGCTAAATTTAACCTGCATCTAACTACCAAAGCCGAAATCAAAGGTGCAGATTTAGAACATACTACTTACAAACATCCGCTCTACGATCGCCACAGTCCGGTGATTATCGGCGGCGACTATATCACGACAGAATCCGGGACTGGGTTGGTACATACCGCCCCAGGGCACGGTCAAGAAGATTATATCGTCGGTCAGAAGTACGGTTTGTCAATTCTGGCACCTGTCGATGGCGATGGTAATTTTACCGACGAAGCCGGAGAACTATTAAAAGGTGCGAATGTTTTAGGCGATGGTAATGAATTAGTCATTCAAGCCTTAATCGAAGCTCGATCGCTAATTAAAGAGGAATCATACGCACATAAATATCCCTACGATTGGCGTACCAAAAAGCCGACAATTTTCCGTGCTACCGAACAGTGGTTTGCATCGGTTAAAGGGTTTAAAGAAGCAGCACTAAAAGCGATTTCCGAAGTCGAATGGATTCCCGCTCAAGGTGAGAATCGGATCACGCCCATGGTCGCCGAACGATCGGATTGGTGCATCTCTCGTCAGCGCAATTGGGGCGTACCAATTCCCGTTTTTTATGATGCTGAAACCAACGAACCATTACTAACAGAAGCATCGATTAACCACGTCCAAAACATCTTCCGCGAACATGGTTCCGATGCGTGGTACTCCATGTCTGTTGAAGAACTATTACCCGAATCTCATCGTCATAATGGCCGTACCTATATCAAAGGTACCGACACCATGGATGTCTGGTTCGATTCTGGCTCCTCCTGGGCGGCGGTTGCCAACCAACGAGATAATTTAATCTATCCAGTCGATATGTATCTCGAAGGCTCCGATCAACATCGGGGTTGGTTCCAATCGAGTTTGCTCACTAGCGTCGCTAATAATGGCATCGCACCATTTAAAACCGTCCTCACCCATGGCTTCGTATTGGATGAGAAAGGCGAGAAAATGAGTAAATCATTGGGCAATATCATCGACCCAATGGTGGTGATGGATGGCGGCAAAAACCAGCAGAAAGATCCGGCTTATGGAGCCGATCTCGTCCGCTTGTGGGTATCATCGGTCGATTATGCGACTGAAGTCAGAATCGGCCCCAATATCCTCAAACAATTATCTGATGCTTCCCGCAAAATTCGGAATACAGCGCGATTCCTGCTCGGAAATATCCACGACTTCGATCCAGCAAAAGATGCCGTGCCTTATGCTGAATTAGCCGAACTCGATCGATATATGCTGCACCGGATGAGTGTGGTATTAGCCGAAATCACCGAAGCATTCGATCGATATCAATTCTTTAAATTCTTCCAACTAGTTCAGAATTTCTGCATCGTCGATCTGTCCAACTTCTATCTAGATATCGCCAAAGATCGCCTCTACATCAGCGCGCCGACATCCTTCCGGCGTCGCAGTTGTCAGACAGTCTTGGCAATTATCCTCGAAAATCTCACCCGCGCGATTGCCCCCGTCCTCTGTCACATGGCAGAAGATATCTGGCAGTATTTGCCCTACCAAACCCCTTATAAATCTGTATTTGAGTCTGGCTGGGTCAAACTCGATCCGCAATGGTTACAGCCGGATTTAGCCCTCAATTGGGACAAAATTCGCGACCTGCGGACAGATGTCAACAAGGTGATGGAACAGGCGCGCACCGATAAAGCGATCGGTTCTAGCCTAGAGGCAAAGGTATTATTGCAAGTGAGCGATCCGGAACTCAAAGCGAAGTTGAGAGCATTTTCGGCGCATTCGGAACCCACGGAACCCACGACACCCACCCCCAGCCCTTCCCAGGAGGGTAGTATGAGGGGGGGAGTGGTAGTTAGTGCGACTACTTCTCGGACACCGACGATCGATAAATTAGTTAATGCCTCGCCGCTGCCACTCATTCAAGAAGTATTGCACAGCGGGGGTAACGTCGTAACTGGTAGCATTGCCACAGCGATCGAAGCATATAGTAAAGGTTGGCGATTGATTGGCAATATTCTCCTGGTATTAACCGGAGCATTTGGATTGTATATCGCGATCGGATTGCTCGATATCGTTAATCGGGTTCCATTTGTAGAAACGACTCTCCAAGGCGTCGGGATGGTGATGAGCGGCTTATTCGTAGTGCGTAATTTGTTAACCAAAGAGAAACGCAAACAAACATTCGATCGCGCGATCGCCTACAAGGATTACATCATCGGCGCACAATATTACACCGAACGGACGGTATCGGCGATCGAAGACTCAGGCGAATTAATCCCAAATACACCCGTACATGTCCCGACGAAACCAGCCGCACCCCAAAATGCATCTAATGGCATTGACGAATTGCGATACTTTTTCCTCGCATCGCAAGTCGAGTTAATCGATGATGCTAGCCGACTAGAAGGTTTGCAACATCAAACAACTGTTGAAACTGGTAAAATTGGTGTAGTAAATGCTGATGGTACCAAGTGCGATCGCTGCTGGAACTATTCACCTACAGTCGGTCAAAATAGCGAACATCCAGTAATTTGCGATCGATGTGTGGATGCGTTAGCTGGTAAGTTCTAGTAAATAATAGCCTCTAAGTATCCCCAAGTTTTTAAAGAACTTGGGGATATTTGCATCTAAATCAACCAATCGATCGAGTATTTCTCCCACCCAACTTGCATCCACCAGTGTTAACTTTGGTAGATATTCTGTCAGACACCAAATCATCTGCAACATCAGCTCGATCGAATATCTCCTCAGTGGTTAAGTATTCCTGAAACGTCTTAAGCTGTTACTCTTTTAATTTACTTACCTCCTCCCCGCTCCCCGCTTTCCTGCCTAGCCTTTCATACATCACTCCAGCAAAGCCAAAAACCATTACTAGCAAATTGAGCTAGTATGTTTCCGTTCGATCGTGTGACTGGTGGCCATATTCTGGTAGAATTCGGATGGTTTCTACTTAAGTGGCATCAATGGCTTCAACTCGCGCACGCATCGCACTTGACGCAATGGGTGGGGATGATGCACCCGCCGCCATCGTCGCGGGTGCGATCCTGGCCCAAACAGAATTAGCAGATGTAGACGTCATCTTGGTCGGCGATCCCGATCGAATTCAGGCTTGTCTCGATCGGCATCCCAACGCTCCTAAAATCGAGGTCGTCCCCGCCGAAGGGACGATCGAAATGCACGAAGAACCGCTGGGTGCCCTGCGGCGTAAGCCCAAGGCTTCGATCAATGTATCGATGCAGCTCGTCAAAGATGGTAAAGCCGATGCGGTAGTCTCGGCTGGGCATTCTGGCGCGGCGATGGCAGCCGCATTATTGAGACTGGGACGGTTGAGGGGAATCGATAGACCTGCAATTGCGGCGGTATTTCCTACCAATCGTGCCGATAAGTCGGTATTAATTTTAGATGTCGGTGCAAATGTCGATTGTCGTCCCAAATATCTCGAACAATTTGCCGTAATGGGTTCGATCTACAGTCAGTATGTACTGGGGGTAGAATCTCCCAAGGTGGGGCTATTAAACATCGGCGAAGAAGAATCTAAAGGTAATGCCGTAGCTCTCGAAGCACACGAGATTTTGCAGCAGAACCCGCATATTAATTTTGTCGGCAATGCAGAAGGGCGCGACGTCCTGTCGGGCAATTTTGATACGATCGTCTGCGATGGTTTCGTGGGGAATATCTTGCTCAAGTTTGCCGAAGCGGTAGGCAATATCGTCGTGCAAATGCTCAAGGAAGAGCTACCACGGGGGCTAAATGGCAAAGTCGGTACGGCTCTACTCAAACCCAACCTCAAGCGGCTCAAGAAGCGCATCGATGCCGCCGAACATGGTGGTGGTTTACTATTAGGAGTAGAAGGCGTCTGCATTATCAGTCATGGCAGTTCGGATGCTTTTTCGATCGCGAATGCGATCCGTTCTGCCAAGAGTGCTGTAGATAAAAATATCATCGCCCAAATCCAATCTTCGACTCGCGATACCGCACCTCGAAAAGAAACTACCGTTGCTGGCGACTAGTCGATATTTGTATTGATGTTGGGGGAAAGGTTAAAGGGTAAACTCACATCTTGCATCAGTCGAAATATACTAGTGCTTAGTGTAAACCCAGGGTACCCACAAGGGGCACCCCTACACAATTAACCTGTAGGGGTACCCCTTGTGGGTACCCCACTATCTACACTTTTACTGGTCTTTGTAGATCGAGATGTGAGTAAAAGTATTTTAAAATTTCCCCTTTTCCCTTTCCCCTTTGCCCTTCTTTTCCAATCCCTACCCCCACCCTCTACCTAAATGCCATCAAACTACACATCCATGGGAGTTACCTTTATTGGCTGCGGTGCGGCTGCTCCAGAGACTGTAGTACTCAATGATGCATTAGCGCAGGTGGTAGATACTTCTGATGAGTGGATTTCTAGCCGCACGGGAATTCGGCAGCGGCATATCAGTCACGATCGCGAGTCGCTAGCTGGTTTGGCGGCGCAAGCGGCACAGCAGGCTCTAAACATGGCGGGAATGGTTGCGACGGATGTCGATATGATTATCTTAGCGACTTCTTCTTCTGAAGACTTATTCGGTACGGCTTGTCAGATTCAAGCGCAGTTAGGCGCGACGAGGGCGGTAGCTTTTGACTTGACAGCAGCTTGTTCGGGATTCGTGTTTGGTGTAGTTACTGCGTCGCAATTTATTCGATCGGGTGTATATCGGAATATTCTGGTAATTGGTGCGGATCTGTTGTCGCGATGGGTGGATTGGAACGATCGCAATACTTGCGTATTATTTGGCGATGGTGCGGGTGCAGTGTTGCTGCAAGGCAATCCAAATCTCGATCGCTTATTAGGCTTTGAAATTAACAGCGATGGTACCCAAAATCGGTGTCTCAATCTGGCTTTCAAACCCGAACTGCGCGAGTTATTGCCCGGTATTACTCTGACTCAAGGTAAGTATCAATACATTACGATGAATGGCAAAGAAGTCTATCGATTTGCCATCAATCGCGTTCCCGATGCGATCGATAAAGTCATCCATCAAGCCAATCTAACTAGTGCTGATATCGATTGGTTGATCTTGCATCAAGCTAATCAACGCATTATGGATGCTGTCGCCGAACGCCTGCAAATTGCGCCCGAAAAGGTAGTTAGTAATGTTGCTAAATATGGCAATACTTCCGCAGCTTCAATTCCGATCGCGCTCAATGAAGCGGTCAGAGCTGGTAAAATTCAAGCTGGCGACACGATCGCCACTTCTGGTTTCGGTGCGGGTTTGAGTTGGGGTGCTGCCATCTTTCAATGGGGCAATTGAATTTTAGTGGATAGTGAATAGAGATCGCAATTAAGATAAAATACGATCGATCGCCAATAGTTAAAGTTGAAAACTTTCTAATAACTTTAGACGAGCTTATGTTTGAAAAAACAAAAACTGTTACCAAGATTCACTTCGGCCTTTACATTAAAAGATAAATATAACAATTAATAATTAATATGAAAACTGCATGGGTATTCCCCGGACAAGGCTCGCAAGTACTCGGAATGGGTGTAGATTTAATCGAGCTAGATGCGGCTAAAAAAACATACGATCGAGCCACAGAAATTCTCGGTTGGTCGGTAGTCGATATTTGTCAAAATGATGAAGAAAAATTAGCAAATACTCGCTATACACAACCGTGTTTGTATGTCATTGAAAGTATTTTAGTAGACGCGCTCAAACAGCGTGGTTTGAGTCCCGATGCTGTGGCAGGGCATAGTTTGGGCGAATATGTGGCCTTGTATGCGGCGGGAGTATTAGACTTCGAGACGGGATTGGAACTGGTCAAACGTCGTGCCGAATTGATGGATCTGGCGTCGGAAGGGGGAATGACAGCCTTAATCGGTTTCGATCGAGATAAACTAGAACTCGCGATCGCCGATAGTGAAGGTGTCGTCATCGCTAACGATAATAGTACCGCTCAGGTGGTAATTTCTGGTACCAGTGAAGGGATTGCGGCGGTATTGAGCAAAATTAAAGTCAAACGTGCCATCCCGCTGAATGTTTCTGGTGCCTTCCACTCGCCGCTGATGGCAACAGCCGCCACTGAGTTTGGGAAATTGCTCGCCCCAATTGAGTTTCGCGAAGCCCAAATCCCCGTGTTGTCTAATGTCGCGCCGACACCAACCACAAAGGGTAGCGAACTCAAAGCACAACTCGATCGTCAAATTACAGGTTCGGTACGGTGGCGAGAAATCTCGCTCCAGTTGGCCGCATTGGGCATCGAGAGATCGATCGAAGTCGGCCCTGGCAAAGTCCTCAATGGACTGATTAAGCGTACTTGCGAGGGCATTTCGACGGTACAGATGGGCACTCGATCGGATTTAGAATCGATGTTGCCCAATCTATAGTCTACCGAGTTTTACCGACGACGAGCGCGGGTTCTGTTTCGTACTGGTTGGGAAGTCGCCTTCTCTTTATCTTTTTCTGTTGTCGGTAAAGGTTTGCCGCCATTAAAATAGGCTTCCATCACCTTGAGTACCATTGGTGCGGCAGTTTTACCCCCACCACCGCCAGTGTGTTCCCCAAAAGCTACAACCACAATCTCCGGTTTATCTACTGGTGCATAGCCACCAAACCAGACATGGTTTTCGCCAGGAGGGGCTTCAGCCGTACCGCTTTTACCGCTTGCAGGTGGGATAGTTTTGACATTTAGCGCACCACCAGTACCACCATCGACGACTTGGCGTAAACCTTTACGCAGAGTCGCAATCGTACTGGGTTTGAGATTCATCGATTGTCGCCGTTCGCGTTTAGTGGCATCTTTGAGCAAGTGAGGCTGAACATGATAGCCACCATTGGCAGGCACGGCAAACATCCCAGCTACTTGGAGCGGTGAAGTTTGCAGAAATCCTTGCCCGATTGACATGTTAATCGTATCGCCAATCGACCAGGGTATTTTATAGTTGAGTTGTTTCCAGTTATCATCAGATACCAAACCTTTGCGTTCTTCAGGTAGTTCGATCCCAGTTTTTTTACCAAACCCATATTTGCGCGCCCAGTCGATCAAAGTTTCTCCACCCACCCGCTGACCAACTTGGCCAAAGAACGTGTTACTACTCCATTTCATAGCACCGGGAAAGCCTATTGCTCCAAAGCCAGCATGATTCCAATCGGAAAAGGTAAAGCCACCGATTCGCAAGGAGGCATAAGTTTGGAGAATTGCATCGGGCTTGAATTTGCCAGATTCTAAGGCGGCGGTAGTCGTGACGATTTTGAAAGTACTAGCAGGTGGGAAGACACTCAGCGCACGATTGACAAAGGGGTGATCTTTGCCTTGCAGTTCTTTCCAGACGGCAGGAGAAATCCGCCCAGAGAGTGAATTGGGATCGAAAGCGGGGCGACTGGCCATCGCCAAGATTTCACCCGTGTGCGGGTCCATGGCGATAAGTGCGGCTTTATGAGTGCCCAGTGCATCTTCAGCCACTTTTTGAAGATCGCGATCGATTGTAATCGTCACATCTTGCCCCGGCTTAGAGACCTTTTGCCCCAAAAATTGCTGCAATCTCCCCGCGCCATCTACTTCCACTTGGGTACCGCCCCACTCGCCGCGCAACCTGTCTTCGAGGGTCGATTCTAGTCCCATTTTGCCTGTGACATCGCCCAAACGGTAGCCCATCGATCGGCGTTTGGCCAACTCGCGATCGTTCATTTCTCCGGTGTAGCCCAGAACGTGCGCCGCAAGTTGTCCGCCGGGATAATAACGTACCGATTCGATATCGACATCGATCCCTTCTTTTTCGGCACCGTATTCCTTAAGTCTGGTAATCTGTGCGGTGGTCAAATCTCGCACGATCCGCACCCGATTGGTAGAATTGACACTCGTTCCAGTCATCTTCTGCTGGATCGTGTCTTCATCCAGAGCCAGAATTTGGGCTACCTCGCGACGAGTTTTGAGCCAATTTTCACGCTTGAGAGCCAAAGGCCAAATAAAGACCGAATGCGATAATTTGTTACCAGCTAAAAGCCGACCTTTGCGATCGTAAATATTACCGCGCACGGGCGGCTTAGCCACCGTGCGGACGCGATTATTTTCGGCAATTTGACGATTTTTTACGCCCTGATTTAATTGTAAATAACCCAGTCGCGAACCGATCGCACCGAGCGATAGCAGCCCAATAATTGTCATTAATACCCAAGCTTGATTTCCTTGTCCGACGGTGCGGGTTTTATTATAAAAACCGGATATCCCAAGGTCACCACCGGATAAATCGCCAGAAAAGTTGTCAGAGAACCGATTCTGCATAAAATTAAGCTTAGCTGGAGAAGGTCGATCGAGTTGTCAACCAGATAGATAGTTGGGATTTTAGCCGATCTCGGCCATTTGTCTTAGTAGGGGATACCGCACTACAGGGGTAGATGGGTGGATGAGTAGACTGTACCACCGGAGGATGGGCGGATAGGTAGATGGGGAAGCTTGTGACCCATCTATTCACTATTCACTGTTCACTACCCTCTACCCCCTATCCAGATCGATTAGATTATACCAGCAACCATATTAATTGTGATGGCTAAAATTGTTGTATTAAAAAAGAAAGATAAGATCCCATGCAACAAGCTCCAGCGTCTCATTTCGCGAGATGTAACGTTGACATCTGATACCTGACTTGTCATCCCAATTACAAAGGCAAAGTACATAAAATCCCAGTAATCGGGTTCTAGTTCTTCGGGAAAGTCTAAGCCTGAAGATTTTCGTTCGGCCAGCGTTTTATCGCCCTGATAATATAAATGGGCATAGTGTTGGGTGAAAATAGTATGCACCAATAACCATGAGCCAATAATTGTAGCGATCGAGACTCCTAAATGCATAAACAAAATCGCAGTTGGAGCTTGCTTTTCGTGTGGAATCGTACCGACGGCAATCAGGCTGATACAGGCCGCTACAGCGATCGAGATCGAGATAATCCACCGCCCTTCGTCCTCTTTGAGTGCCAACCTTTGCATCATTTCTGGGGTTGCAAGAAACATCAATCGCCACGTCAGAATTAGAAAGGAGATCGTGACTGCATCCCAAACGCAGAGGATTCGAGTCGTTATATACATCCAATCGGGTAATAGCATGGCTACTACACCACCAATTGCCAGCGATATCCACAACCGAGGGCGAAGGCTAAACTTGTGAGGGTCCTTGTGAGCCGATTGAGAGTGCATTTAATGACGATCGCCAGATCCAAGCTAATACGATCGCGAGCGATCTAAATAATGATGACTCAGAGGTCGAATTAATTGTTTTCTATATATTCAGACTACGCCAATTGGCTTAACAAACGATCTCGATCGAGGATCGATCTGACAATATAGAAATTCCCGCTGCGATGAGTAGAGATCGACCATCATACGGCGGGAAAGATAATCATCGATTGACAACAGCAATCGCTCGCTCTGTGACGATCGAGCCATCCACTGTTATTCCTCTTTTTTGTGGTAGTGGCGACAATCTTGGCAAAGTCCGTCTGGATTCACAGCACAGCGAATGTATGGAGATCTGGCATTGTAACTGCAACTTAAATCGCCAATTACATACCCGACTCCCTCAATGTATTGCTCTTCGGGATCTCGATTTACCCGCTTGTAAAATCGTCGATTGGAGCTAGACTCCGTCATCGTCAGCCGCCGACTGCGCGCGCGCAGTCGCTGACAATAGCTCAGCCACCAACAAATCACCAGCAAGATAATAACCGCAATAATCGCTAATAGTGTGTGGAGCACCAATCGCACCTCAATTCATAATTAATATCATAACCTGCTAATTTAGGGAGAAAACAGTACTTTTATTAAAGATTAAGAAAATCGGGAAAATTTTAGTCTTTTTTCACTTTTGTCATGGAGTCTTCACTTTTTATAATTACTGAGCTTTGAGTTTCAATCGGTATGAACGGACACATTAAGCAGTTATATGGCTAGTTGTAACAACTCCGCTTTTAGTCGCAAAGATGCGTTCGATCGCCGCTTCGACTACTTTGTCTGGAGTCGAAGCACCCGATGTGACACCAACGGTAATTGGGCCATCTGGGAGCCAATTTTTAGTAATTTCTAACTCTTTAAATAGCGGTTTGTGTTCGATTTGATTATCAGCCAAAATACGGACATCGCTATCGATATGATACGAAGGAATTTGATGTTCGATCGAAATTTCCTGGAGATGCGTGGTATTAGATGAATTGTAACCACCGATGACAACCATCAGATCGAGTTTCTCGTCTACCAGCTCAAACATGGCGTCCTGACGCTCTTGGGTGGCATCACAGATCGTATTGAAGCTTTGGAAGTGGTCGTTTAGTTCGGCAGTGCTATACTTTTTCATCATCGTCCGCTCGAATAATTTACCGATCGCTTCAGTTTCGGTTTTAAGCATAGTTGTCTGGTTGGCAATCCCCACTTTTTCTAAATCGAGATCCGGATCGAACCCTGCGGAACAAGCATTACTAAATTTAGCTAAAAATTCGTTACGACGTTGGAGCTTCTCTTGAGGAGAATTGCCATTATTTAAAATATAATCGGCAACATAATTGGCCTCCGCCATATTCAGCACGACTAAATACTTATTGGCAAAAGAACTAGTAGCGACAGTTTCTTCATGCTTGTACTGACCGTGAATAATCGAAGTATAATCGACCTTCTTGTGCTTCTCGATCGTGTTCCACACCTTAGATACCCACGGACAGGTAGTATCGACGATCGTGCAACCCTTATCATTTAATAGTTGCATTTCTTGGACGCTAGCACCAAAAGCAGGTAAAATCACCACATCCCCCCGATCGATAAGATCGAAGTTCTTTACGCCGTTTTCGACCTGAATAAAATTAACATTCATTTCCCGCAACCGCTGATTGACAGATGGGTTATGAATGATTTCATTAGTAATCCAAATCCGTTCTGTGGGAAAGTGCTGGCGCGTTTCATATGCAATGGCTACCGCTCTTTCTACCCCCCAACAAAAGCCAAAAGATTTGGCTAGTTTAATCGTGACATCGCCGCGAGTGAGGGTGTAATTGCGATCGCGTATTTCTTGAATCAGATTGCTTTGATATTCAGATTCCAGCACGATAGCAACATCAGCCTGATGTCCGAATCCTTTGCGATGATAGTTATCTGATTGGTTGAGCGATCTCTTAAAGGCTTTGGTATCCATGGGTCAGTGACAGTGGCGAATGGCTCATTAATAGCATTATATCGAAGTGAGTCGATCGAACTAGCAGTCTTAGGCATAAGTAACGGTACTATCGTGTCGGAAGTCGGTGTTTAAGAGTTAGGAATTGGGAATCGGGAATTGAGAATTACTGGTGTTTCGATCGTGTAAAATAGCAAGCAGCAGTTCTTAACCAAGAAGTATTGGTGCCCACCCTCCACTTCCAGGATCTCAAAGGTCAGGGCTTTTCCAAATCGCTAAAAAAGGAGGGGCAATTCCTGAATTGCCCCTCCTTCGTACACGATCGAACTTAAATTAACCGTCCGTGTAGCGTCGGCTGTGCCAAATCGATTATTCTAGACCTGCATAGATTGCCAAATCGCCTAATTCATCTTCGATGCGGAGGAGGCGGTTGTATTTGGCTACCCGTTCGCTACGACACAGAGAACCAGTTTTGATTTGTCCGGCGCGAGTGGCGACGGCGAGATCGGCGATGGTGGTATCTTCAGTTTCGCCAGAGCGATGGCTGATAATCGATTTGAAACCGTTGCGTGTCGCCAGGTCGATCGTTTGCAGGGTTTCAGTCAGGGTACCGATTTGATTGAGTTTGATCAAAATGGCATTGGCTGATTTTTGGTCGATGCCTTGGCGCAAGCGGGTGGAATTAGTCACGAATAAGTCATCGCCGACTAGTTGGACTTTGGAGCCGATTTTTTGAGTGAGTAATTGCCAGTTTGCCCAATCATCTTCGTGCAAACCATCTTCGATCGAGACGATCGGATATTTAGTGGTGAGATCGGCTAGATAGTCGATAAACTCTACTGGGGTATGGCTGCTGCCATCGTAGATGTAGTTACCATCTTTGTAAAATTCACTCGCTGCTACGTCGAGAGCTAGCGCGACTTGTTCGCCCGGTTTGTAGCCTGCCGATTCGATCGCGGCAATCAGCAACTCCAATGATGCCTGATTGGACTCTAAATTGGGTGCGAAGCCACCTTCATCGCCGACACCAGTTAGGAGACCCTTTTGGTCTAAAACTTTGCTTAGAGAGGCAAAGACTTCGGCTCCCCAGCGCAGGGCTTCTTTGAAGGATGTCGCACCGACGGGGACGATCATGAATTCTTGGAAGTCAATGTTATTGGCAGCGTGTGCGCCCCCGTTGATGACATTCATCAGCGGTACGGGTAATAGGTTGGCTAAGGGGCCACCCAGATACCGATAAATCGGCACTCCGAGAGCATTAGAGACCGCTTTGGCATTAGCGAGCGATACCGCTAAAATAGCATTAGCCCCCAATTTGGATTTGGTAGGCGTACCATCTAATTCAATCATCGCTCGATCGATCGCGATTTGATCGAAGGCATCCATGCCTTCCAGTGCTGGCGCGATTTTGTCTTGAATATTCGTAACAGCTTTGAGGACGCCTTTGCCGCCATAGCGACTAGGATCGTCATCCCGCAATTCGTGGGCTTCAAAACTGCCCGTTGATGCGCCGCTAGGAACTTGAGCTAACCCAAATCCACCATTGGCTAAGTATACTTCTGCTTCTACTGTCGGGCGACCGCGAGAATCGAGAATCTCTCTAGCTCTGATTTCCGCAATTGCCATATCTGGCATGTTCATAGTTGTTCCCTCATCCTTCGATCTCGTTGGCTTAGCCTACCGTAGGTAATCGATCTTTCCGTAAACTAATGTAGCTTGACACCCTGATTATCCGTTCCGTGGCAACGATCGGTGCCAACAGGTTATCATACGACCTGAAGACACATTAGTTAGCAAGTTTAGTCACCAAATTTTGTAAATCGGGCATTTAGAGCTATGCGTTTATTACATACAATGCTGCGTGTGGGCGATTTAGAGGCATCGATCCGCTTCTATTGCGAAGTGTTAGGAATGAAGCTCCTCCGCAAACAAGACTATCCAGATGGCAAGTTTACGCTAGCTTTTGTCGGCTACGGTGGTGAATCCGACCATTCGGTCATCGAACTCACCCATAATTGGGATACCTCAGCATATACGATCGGCGATGCCTACGGTCATATCGCGATCGGGGTGGATGATATCTATGCCACCTGCGATGCGATTGCGGCTAAAGGCGGCAAAGTCGTTCGCGCACCAGGAGCGATGAAACACGGCAGCACGGTAATTGCTTTTGTCGAAGATCCGACAGGTTATAAAGTCGAATTAATTCAAGTTGGTAAATAACACAAGGATCTGTAGGGGCGGGTTTATGAGATTGATTCCACATAATTCTGAAAATCTCAATCGAACCCGCCCTCACCCACCAATAACAGATCGATCTTCACCAACCTCGATTCGACTATAAAGTGCGATCGACTATTTGTAAAATATATTTAAACCTTGTCTCAGCAAAGGATTTGAACGAATGTGTTGGAGCAGAATCTTATGAGTAGAAAGATGACGGCACAAGAGTTATTAGATGTTTATGTCGCTGGCGAGCGAGACTTTGCTGGAATATATCTTCATGGAATCGATCTAAGTAATGCTGTTTTGAGAGGTATTAACTTAGATCGAGCCGACCTTAGTGAAGTTAATTTTACAGGTGCAGATCTCAGTGGAGATTATGGGAGAAGTCAATCATTCTTCTTCAAAGACAATATTAATACTTGGCCTGGACAGTATAGTAGTATCGGAATAGGTAATGCATCTGGCGGTTATACTTGTATAAGATATGCAGTTTTAAGGAATGCAAATTTTCAGGATGCCGATATAAGTTACGTCGATTTCGGCCATTCGGATATGAGTTTCGTTAATTTTGAGGGAGCTTATGGCAAAGGAGTTGCTTTTGAGTATGCCTGGTTATCAGATTCTAAATGGGATAGATGGGATGATTGTGCCATCGAAATTAGTAGTTTTGAATGCGCCATTGTTGAAGGAACTCCTCTAGAAAATGCTGAGTGGGTTTAGTGTAGTAATAAATGTATGGTGGGCAGTATCCACCATCTAAGTTTCAGATATTATGAATGAGCTACATTTAAATTCTTATTTATTCAAAATACTCACTTCAAACATATCTCTAGAACTTAGATAAATCTAGATGGTGGGCAGTGCCCACCCTACAAAGCTACTTTATGCAGTTAACGTATCGATCGCTAACTTAATTATGTCGCAAATACCAAGCACAGTAGAAGTCGAACGACACCGTGCCGCCATCTCGCGGGTAGAACTATCTCGTCCAGTGCGACTGGCGATCGAGTCGGGTATTATTACGACAGAAACTAGTATTTTTGACTATGGTTGTGGCGTTGGTGGCGATGTCAAACGGTTGAAGTCGCAGGGGTATGACTGTGAAGGTTGGGACCCATATTATTTCCCCGATGTTGAGATTCGATCGGCAGATATTGTCAATCTTAGCTATATCATTAATGTCATCGAAGATCCCCAAGAACGCGATCGAGCATTAAGTCAAGCGTGGGAATTGACAGGACGGGTATTAATCGTCGCCGCACAGATTTTAGTTAACGATCTGAGTGGAATGTTAGCTTATGGCGATGGGATTTTAACTAAGCGCAATACTTTTCAGAAGTATTATCAACAAGTAGAATTAAAAGAATATATCGATCGAGTTTTGAGTGTCGATGCCATTCCAATCGGATTGGGAATTTTTTTAGTATTTCGCGATCTATCGCAAGCCGAAAGTTTTCGAGCGGCGAGACTATATACGCGGATGACGACGCCGCGCGTGCGAGTTGAGAGCAAAAGGTTTGAAGATTATCAGGTTCAACTCGCTCCGTTAATGGAATTTGTCAGTCAACGGGGACGAATTCCAATTAAGGGAGAACTAGCAGCAGAACCTGAATTAAATAGCGAATTTGGTAGTATCAAACGGGCATTTCAAATCGTTTTAACAGCAACCGATGAAGCTGAATGGGATGCGATCGCCTATCAGCGATCGCTAGATTTACAAGTTTATTTAGCTCTATCTCAATTCGGACAAAGACGTAGTTTAAGAAATTTATCTATGGCAATGAAGGCAGATATTAAAGCTTTTTTTGGCAGCTATGATGAGGCATGTGCGGTTGCCGATCGATTATTATTTAAGATTGGCGAGCCGGGTGTAATTAAGCAAGCTTGTCAGCAGAGTAAAATTGGTAAGTTATTGCCTGCGGCTCTATACGTTCATATTTCCGCACTCAATGAAATCGATCCCAAATTGCGGCTGTATGAAGGTTGCGCCAGCCGGAATATCGGTGGTACTGAAGATGCAAATCTGATTAAGTTTCATACCGATAAGCCATGTATTTCTTATCTTTATTATCCCAATTTTGAATCGATCGCGCATCCAGCATTGTCATGGTCGATGCTCATCGACTTGCGGGATTTGAGCTTGCGATTTCGCGACTATTCTCAACAGGATAATCCGCCAATCCTCCATCGCAAAGAAACATTTTTGAGCAACACTCACCCACTTTACTCAAAGTTCGCCAAATTTACTAAGTCTGAAGAAAAAGCTGGACTATATACCGAAACTAAAACGATCGGCAATCAGCAGGGCTGGGAGCGACGGCTGCAATCTTGTGGCGTAAAAATTAAAAACCATCGTATAATTCGGCAAGTATGAAGAAGCAGCTAAAATTTTCTGTATTCAGATCTCCGCAAATTACGAAAAGATCTTTGTTTTTCCTGCTGTTTTGTTCGTTATTGACAATCACTGGAGTCGGAGGGCTATTATTTTATTTTGGCATCATTCATATTAATTATCCCGATCGCAATCGATTTCCCATTCGCGGAATCGATATCTCCAGCCATCAAAAACAGATCGATTGGGAGCGGTTAGATCGATCGACAATAAACTTTATTTTGATGAAAGCAACTGAAGGGGGTAATTTCAAAGACCCTCGCTTTCAGGATAACTGGCGACAGGCTAGGCAACAAGGCACAATTGTCGGAGCCTATCATTTTTTCACTTTTTGTAAATCGGGACGCGAACAAGCTCAGAACTATATCGAAACAGTACCGAAACAGCCAGGGACATTACCCCCAGTTATCGATTTAGAATTTAGTGGCAATTGTCGATCGCAACCGACACAAGCCGGATTAGAAACCGAGTTAAATACATTTATCGCGATCGTTGAAAAGTTCTATCGCAAGCGACCGATTTTATACGTAACACACGAATTTTACGATCGATATCTCCAGAATCGCTATGCCCAACAACCAATTTGGATTAGTGATTTTTATAGCTTTAATAAGCTACCAATATTAGCCGATGGTAAACAGTGGTTATTTTGGCAATATAGCGAACGTGGTAGAATAGCGGGAATTCCGACGTTAGTAGATCTCAACGTTTTTAATGGCGATAAAAATCAATTCGATCGATTGGTAAACACAGAAGTTATGCAAAAGCAACAGTGACGAATTTAACTTACCTCTGTATGCTAATATCATCGCAATCGCATAAATATCGATTTTCTTCCTCCAGAGGCTACGCCAATGCAATTGTCAGTAGTTGAGAAATTTTCGGGTGCTACTAGCATTAAGATTGAATAGGGTAAATTACCAACCCGACCAACCAGCAATATTTTTG
Source organism: Chamaesiphon minutus PCC 6605 (assembly GCF_000317145.1). Lineage (GTDB taxonomy): Bacteria > Cyanobacteriota > Cyanobacteriia > Cyanobacteriales > Chamaesiphonaceae > Chamaesiphon > Chamaesiphon minutus. The sequence goes on along the minus strand of NC_019697.1, from coordinate 5,239,825 downwards.
TCCTAATTGTGAAACTATATACTTACCACACTCCCGAACGCACCCCCGCAAATGAACTTCCCATCTGCGCGATCGCGATCGATGTACTACGTGCCACATCGACGATCGCCGCAGCACTTAAGTCTGGAGCCGAAGCCATTCAAGCTTTTAGCAACATGGATATGCTAATGGAAGTGAGTGACAAGTGGCCTTCTGAATTACGTTTGCGTGGTGGCGAGCGGGGTGGTGCCAAAGTAGTAGGTTGCGATTTGGGCAATTCGCCGCTAGATTGTACGCCAGAGGTAGTGGGTGGTAAACGGTTATTTATCAGTACCACCAATGGTACTCGCACCTTACAGCGAATTCAGGATGCCAAAATCGTCCTCGCCGCAGCTTTAGTCAATCGTCAGGCAATCGTGGATTATGTCATCGCCCAGGAGCCAGAGACAGTCTGGATGGTAGGATCGGGTTGGGAGGGCGATTATTCGCTCGAAGATTCCGTCTGCGCGGGCGCAATTGCCGATAGTATTATTACTAAATTAAACGTACCGTTATCAGATGTTGCTGGTAATGATGAACTAGTAGCCTCGATCGCGTTATATCGACAGTGGAAAGATAATCTTTTGGACTTATTTTACCTCGCCAGTCACGGACAGCGATTGGTCCGATTAGAATGTTTTGCCGATCTCAAATTTTGTGCGACTCCCGACACGTTGGATATTATTCCGATTCAAACTAGCGTGGGTGTGTTGCAAGCTCATTCACATTAGTCGATATTAATGTCCGCAATATACCATTAATCTGTAAGTCAGTAGTCAGTAAGGTGGGCACTGCACACCAATTAAATTATTGGTTATGTCCAGTCAATCATGTTAGTATTTAAACCCTAGTTGGTGGGCAGTGCCCACCCTACACAAGTATGGTAAATACCAAACATTTGGTTTATATTTTACCTTATCTAAATTTGGGTGGTACAGAAAGACAGGCATTAAGTCTGATAAGAGAGTATCAACATCGTTATCAGGTGTCATTACTTGCGCCGACTGGTAAAGGGTTGCCACCTTTTTTAGCACAACAACTCGATTACTGTGAATTTACGGCCTGGGAGCGGAACTTCTTTAAAGGTTTACGAGAACTAATTGCAGGAATTAAAGCCGCACAAAAACGTCAACAGATCGATCTAATTCACGTTCATGGCGCGCACGAATTAATGATTCCCGTGCGGTTGTTATTTCCCAAAATCCCGATCGTTTTTACCGTACATGGCTATCATGGAGCCAGCGCAGATATTAGTTACCGCCTTGCCTGTTTATTTGCAAATCTGTGGGCGACACGAGTAATTTCTGTCTGTCAAACCGAGTATGATATTTTAGTTAAGTTTGGCATGAATCCGGCCAAACTAGAAATGATTTATAATGGCGTACCGACACCAATACTCGATCGATCTAAAGTAACATCTTTAGCCGAGCGATTTAATTTAGATCCCGCCAAGCAAACTATTATCGGTACGGCAGCTAGATTATCAGAAGCCAAGGGGTTGACATACTTATTACAAGCTTTTGCTAGAGTGGCACAAGGCAAACCAAATTTACGTCTGGTTATTGCAGGCATTGGCGAATTAGAACAGCCACTCAAGCAACAATCTCAAGAGTTAGGAATTGCAGATCGCACGATTTTCGCAGGATATATCGACGATTTGCCAGAGCTAATGAGCTTGTTTAATTTCTTTGTATTGCCATCACTGCAAGAAGCCTGTAGCTTAGCTTGTGCTGAAGCCATGGCACAACAAAAAGCAGCAATTGGCACAACAATTGGTGGTATCGTCGAACAAATTGCAGACGGTAAAACTGGTTTCTTAATTCCACCTAAAGATGTAGATAGTTTAGCAAAGAAAATGCAATACTTACTCGATCGACCAGAATTAGTTGAAGAGTTTGCACATAATGGCAGACAAAGATATGAAGAGTACTTTGCACTCGATCGAATGTTAATTAAAACAGAAAATTTATACTCTGAACTTTTAACTTAGTCTTGCTCTCTTTTCTCTGCACTCGCTGTCTTGTCTTGTCTTGATTCGCTCAACCGTCGGGGAACCCGACGAACGCGAATCGCTGCATCCTCCATGGTTAAACATGAATAGCTCAGACTCAACCCGATCGACTAAAAAAGTTTTATTTATTAGCAACGGACATGGCGAAGATCTCAATGCCATTCAAATAGTTAGAGCATTACGTCAACAAGTCCCAGATGTAGAAATTGGTGCCATGCCAATCGTTGGTTATGGTAATGCTTATCGTAACTTAAAGATCGATATTATTGGCCCTACCGAAGCATTACCTTCAGGTGGTTTTGTCTATAACGACAGGTTCAAACTGTTAGAAGACATTCGATCGGGATTATTCACTTTACTTTGGCGACAGATTCAATCTGTTCGTAAATATGGCGAAGATTGTGAAGCAATTTTCGCGATCGGGGATGTCGTAGTATTACTTGGTGCCTACTTGACGGGTAAACCATACATCTCATTTATGGTATCGAGTTCGGCATATTACGAACATCGAATGCAGTATCCCAAGCTAACTGAATGGCTGTTAAAATCCGATCGATGTCGGCAGATATTTACACGCGATCGCTATACAGCCGAGCTGTTAAATCAACAAGGTTACGATAAAGCCATCTTTGTTGGGTTTCCCGCGATGGATGCACTAGAAATAACCGGAAAAGATCTCCAGTTATCGCCCAATTTACCTTTAGTTGCCTTATTACCTGGCAGTAGATTACCCGAAGCCGGAACTAATTTACAATTACTTTTAGATCTGGCAATTGTCACATCGCCACTATTTCCCAATGGTATTCAGTTTTGCGCCGCCATTACCCCAAATTTATGCTTACCAGATGCAACTGGTGCGATTCCCCTGCAACAGGTAGCAGCGCAACGCGGGTGGGATTATCACCCATCGGGTTATTTAACTCATCCCGATCGTCAGATTAAGTTACGCTGCCTTTATGATGCCTTTGCGGATATTTTATATCAGTGCGATCTCGTCGCGGGAATGGCTGGTACCGCGATCGAACAAGCCGTCGGATTGGGCAAACCGATCGTGCAAATTCCTGGTGCTGGCCCTCAGTTTACCTATACTTTCGCCGAAGCGCAAATGCGTTTATTAGGTTCCTCAATTCAAACCATAGGCACCAAGCCAGCTACAGCGGAAACTATCACTCAAGCCGCACAGGCGATCCAACGCACGCTGGGGGATGAAGTATATCTCCAACAATGTCGGGAAAATGGAATGGAACGAATCGGCGGTGCGGGTGGTGGTGACGCAATGGCACGGATTTTTGCCAATCGATTTTTAAAAACCGATTGATATCCAAAATCTAGGAAATCATCACAATGCTCCTGGTGTTTCAATACAGTTCGGTTAGTGAGTTTAGCAGCAGTTTCAACCGCTGCTAGTGGTGTAAAGTCCGCTGTCTTGGCGCGCCAAGACAGCGGACTAAAAATAGTCGAGATTATACTTAACCGAACTGTGAGATCGCGATCGCTCGCTCGAGTCGATCTACTTGAGTTAATTTATTAAATTTAATAACTGTCGTCATCAACAACATAATGAACTGTGAGATCGCGATCGCTCGATTGAGTCGCTCTATTTGAGTTAATTTATCAAACTTAATAACTGTCGTCATCAACAACGTAATGAACTGTTAGATCGTGATTGACTTGATTGAGTCGATCGCAAATTGCTTTGCGCCACTCTAAACTAATTTCAGGATTGGCTAATACTTCTTGTGCCGATTGACGGTAAATCGCGCTGGTAGTCGCATCGACTCGATCGATCTTTTCGAGATTATCGTAGACAGTTTGCAGTGATTGCATGTTATTTACCTCTATGCAGTGGTTGATTTAATTATGGTGGCGTCGATCGAGTAACGTCCTCAGACAATAGACTCGTTCTTCGCCACTACCATCTAAGCTGGATCGCCTTAAGGCAAATCGGTATTACCCATCAGATACATGTCGCATTCGTGGGCAGCACCGCGACCTTCATTAAATGCCCAGACGACCAAACTTTGACCGCGACGGCAATCGCCAGCGGCGAAGACACCAGGAATGCTAGTGACGTATTGTTCGTGTTCGGCTTTAATGTTGCTGCGAGCGTCTTTCTCCAAGCCTAAAGCATCGACAAGTGGCTGTTCGGGGCCGAGAAAACCCATTGCCAGCAGCACGAGCTGAGCTGGGTTAACTTTTTCGGTACCAGGGACGTGTTGGAGGACGAATTGTCCTTGCTCGTTTTTCTCCCACTGGACTTGGACGGTATGGACGGCAGTAACGTTGCCGTCGGCATCGCCTTCAAATTTGGTGGCGGTGGTGAGATAGGCTCTCGGATCGGCTCCAAATTTCGCGGTGGCTTCTTCTTGTCCGTAGTCCATTTTGTAGACTTTCGGCCATTCCGGCCAGGGGTTATTGGCAGCGCGGGACTGGGGCGGCATCGGCATGATTTCTAGTTGCTCGACGCTGTTGCAGCCGTGGCGGATGGAGGTGCCGACGCAATCGGTACCCGTGTCGCCACCACCGATGATGATGACATCTTTGCCAGCGGCGGTGATGAAGTCTCGATGTTCTTTGCCATCTAATACGGTTTGGGTATTAGCCGTGAGAAATTCCATGGCGAAGTGGATGCCTTTGAGGTTGCGACCTTCGATCTGGAGATCCCGGGGTTTGGTGGCTCCAGTACAGAGGATGACGGCATCGTAATCTTTCCGCAGATCTTCGGCACTAATGTCTTTGCCAACTTCCACGTTGCATTTGAAGGTGATTCCTTCAGCTTCGAGTAGCTCGATCCGACGGAGGACGACGTGCTCTTTTTCGAGCTTCATGTTAGGAATGCCGTACATCAGCAGTCCGCCCGGTCGATCTGCGCGTTCTAATACTGTCACCCAGTGTCCGGCTTTATTCAGTTGGGCGGCAGCACAAAGTCCAGCAGGGCCAGAACCGACGATGGCGACTTTTTTACCAGTGCGTTTTGCGGGGGGTTCGGGGACGATCCAGCCCTCTTCCCAGCCTTTATCGACGATCGAGTGTTCGATGCTTTTAATCGTGACTGGCGGGTTGTGGATGCCCAGTACACAGGAGCCTTCGCAGGGTGCAGGGCAGACTCTACCCGTAAATTCGGGGAAGTTGTTGGTTTTGTGGAGTCTGTCGAGGGCTTCGCGCCAAAGTCCGCGATATACCAGATCGTTCCATTCGGGAATCAAGTTATTGATCGGGCAACCGCTCGCCATACCGGAGATCGTGGTGCCAGTATGACAGAAGGGTGTACCGCAGTCCATACATCTAGCTCCCTGGTTGCGGAGCTTGTCGTCGGGCATGGGCAGGTGAAACTCGTCCCAGTTGTGGATGCGATCGAGTGGTGCTAGTTCGCCTTCGACTTCGCGGCGGTATTCAATAAATCCGGTTGGCTTGCCCATGGGGGTTAAAAATAATCGCTTAAATAGTTTGAGTGGTTTAGCTTGAGGCTGCGGTGTCTATTTTAGTTGTTTCGATCGAGACTAGGTAAGTATTGCTTCAATCTTCTTATCCTAAGCTTGTGAGTTTAAACAGATCGAGCGGGTAAACTGCTCATCAAACTCAACCCGCTCGTTACTCTACAAGCTGAATTTCCCCAGCATGTTTAGGCGTTTATACTCGATGGCGATCTACAGTCCAGATCGATTATATGTACTGGCATTCAATTTAGCCCCGATCTAGTGATAACAATTTGAAAAATTTTAGTTATAAAACGTTACATCTCTTGCAAGTTTATACTCTCACGATCGAACTATTTTAGTTAAATAATTCTAAGCTTTGATGCGGAAAGCAGCCTATTCAGCGATTTTGTAAATATCCTCGATCGAGTGAGTTATTTGTTCGAGGGTGAAGGGTGCTGGCGCACCTGGTTGCGCCGCATCCATCCGCCGTCTGATAGCACCGATCGAAAAATTGCGGAGATTCTCTAGATTGTGCTCAGAACTGTGCGGGTTCACGTTCGGGCAATTTTACATAAGTTAGGTGCGAACGATCGCCAGCAAGCCGTCGCAATCGCGACTCAAAATTATCTCCTCGATCTTTCCCCGTAATTACCCGATCGCTATTTCAATCGTGATGCTTACTGACTTTGAGTCGGTTAGAAACTTGATGTTCTGGATCGATGCCTTCAAAAGTTGGTGGAATCCATACTCGCACTACCATTAAAATTGCCATCGAAATTAAGAATGCACAAGTTGCTATTACCTGCTCCCATTGGACTTCTAAGATACCTTTAACAATTACTTCTCGCAGTACGGATACGATCGCTACTTCTACGGATACGCCGATCGATACGCGTTGTTCTTGTAGGTAAATAATTAATAGTCGAAATAACTCGACCAAAATTAAAATAAACATAATATCGGCGGTAATCTCATGAAAGCGTAAGGTACCCAGCGACAAGAAGATTTCTTTCAACTGCAATACCATCACGCAAAACAATCCAATACATAGAGAAATTGCAATCGTATCTTGGACTAACTCCAAAACCCGCACGATATGACTGCGATTGATTTTGGGATACCACGGTACATTCGGGGTCTTTACAGGAGTATTATTGGCGATCGGTGCGGCAATTGATGTCTTCATTTCTCTAGTTCCTGCGATAAGGGACATCGCTCTAAAGTAACTCAGGATCTCTCGATCGCGCAATCATTAATTAATGAGATGTTTTGATAAATATGATTAGCAAAATTCGATCGATAAACTTTAGATATCGGTCTGATAAGTTCTATCGTTTGTGAGCTTTCCAAGTACCGCCATAGCTATAATCGGGACTATCTGAATCGATAGTCTGCCAACAATGATTGCAAACAAATTGCCAATTCCCATCTTGCTTCTCCACGGGAGAGGCTCCGCTAACGACCCGAACTCGATATAAAACATCGGATAATTGTTGACAGCAATCGCATCTTTTAGTCCGGATTCTAGTCACTGATTTATTAAATAGTATTTACTAGTTCTTTTTCAATCCTGAAAAATACTATGGGTTTATCCTCGCTCGTCCGTTGTTCTACTTCGCGCATTCCCAGTCTTCGGGCTAATTTTATAGACTCTAAATTAGGTCGATCGCAGCTTGCTAAAAGATATTGATAGCCGAGTTTATTAAAGGAATATTCTATTATCTTCAGAGCTGCTTCGGTAGCGTAGCCTTTATTTATTGCTGTGGGAATTAGAGCGTAAACTAATTGAGGCTGGTCTTCCTCAAAAAAGTACCATAAGCCGACAAAGCCGACAATCTCCTCTGGATCTCTAGTCTTAATAAACCAGAGACCAAGTTTTTGAGTATCGAATAAATTTTGGCTTTCTAGAGACATCTCCTCTACCTGTTGTAGCTCCCAAACTCGATCGTCACATAAATATTTTCGCACGTATGGATCGATGAAAATATTGTGTAGTGCGATCGAGTCACTTGCTAAAATTGGTTGTAGTCGTAAACGTTGAGTTTCTAATTCAAAACTCATAATTATCGAGGATTGTTATTTAGCTCTAAACTTTAGTTAACTGTTTGACTTCTACAGGTGCAGTTAAAGCTTCCTCCAACGCCGATTTCCCCAACCGTGCTTCGAGAATATTCATCACTTCTCGTCCGAAATCGTTAGGGTTATCGCGAAAGGCTTGCAGACAAACTTCGCCAAAAAACGAGCCTAATGGTTCGGGATTCCAGAGAAGTTTTTTGGCTACCCATGGCATATGACTCATCGGATTATAACCGGGTTTAATTACGTCATTTTTGAAAGCATATTCTTCTAAATGCGTGTGCGGTTGTAAGCCGATAAAGAAGATCGCTGGTTCGACTTTATCCGCCCCAAATATCTTTTCCATTTCGCGGTGATAAGCGATCGTTTGGCGGATCGTTTCAAAGCGTTCGTCGATGACATTAAATGAGTAATTGATCGACACCATGTCTTCAAATCCAGCGGCTTTAAGATCGCGACAATTTTGTAAGACAGTACGCAGATTATAGCCCATCCGCATTTTACGAACTAGTTCTTGAGAACCGCTGGTAATACCGATCTCAAAATAATTCATTCCCGTTTTGACCATCAAATCGCACAGTTCGGGAGTGAGATTGTCAGCACGAATATAAGCTGCCCATTTAATATCTGTCATCCCACTAGCGACGATCTTTTGGAGTAATTCGATCGCATCATCGATATAGCGTCGAGCTGGAATAAACTGAGCATCTGTAAACCAGAAATTCCGAATGCCACGATCGTATAATTGACGCATTTCGGCAACTACTTCATCGGCGGGATTGATCCGGACTTGCTTACCTTCAATTACCGTATAAACACAATAGCAGCAGTTGTGCGGACAACCACGTTTTGTCTGCACGCCGACATAAAAATCCCGATCTTGCAAGTAGTAACTAAATTCTGGCCAAATGGTCTCGATATAATCGTAATTGCAAGCCGTCTTCTCGATCGAGGTTGGTGGTTCGTGGACTAGACCTTTGCGCGGTGCGGTACCAACGACATAACACCGCTCGTTGGTAAGATCTTCAGATCTAATAATCTTCTCTAACAAGACTTCCCCCTCACCGATCGAGACGATCGCGCCCTTTGGTAAACTCTTGGCTAATTGCTCGTAGAAGACGCTCACAGCTCCCCCACCGACTACTAATTGCGCGTTCGGATTATGGCGTTTGGCACGTTTCAACCCGCGCTTAATTAGGGACATGTTGCGCCACAATTCTGTGTAGTGGCTGGTTAACATCCGCACCCCACCGATCGCCCCGTGTAGCTTCTTAAGTGGGTTACGATCGTAAAAAATCTCAAAGGAGTTCTGGAGGGGGTTGCCACCACGTCCGCCGACTGGTGCATAGATTTGGATATCTCGCCAAGAGTAAACCAGTAAGTCTGGCTGAAATTTATCGATCGCTTCGTCTAGTGCCTTACCATAATCTAGCGGTGGTACCGTACCGAGATCGAAGATCCGTTGCTCGACATGCGGAAACTGCTTGTGAACGTGGTCTGACAAGTACACAACCCCGATCGGGAAAATTGGGTTGCAAGGGAGGCGACAATAGAGAATTCGTGTAGTCATAGTTAGGGGATAGGTAATAGAGAATAGGGGATAGAGAGTAGGGGATATGGGACAACGAGCAAAGGTTAGCACCGATAACCTCATCCTAAAAGTCCTGTAAATCCTCAAATCCCGCTCGGAATCAGGGGGCAATGATTAACACCGATAACCTCATCCGGAAAATCCAGTAAATCCTTAAATCCCGATCGGAACAGGGAACACAGCTTATCACCGACAACCTAATCCTGAAAATCCTGCAAATCCTTAAATCCTGATGGAGCTTTATTTATCTCTTTAATATAACTTTACACAAAATTCTCTCAAAAAGGTAGTCTCAGACTCAGATTAGATCGATATTCGGGGCTTTGGCACCTATTAGTCAGATGCGATCCCCAGCGATGCGAAAAGGTAGTAAACTTTACAGCTTCTCACTAAATAGGAGTGTTACCTTGAGACTGTAAATGATTTTATGGGCACTAGGCTAAATACATTATTATGCCTCACATTCTCGATCCCTTACCCGAAAACCACAATGATGAGATTTGCTGCTGCTATGTCAATAGCACCAGTCAGATTCAAGTGGCCAGAATCACCAATGTTCACAATTGGTATTTCGAGCGAGTTGTTTTTCCCGGACAACGGCTGATATTTGAAGCTCCTAGTTACAGCTATCTAGAAATTCATACTGGGATGATGGCAAGTTCTATTTTATCAGATAAGATTCCTTGCCAACAACTAATCGTTTTAGGTGAAGATGAACCTCACCCTTTCGCAATCTCAGCAAAGACGGTACCTGAATTAGAATACGCTCATCAATGATTTAATTCTTAGAGTATCTGTCGATAACCCAGCAGCTTATTTGCATCAGTTCATGAAGACTTTGAGAATAAAATCTTTTAAAAATAAAGCTTGCAAATTCGCAAGCTTTATTTTTGAACCAAGTGGGATATCTCAACAAATAGGCTTGGGCAAAATCGAGGTGTTGTTCGCTTGCATTAACTATGCTCTCGAACAAGATCGTGCCGCCTAATCGACGGTCGCACGCATCACTCTTTGTAATCAATCGAACTTAGTTTCATCAATGCAAAAGAGCCGCTTTAATTGTCATCGGCTAACCGCTCTAACCGCTCCTGCATATTAGTTAACTTCGATCGAACGGCTACTGGTAAGCGCGGTGTAGGTACGTCCAGATTTGGCCAATGCGGTAAATTAATACAAGGACAATGTTCGGATGGAATGCCCGCAACCTGTAGAGGAATGAGCATACTGCACCGAGCGCAATCGACTAGCTCCCATTGAGGAGTAAGCAACTCCGCGATTGTTTGAGATGTGTCTTCCAAATAGCATTCGCCCGATCGAGCCGACAGGATTAAGTCCCAACATTGCTCGAACTCCATGCTGTAATCCATACTGGAAAAGACTCTACTCGGCAATAGAGCTTGGTTCCCATTGTGGATATAAACCTTTCTGCCCAGTTGAAACCAGTGTGCGAGATATTGTTTAACTTCGAGTGCAGATGCCACGATCGATACCTCCTAAAAACGGACAGTAATTTAGCAATATTGTTTGAGTTTTTCCAGGCTCTCAGATTTGCTTCTAACACTAACTATTATCCGTAATCCCCGATTATGTAACAATCAATCAGCTAATTTGTTTTCTTTCTTGATAAACTTCAGTAAAAACTTAACAAATAGTTACAATCTACGGCGAACTATGTAACCGATGTTTGTCAGCGATCGTTATCTGTGGCACCGATTGAAATCTAGATAGAGAGCATCGATCGCCCGATCCACTCTGTCCAGACATGATAAAATAGCTACCAACTACGATCGCCGTGATATCAATAAGGATTAATAAAATATGGACGCAGCACTCATAATTGCCAAATTGCCCGAAGCATATGCCATCTTCGATCCACTAGTAGATGTTCTCCCCATCATTCCAGTACTATTTCTGGCCTTAGCCTTCGTTTGGCAAGCTGCTGTTGGTTTCCGCTAAGTTTAGCTGGGTCGCTCAGACCGTTAAACTCGGCCAGATCAGACATCCTTACAGAGGGTGTCTATTTTTTTGTCTATTTTTATACCAGCATCAGCCCGCTCGTGGCATCGAAACCATTCATGACGATTAGTTCTAAGCCATAATGCTTAATCTGGGCAGTCGGGATATATTTGACAGAGAATCTGGGAACACTAATTCCAGTAGTAAACAGCATTTACCAATTCACTGTCAATACTGACCGGATCGTAAATTTAGCACCACAGTCAGACCACCAGATCGGGCTATCCCCTATGTCAAAACTAGACCCCTCCGTTCGCCTGTTACATTTGATGCTGCGAGCGCAACACCACGCACGGAAAGAGTCCAGCGATACTGGCTACGCGATGATGCTGGTATCGATCGTCACGATTTTGATTTTCAGTTTGTTGGCTGCATATCTAACGATTACGAATATTAGCAAATCTGCTACCAATGCTTATACAGAGGCTAATAGTACCTTTTATGCTGCCGAGTCTGGACTCAATCAAAGATCGGATGCGGTTCGCCAAAAGTTTATCGATTATGTGACGCCTAGTGGCGTTAGTCCAGGTGCTGTATCTGGATCGATCGCTGGCCCCAATAATATGTCTTTTTGTCTCGATAGCGATCTGACCAATGATGGAAGTGGTGACTTTGCCTGTCAGAAAGTAGATCTAAACTACAAACATGCAATTGGAACTAATGTCGGCAGGCAAGCTGATGGTACTTTATCAGCTTCTGATTTCGCTAATAATGTCAATTATACGGCTTACAGTTTTGTTAGCGATCGCACGATTTACATCGATCCCGTCCGCAGGATTCCCCAAGTACAGGTGATTCCTGCCGGACAAATTTATGCAGGCTTAAATGCTCAAGAATATCGCTATACCATCTATAGCATGGCGACGAGTAGGCAGGCGCAAGATTTGGATGCCAGGGCAATGACAGTTCTCGAAATGACCTTTAAGAGTCGCAACATTCCGCTATTTCAGTTTGCAGCTTTTTATAACGGGGACTTGGAGATGAACTCCACGTCCCAAATGGATATTAATGGTCGCGTTCATACCAATGCCAATCTATATATCCAACCGACTCCATTTGGTACCGCGACGACACGTTTGCTCGGCCAAGTCACAGCCGCTAACAGTATTTATAATCGAGTCGATGCAATTACTATCAATCGGTATGGCGATACTCAAGTGCTGTTGACTGGAAATCCTAATAACCCTGGAGATCCAACCAACGTATATAAAAAGTTTCCCGATTATGATGCAGCTCGCTTCACCCCCCTCGATTCTACAGAAATAGCTGGGTTTCAACGCAGAGTTCTCGATGGAGCCGCAGGTGCAACCGTACTCCAAGTTCCCCAGCCTGGTTTCTTGCGTAAGCGCGATGCAGACGGGAATATTGGGGAATATTATGGTAAAGCAGATTTGCGGCTAGAAATGGTACCCAAACGCGCTGCGGGTAATGTGCCATTTAATTTTACGTCAATCAAAGATGGCGGTAGTGGTGGCAGTTGTACCGGATTTGACATTTCTACGGGGCGGCAAGGTACGAGCCTTAAGTGTACTAGACTCAATGAGGGTCAACTCCGCAGTCTGATGCAGCCAGTGATGAGTAAAGTAGTCACTACTGAAGAGCGCGATCGCTTGTGTCCGACTGTAGCCGTCAATCACGATTCCAGTTTATTGAGCCAACGGAGGGTATTGCGTGCGCTCCAAGTTGCTATTGCTGCCCAAAATACGCCAATACCGCTAAACCAGCTTAATTTACCGTTGAGCGATCCGGCTAATGCGAGTATTAGTAGTATCGCAACTAGTTTAGAATCAACCTTAAATACAGCTCAGTCACCCGCACAGTTGGCTGGTGCGGTAGGTGGTTGTTTCTTACCAGCACCCATTCAGGTACTAACGGGTAGTGGTGGGGCAAATAGCAATTATACTTGGCAGTCGAGTTATTTCGATCGCCGCGAAAATCGGTGGATTGGGATGTTACAGAGCAATATTGCCAGTCTGACGATGTGGAATCGCGATGGTGTGTATGTCGATCGCGATAATGACATTACCACGAATGATGGCGCAACTGCCGCCCAAACCACAGCCGCTTTTAATGGCGGTAATAATGGTTCGACATCCGATACCAATAATTTATTATTCATTCGCGCTACGGCCAACGCGACAGCCGCTACTGGTAGTTTTCAAAAGCTAGGATTGGCGGCGTCCGATACAACTGAAGGCGGATTAGTCTATCATGCTACCGTCAGCGACGACCTCGATGGCGATGGTAGTCCAGATTTGACAGTCGATACCGCAGACAATCTACGGAACTACACTGAAGGCAAAAGGAGAAGCTCCTATGGCTTTGCCTTTAGTGGGGGATCTAATCTGCCTGGGCCGATGACCGTAGTGACCGATCGCGGCTTGTACGTCCAAGGCGACTATAATAATTTTGCTACCAATGCCGCCAAACATCCCGCAGCTCTGATTGGCGATACGATTACGGTGCTCTCAAATCAATGCATTGATGGTAATACTGCAATGATAAATTGTGGGATTACTACCGGACAAAATGCTGCCACACCCACTAGCGTCAATGCAGCTTTCCTATCTTATACAGATACAAGTGTTGGTAATAGTACTGGCACCAGTTCACTGGCGGGTCCCCCATCCTACAGTGGTGGTCTAAACAATTATATGCGCATGGTTGAAAATTGGGGCGGTCAAAATTTTAATTACTCTGGCTCATTTGTGAGCTTGGGATCGCCTCAAGAGTTTAGTGGTGCGTATCAAGCAGGTGGTGGTGCTGGGTATTATAATGTGCCAATTCGTAATTTTAATTATGAAGTAGATTTTAATGCTTTTGACAGATTACCGCCGCTAACTCCCCGGGTGATTTATCTGCAACAAGAGACATTTAAGCGATCGTATTAATTCTCATCAATTTTGTGCTGTCGATCGACAGTGCAATTTTCTCTGTTGTGGCAGGCGGAACCATTTACAATCAAAGATGAACCGCTAAAATATATTCGCCGTGACAGTCAGAGTTCGCATCGCTCCTAGTCCTACTGGTAACTTACATATCGGTACCGCTCGTACCGCTGTTTTCAATTGGTTATTCGCGCATCATCATGACGGTAAATTTATCCTTCGGGTTGAAGATACCGATGTAGAACGTTCCAAACCAGAATACACCCAAAATATCCTCGACGGTTTGAAATGGTTGGGTTTAAATTGGGATGAAGGGCCATTATTTCAATCCCAACGCTTGGATTTGTATCGCCAATCGATTCAAACTTTATTAGATAATGGTAGTGCTTATCGGTGCTACACTACCACCGAAGAACTCGACGAGTTGCGAGCTTCTCAAGAAGCCAATAACCAAGCTCCGCGCTACGATAACCGCCACCGCAATCTCACACCAGAGCAGGAAGCCGCCTTTATTGCCGAAGGTCGGCGTCCGGTAATTAGATTTAAAATTGATGACGATCGCGAAATTAGCTGGGTAGATTTAGTTCGAGATACAGTAACGTGGAAAGGTAGTGACTTGGGAGGAGATATGGTCATTTCCCGCGCTGCTGACGAACACGAACTCGGTCAACCGCTGTATAATCTCGCCGTCGTTGTCGATGATATCGACATGCAAATTACCCACGTCATTCGCGGTGAGGATCATATTGCCAATACTGCCAAACAGATCCTACTGTATGAAGGTTTGGGGGTAAAGGTACCAGAATTTGCACATACGCCGTTGATTTTGAGCGCGGAAGGCAAGAAACTCTCCAAGCGCGATGGTGTAACCTCGATCGACGATTTCAAGAAAATGGGTTATATCGCCCCAGCATTAGTCAATTATATGACGCTGTTGGGTTGGTCGGCTCCCGATGCTCAGGAGTTATTTACCCTAGATGAAGCAGCTAAACAGTTTGATTTCGATCGAGTGAATAAAGCTGGAGGCAAATTTGATTGGGATAAACTCAACTGGATTAATAGCCAATACATCCACGCGATGCCAGCCGAGCAATTATTGCCAGAATTAATCCCGTATTGGCAAGCTGCGGGTTTTAAATTCGATCCCGATGCCGATCGAGCTTGGTTGCTACAGCTTACTAGTTTAATTGGTGCTAGTCTGGCACGTCTAGATGAATGTGTCGAAATTAGTCGGACGTTCTTTACCGATAGCGTAATACTCAATGAAGAAGCCACTGCCAAAGTTGCCCAACCAGGTGCCAAGGAAGTATTAACCACTCTGGTGACAACGCTTGAAACTAAACCCGATCTGAGCGAGAGCGAGGCTCAGGAGCTGATGAAACAAGTGACAAAAGAGCAAAATGTCAAAAAAGGCGTAGTGATGCAAAGTCTCCGCGCTGCCCTTACAGGCGAGGTTCACGGCCCCGATTTGATTCAATCTTTGCTGTTATTGCATCGGCATCAATTGGCAATCCCCCGCATCGAAAAAGTTATCGGCTAATTTAGCCACCGTCGCCAAAATTTAGAGTATGGGCAATTCATGAAGTGACGCTCGATCTGGATGTTCCCTCCAGATCGAGCGCGTCAAGACATTATCTACTCTAAATTCTGGCGACAAGTCGTATCCCAGAGCGATAACGCCAAAAATCTTCCTTGTCCATACTTCAAGCTCACGAAGTAGTGCTAAATGTAAGATTAGTTTAACAGGTGTCAATTTTCTGAGTATTTGTGTGTAACTTAAGATTGGGTGTATTCCTGCAAACTTACTTTATAGAGTCGATCGCGATGAACAAATATCTAGCTACAACCGCCTTAATTATCTCTTGGTTATTAGTAGGCGCGAATATCGCTCAGGCCCAGACTGCTAATTCTGTACAAGATTCCTTCGTCGGCGATAACTCTAATGGCAACACTAATAACCAGAATAATCAAAATAATAATCTCAGCAATAGCGGTCAAACTAATTCTCAGCAGGTTAACAATATCTATCCCAATATTCCCTTGAGTCCTGTCATCCAAAATCCGATCAATACTGAAAATGACTTTGGCCTAAACTTTGGGGGCGCGCTCAATACTTATGACGGTCGAAATATCACATTATACTTAGGGATTACCTACCAGCCAGGGCGCACCGACGATCATAATGCGCGGATGGCTAAATTAAAATCGGAAACTCAGTTATTAGAGTCACAAAGACAGGCAACTCAAACCCAACTGGAATTACTCAAAAAGCAGGTTGCCGAGCAAGAGTTGAGATTGCAGAAAATGCGATCGGGCGAACAATCTCCAGCTAAGTAATTAGGTATCGATCGATTATCGATGGATATTTTAAAGTTATGAATCTTGATTTTAAAATATCCAAATCGAAGGCAAAATTATCGGGTTTCTATTCTCGACTACTATTAATATCTATGGCAACCAGGGATATTGACGAAAATTAGGCTGACGTTTTTCTAAAAAGGCTTGTTTGCCTTCTGCACCTTCTTCTGTCATGTAATAGAGTAACGTGGCATTACCAGCCAATTCCTGTAAGCCTGCTTGTCCATCGCAATCGGCATTGAGCGCGGCTTTGAGACAGCGAATCGCGATCGGGCTTTTGGCTAAAATTTCCTGCGCCCATTCTACCCCTTCGGCTTCGAGTCTGTCGATCGGTACCACAGTATTAACCAAACCCATATCCAAAGCTGCCTGCGCGTCGTATTGACGGCACAGATACCAGATTTCGCGCGCCTTCTTTTGGCCGACAATCCGTGCCAAATAACTCGCCCCAAAACCACCATCGAAACTACCAACTTTTGGCCCCGTTTGGCCGAAGATCGCATTGTCAGCAGCAATAGTCAAATCGCAAATTAAGTGTAAAACGTGACCGCCCCCGATCGCGTACCCTGCAACCATCGCAATTACCGCCTTGGGCATCGATCGAATCAAGCGTTGGAGATCCAACACATTTAGGCGCGGAATTCCGTCTGCGCCCTGATAACCCCCATGCCCGCGCACCGATTGATCGCCGCCGGAACAAAAGGCATATTTACCATCGGTATGCGGCCCAGCACCTGTCAGTAACACCACGCCAATGCTAGTATCTTCCCGCGCATCGCAAAAAGCATCATACATTTCAAATACGGTCTGTGGACGGAAAGCATTGCGCTTTTCCGGGCGATTGATGGTAACTTTAGCAATGCCATCGGCTTTATGATAAAGAATATCAGTGTATGTTTTGACCGATCGCCAGGTAATTTCCATGCTTGGTGTAGAGCTGCTAAACAATGTTTAGTTTATCGTCGATCGAGCAAGTTGATAAACTCGATCTGCACGCGATCGTTGTTTAATATGGATTTCCGGTACCCTTCAGACACTTAGTGAGTCGATCTCGGATACTGTGTCCGCCGCGCCATGTAATGTCAAGTGCTTGTTTTGTACCGAGTGAGACGGCAAAGCGATGCTCGTCGAACATATTATTAACCAGGGCTGAGGCATCAGGGACGACAAAAGTAACCGCACCCAGTTTGCCATTAGCCATCGGAAAATGATAAGCCTCAACCGTAGCAGGTGGCTTACCACCTGTTTGTGCGAGTGTGACCTTTTTCATCTGGCCATTCTTAGGAACGGGGATATTCCCGCCAAAAAATGTGATGGCGGCATTCCGATACTGTCCATTTGGGCCTGCAACAGCCACGGCACCATTTAGCGTTGCAAAAGTTGCCGAACAACCGTCACCAGTCGCCAGCCCCGCCGCTCTTGGCGTTAATTCCCAATATCCAGCCTTCATTAGTGCGTAGCGCGGATCGTTGGCAAACTGCCGCTCAAGGCTTTGCTTGCGTTCTAGGGCACTGGCGATCGAAATATTGGCCAACTGCTGGTTCATTGTCACCTGATGCCCATTCACTGCGATCTCATAGTTGCCAACTGGTTGGGGTGGTGCTTTAGACACTACTGGATTACCAGGAAAATAATTTTTGGAGAAGTCAAATGCTGGATTGGTTTCCAGAAATTTTTGCTGGGTCGGCGTAAAGTTAGCAGGCTGAAGTAACGGTTCGGCAGTAAATACATGCACGATTTTACAGTCTTTATTCTTATCCTTACAGTCTTTTAGCACAATCTCGCGAGCATTATCTGGCTTATTTCCCCAACCATACCAGACTAGATTGCTTTTATCCCTAGCAATTGCCACCGACCCATTATAGCCACTCACCGCGATCGTACAACCCGCTCCCATTATTTGCGTACAGGCAGCCAAAGCAACTTGCTGAGATTTTTCGGCAGTTCGCTGATTCCATGTTGCCCACACATCAGTGGCTTTAGGATGCCATGCAACTGCGATATAACTGTTGGCATACATCGTCGGCACTCTCGGTCGTTCGGGTTCTGGTTTTCGATCGGGTGCCGTCGGATATTCGCTGCGAGTATCATATGGCGCACAACCAATCCAACCAGCATTGCCGCCACCGATCCCATAATAGCCCTCTGGACAGCCAATTATTTGAGCTTGTGCCGACTTAGCAACCAACCATGAAGCCGCCATTACACTACTTAGTAATACAATTTTTTCAACCATCCAGTTCATCCCAATCATAAATATTCCCATGCAGTCTCAGATTGATGCCACCCTTTACCAATATGCTAGCGATCGGTGCTTAATCCGTATAAATTCTCAACAGTGATAAAGCTTTCTGACTGCGGCTCTTGAGGTTCGATGACAGGCGAAGGCAATTCCCGATAAAGAGTATACTCCTCACTGAGGCTTTATGCTACAGCAATCCGATCGTATCTTTATTGCAATGGATCGCCTAACATTTCTAGTAGTGGCAGAGTGGCCGTTAACTATAAATTATGACAATTATGCTGTGGCAAGCAGATATCTCCAGTCGTCCTCAACAAAACGATCGCGGTGAAACCCTCTGGGAATTAGTCATCTGCGCTGCGGATGGCGGGTGGTTTCATACGGCTATTTGCCCCCAAAAACAGGTAAATGCTGAGTGGATTGCAGCACAAATAAAGTTAGCTGCAACAGATAAATTACCCACAGCAATTCAAGTTTTTCGCCCGCAAAGTTTGGGATTGATTCAAACTGCCGCTCAAAAATTAGGGATTGAAGTTGAAGCAACTCGCCGCACGATCGCGTTAAAAAAATTATTGCAACAACAAACGCAAAACTATCACAATCCTAATTATCAACCGCTGGCGATCGAGTCGCCCCCGCCCCAACCGATACCCGATTATTTAATGGGAGAAAAGTGGCAATTTGTAACGTTAACCGCCGGACAATTGGTAGCAGATTTTGCCGATCGACCGATTCCGATCGTGTCGATGCCTGACTATTTATTACCCCCGCATTGGGGTCTAGGAGCGAATGTAGCCATCCCTGGTGTCATTATCTATGGGGCTACACAATCGATGCGATTGGCGCGCTGGATTGCCGATACAGAGCCTGTGAGCCTCAATTATTTGGGAGACGATCCGGGTGGATTAGTTTTGGATGTCGGTTTAGCCGATCGTTGGGTAATGGTGACATTTAATGATGCGGAAGTCAGTCAAGCAGCCAGACTTTATGAGGCACGGAAACGACTCGTACATGGCTTGCATTTTCTGTTAGTAACTCCCGACGATTCTGGTATCACCTACAGTGGAATTTGGTTGTTGCAAAGCAGTTGATGAACGCGAGTTCTGGTTAAAAAATGCCTGGAGACTGGAAGTCTCGGCTTGTGATGCAAAGTCCGCCTACACGGACTTTGTATCATTAGCCTCGATTTGCAGCTCGCGGATCTGCGGATACAGAGGCTGTGCCTACCGTAGGCACAGCCAACGCCAACGTTGGGTTTCCTGACGGTTTTCGACTGAAATCACGCAGAGGTTTCCTCAACATGTGTTTCAGTCAAGACAGCCAGACAAGACACAATCGGTAGCATTACTAACACGAAGCAAATATCCTGTTCCCTAAAGTTATGGATTGCGCCAACGACTATCGATTCTAAATGGTTCTTGTGGATGGAGTAATGGTTGCTCGGTAATAGGTTTCGGTTGATAATTCGATCGATCGATCTCTCGATCGTTAGTACCACTGACAGCACTTGGAGCGGGTAAACTACTCAAGAGATCGAGAGATTTACCTAATGGTTCGATCGTTTGTGCTAATTTAGCCTGTTGTTCTAATTGTTCGGTAGAAGAAACTAGTTTACCCAAGCCATTTACTAAATTGCGGAGATTCGATCGAAATTCTGGCGAACCAGTCAAATCGTCGAGATCGGCAGTAATTTTTTGGGTATTTTGAAATGTCGATCGAGCCGAATCTAATGTTTGCTGTAGTATTAATAATGTTTTTGGATCGTTTAAATTAGCTGTGATATTTTTGAGATTGAGTGAGGTTTGATTGGCATTACTCAGTACGCCTTCCAGGTCTTTAGCTAATTTATCTGAATTTATTTTCGATATCGTTGTATTCAGCTTGACGATCGAAGGATTGACAGCATTAACTGTTTTGCGTAAATCTACACTCAGTTTATCGAAGTTATTTAGGGTAGATGCAAATGTTTTACGGTTCTCGACAACTAAACTATTGACAGATGTGGCTAATTTTTTGTACTCGGCAGCAGTTGCAGTCAATTCACCAGCAGTAACATTAAACTTGTCGGCAGTTTGACCAAATTTGGTAGTGGTACGATCGATCGAGACAGTCAGCGTATCAGCTTTAGCAGACAAATTCTTTAATCCGCTTTCTACTGATTTAGGTAAACTCGAAAAATCATTACTAACTTTACTAAGATTTTTACTCAACTGAGAGAAATTTTTTGCTGCATTTCCGGTTTCGATCAGAGTGTTATTAAGATTTTTGACTACTTCTGGATTATTATAAATGTCAACTAATTTCGTAGCCTTTTGGATCAATTCATTAAAACTCGCACCGATTTGGCCGTTGACTTTGGTGTTATTACAAAGAATGAGATTGCGATCGCACTTACTATCTAATGCTTTGGCAATATCAGCAGCATTAATTGCCACCCGATTGCGGGGAGTGATTTCGACAACTGGCTCGCCAATCAAGCCAGTTTGGCTGACTTCTACCGCCACATCTTTGGGCATTACCAAATTGGGATCGTCCATTTGCATTACCACGTCAACCCCATTTACCCCAGGTTCGATTCTAGTCACTTTCCCAACTCGAATGCCGCGAAACCTGACTACGGCTCCAGGCTGCATTCCTGGTGCTCGATCGAATTGTGCGATGACATTATAAGTTTGACTCCCAGGTGTCAAGCCTCTCAGCCATAAAAAAATAGCACCAAAGACTCCCAATCCAGCTATGAGCATCAATCCAACTGAACCTTCTCGGACTGCGCGTGATTGCATTTTAAGTTATTGCTCCTCAACTGAAGGCGATCGAAATCTTATTTAGATCGCGTGTTTTATGTACTATTAGCAATTTAAGCTTGAGACCAATGCTCGCTATGGTAATCGTACTATCGTATTAATGTTCGCAGCAAGCAGAATCGATCTCTATGTTACCGCGTTGTACTGTTAATTATTCCCGATCTACACTAACTAGCGATCGTTTATACTTTCGATTTCGCTCGAATACAGAAGGCAGAGAGTCGCGCACTCCATTATTCCCCGACTTGTTGCACATCTCAAAATCCGTAATCTAAAACCCAAAATCTGAATGAATAAGTGGCTGCAACTCGAACCAGTTCGAGTCATCCCATATCTGCTTAAATGGCTGGCGATCGGTTGTACGATCGGAATACTGACCGGAACATCCTCAGCCGCCCTACTAGCTACATTAGAGTGGGCAACTCAATGGCGGGAATCCCATCATTGGATTTTGTTTTTACTGCCGTTGGGTGGGTTGTCGAGCGGGCTGATTTATCATTACTTAGGTAGCAGTGTCGAAGCCGGGAATAACCTGTTGCTCGAAGAAATTCACGATCCGCGATCGATAATTCCGTTACGGATGGCACCTTTGGTATTATTAGGCACGACGATCTCTCATGTGTTTAGGGCATCGGTGGCTGGCATGTTATTTGGGTTGGAAGTACTCGCGTTTGGCAAGTTTCGCTACGATGGCTTATTGCCCTGTGCGATCGCCTAAAAAGATCTCAAATGGTTGCGATGGAGGGCAGGTATATATATCCAAATGTGCAAATGGAACGTCCAACAGCTTACCAACTACTTCCACAGATCGATTAATTCGGCTTCGGTAGTTTGCTTGATATAGTGCGGATAAACCACATCACGGAATAGAGTTTTGGTATGGGGAAAAATCTTAGCTCGAACGACAGGATTGAAATCGCGATCTAGTGTATTTTTGCGCATGGCTTGGCGTTCGGCTTCAGCATATTTACCAAATTGAATCGTTGGAATCCAGGTGGAATGAATTGTCAGTCCGAGATTAATATCGGGATGGCTCAATCGATAAATTGGTTTACCTTTAAAATCGTCGGCGTGGAATATCCAGATTTCATCTTTGGCGATGGTATGGCGATTATCGGGTTCGGCGTCTGACATGATGACACAGACGATATAACCGTGAGTCGCGGGATCTTTTCCTGTTGGTAGTGGCTCTTGGCTGGGGATAAATTGGGGACTACGCGCTAAATAACCGATCGGAAATTCAAAACTATCGGCGATTTCCATTCGCTCGGTATCTAGCCGTAGCAAAGTTGCTGGCAGATCGGATTGAGGTAAACCTTCGATCGAGATGACGCGATTGTCACGATCGCGATATGCTCGATAAATTCGCTTGGGAATTGTCTCCCATGTAAATCCCCATCCCATCCAGTACAAACTGGTAATTTTTTCGCCTGTTTCGAGTTGGCTATCGCGGTTGAGATTGCGGTGCGTATTGACAGATACCGACCAAGTATTGCATTTGCTAGGATTATCGCCGATGTCGCTGAGGAACTGTGCCTGAAGAACAGCACCAGTTTTAGCATCGATCGTGTACCGCGCGACGCTATTGAGATCGACGGGTGAAGGTTGGAAGCCCCGAAATTCCTTACGCAGGCATTTCTGCGGCGGCACTGATGGTAGTCGATTATTTACCCCTGCGAGCATTTCGATTCCTTTGGTAATTACTGGCGTTTTTTCGCAGTCGATATTCACCGATTCATCGTATTCGCCGATCCATTCAGTCACGTCCCAGCCGCCATTATGAGCGGACATTAGGGTAATTTTGCCGTCGGGATTGCGATAATCGGTCACAAAGTGCGAAACTTCGCGGGGCAAGATAATTTTAACAGCCGTCAAGGTGGGCATTTCACCAGGAGGAATAGGTCGATCGAGATCCGCTCGCTTGACGATATATAAGCTAGCATACGGAATGGGCTGGATTAATTGCAGGAATGTTAACGATAACCAGTAGCCAATTTTGACTGAATATTTCCGAATCGCACCAAATAAAAAAGGTGCAAAAATTTGGGACAGCTCGATCTTAAAAGCAATATCGCCGACGATAATGTAATCTTCCGTTAAGGCCATCTGGTGAATGGCTTGTTGGATGATGACAGGTTCCCCATTTGGCAGCACTAACCGCCATTTTTCAAAAGTTTGGCTGTCAAATCGATACCGGACGATACTGGTAAAAGCACCCCAAGGATTTTTGAGAATCACGCCATCGCGACCGAGTTTACCTTTGTACCAGCGTCTGAATCGATCGATCGCGCTGAGTAAGCTCAATCCAGCAGAATAGTTGGCCGTAATAAATTCTCCAGCGGAGGTATCGGCACACTGTAAATGGTCGCAAACAGGATGAGCGGGATTGGAATAAGGCTGAAAAACTTGGGTCAGCCAAGCGGGTTGTTTGGGAGCTAATCCTTGCCAATTACTAGCTGCCCCAATGGGTTCGAGCAGTTCCAGGCTATCGGGATCGATGATGTGCGGACGCGCGGCATCAAAGGTCGCCAGCAGATGCTCCTTGGTTGCCAAAAAGGCGGTATTCATCTGGTTGCGAGTGCCTAACAATAGGCTGTGACGCACCATCCCACCATCGAGAAACCGATAGCCAATCTTGTCAAATTTGGGCACTAATTGGGCGGCGAGATCGGCATAATAACATGGCGTTTTCATCATCCGCGTTTTAAGTATCGCGCGTCCATGCTCGAATCCCAGCCGATACAGCATCCCATCGCCATTTAGCACCATTCGATCGCCCCTAGCATATTGGTCGGCACTAAAGGTCGTCACAGGTGGCAATGGACAAGCAAAAAAGGCATATCCCCACAGATCGGCGGGGAGGTGCCAGGTTGCAGGGATTTGAGACTGAATCCGATCGGGTAAATGTTCGCGAAGTTGCGTTAGAGTTTCCCGATCGAAGGTTAATAATCTGCCATAAATCGGCTGGGCATCTACACTAGATCGAGCCAAGACCTCAGGAGCTTCTAATTTGGCAGCTATTTCGGGCGTCACATACCAACATACTTGTAAATTCAAAGGGGTAGGATCGTGCTCTCTCCGCCGTTTGCGCACATCGTCGAGATTGGTACCGATCGCCGAATAGGGCGTAAAATTGACAGTTCCGTTAGCTGAAGCTGCGGTTTGATGTTCGGTCATGCAAAAACTCTCCACAGATAGATCGATCTGAGAGATTTATGGTTCAACTTTTGAAGAGGTGTTTGGCGATTTTTGTGTAGCTTTATTGTAGAGCAAAAATTACCGAATACTTGGCAGTATCGATCGTCGTTCTAATTTTATATATCCTCTAATAACGCTGTTTTCCTCCATGTAAGCGGAGACTTAATACATTTCGTATTTCATTAGTTGACAAGCGATCGTCCCGTTATACACCGTCGTTCTTTGTGCCGATCGCAAGCCGATTGATTTGGCTAATTCTTTATTACCGCTGAGGACGAATGCCGTCCATCCTTTAAAGCGATTTTTCAGCACATCGCCTAGCAATTTATAAAAAGCACCCAAATCTTCATTGCGTCCCAATCGCTCGCCATAGGGAGGATTACAGAGCAGAATCCCCCGATCGCTAGGAGCTTCGACATCGGCTAATTCTTGTTGTGCGAAACGAACATAGCGTTCGACACCAGAACTACGGGCATTCGCTCGTGCCTGTTCGATGATGTCATAGTTGCGATCGCTGCCGATAATCGTTGCTTGGAGATCTTGCTGTTCGCCTGCTTCTGCCAACTTTAACAATCGATCGAATAACTCCGGATCGAAGTCTAGCCAGCTCTCAAAGCCGAAGCTATCGCGAAAAATACCCGGAGCTATGTTCATTGCCTGCATCGCCGCTTCTAGGGGTAATGTGCCGGAGCCACACAGGGGATCGACAAAAGCTAAATCGGGCGTCCAACCAGACATTTTCATTAAAGCTGCGGCTAGAGACTCTTTGAGGGGTGCATCGCCGACAGCAGAGCGATAGCCGCGACGATGCAGGCTGCTCCCAGAGCTATCGAGATTGACAGTACAAGTATCTTTCTCGATATGGACGTTAATGCGGATATTGGGATCGGCAATATCGACATTCGATCGCGCGCCAAATTTTTCGGTTTGTTGTTTGGTAATGGCTCTTTTGACTTGAATCGCCGTAAAGTGGCTATGATTCAATTGTTCGTTTTTCCCCGTTACCGTTACCGCTAGTGTCAACTCTGGGGTTAGATATTCGCCCCAATCGATTTGTTGGATGCCATCATAAAGTTCGATATCGTCAGCACACGGAAATTCTCCCAGTTTGACCAAAACCCGAAACGGCAATCGCGCCCATAAATTGACACGATACAGTAACTCGCGATCGCCCTGAAAAGCCACGCCACAAAAACCTTGAGCCACCGCTTGCGCCCCTAATTCAGTTAGCTCCCGTGCTGCTAACTCTTCTAAACCTCTGGCGACTGTAGCAAAGTACTCACTCACAATAATTCTCCCGATCGTATTTGGCTCGAATCCAAGCCACTTTCCATTATTCCTTAAATTCGGTGTTACGGATCTAGGGCGCGATCCACCTTTTTGGCATTCCGTTCTCCCAACTCCTCACTCCCAACCCCCCTAAATCTAATGTCCCTTGGAGCCATCGGTCACAATTTTCTGGAATCACACTGGTTAGAATGGTAGCTAATCTTAACCAGTCATAATTGAGTCATCCAGATGAGTAACAAGATTATTAGGCACTGGCGAAAATTAATTCTCAACTCAATTAAATTTCTGCTGGTGGCGATCGCGATTTTATTTGCTACTAGCGTCTATGCCCAAGGTATAGAGCCGCGCTGGTTTGCAATCAAACAGATCGATGTCAAGATTGCCGGACTAGATCCAGCCTTTGAAGGATACAAAATAGTTCAACTCACCGATCTACACGCGCGCTCGGCAGTGATGGATCGCAATCAGTTAGCCAAAGTTGCCAGACTAGCCAACCAACAACAACCAGACGCGATCGTCCTCACTGGAGACTACATCACTAAAGATGCCACTAAGTCTGAAGAAATGCTCGCCAATGCTTTTGGCATCCTCAAAGCTAAAGATCGAGTCATCGCGACAATGGGCAATCACGATCGCGGCGGCGATAGTACCCCGATCGAACGCGCACTCGCAGCAGGTAACGTCAAGTTATTAAATAATGACGTCTACTCGATCGAGCGTCAAGGGCATCTACTCAATATCGCTGGTGTCGATGATGTCTGGTTCAAACGGGCAGATATTGCGAAGACGATTTCTAAGTTACCACCGACTGGTGTAAATATTTTACTGGCTCACGAACCAGATTTTGGCGATATCGCTGCTGCAACCGATCGGTTTGAACTGCAACTTTCTGGGCATTCTCACGGCGGACAAATAGTTTTACCCTTTGCACCCAGAGTGACACCGCCTTGGGGCAAGAAGTACATCAATGGTCTTTACCACATCAGTGGAATGCAGCTCTACGTCAGCCCGGGGGTCGGTACTACAGGCCCCCCAAAAGCTCGATTTAACTGTCGGCCAGAAATCTCGGTCATCGTTCTACATCAAGTCTAGTGTCAAAGCTAGGTGGTAAAACCTGTTAATACAGACTATTGCAATCGTAGACTCGGAGCACCCAACTCATGCAACCAGCCTACCGCTCGATAAACCACGAGCGAGGATCGGTAGGCAATTAGTTTGTTTAGATTCAGATCTACAGCTAGAAGTCGTAGATACTGCTTTCCCCTTGCCGAGCTGTTCGGGACAAGCGAGTTTCAGGTTCAACTTGCTTGCCTAAGCTCGACCGTGGATGTCTCAGGCTGAGTGCTATTGAGCCGTTGGCGGCCTTGTTGGATGGCTTGGAGAATGTCGGTCAATCGCTCTTCCATGGTATATAAGACGCGATCGGCATATTCATCCGCACCAGATTGAATCAGTTGGCATTCAGCGAGTGCTTGTTCGCGCATTCGTTCGATTTCTTGAATATTGCGCTCGCGCACCCGTTCGATTTCAACTATTGCTTGTTGTCTGAGATGCTCGCATTCGGCGATCGCCATTTGCCGGATTTGTCTAGCTTCTTGTTCGGAGCGATCGATAATGCCCAACTCATTAGCCACTTGATAAGCATGTTGATTTGCTTGAGCCAAAATTTGCTGGACTTGTTGCTGGGCTTCTTTTATCAATCGATCTTTGTACTGGAGAACTTCTTGAGCGGTATTAACTATTTCTGGTAAATTCAACCTAATCGCGTCTAATTGTTCGAGGAGTTCTTCTTCGTTAACGATTGTTTTTCCTGTCAATGGGACGCGCGGACTGTTTAATATTTTTGATTCTATTCGATCGATTGCGGCAAAAATATCTAAATACTCGATAGCGATCGGTGTAACTTCTGGATCGACATTCCGATATTCTAAGACATTAGAGGGGATTTCGTCGGCTAGAGTGGGGTAGTGGAATTGTTGTAACATTGGTAGATTTCTGATGCAACGTGAGGTGAGACAAGATGGTCGATCGAGCCGTTGAATCTAGCGATTTCTTTAACAATGCTACTGCTCAGGAAACCATACTCTGTGGAAGTTGCTAAAAACACCGTCTCAATATCTGTAGACAAGGTTTTGTTTGTATGAGCCATTTGTAACTCTTTCTCGAAGTCTGACATTACTCTGAGTCCTCTGAGTAACACTCTTGCGCCGATCGAATTGGCATAAGCGACCGTTAATCCATCAAAGCTATCTACTTCTACTTGCGGTAAATGTTTGGTAGCTGTGCGAATTTGGCAAAGGCGTTGCTCGACGGTAAACAGCGGTGTTTTACCAGGATTTCGCAATACGGCTACGACCACCCGATCGAACAGCTTACTGCCGCGTTCGATGATGTCTAAATGACCCAATGTAATCGGGTCGAAACTCCCAGGATAAATCGCGATTGCTATTTGTTTTGGCTTGTATACAACAAGAGTTTAGATCTTCAATATCATAATTTACGATCGCATCTGAGGATATTGCCAATACTTCACAATTTCTTTACACTTCGATCGAAATATTGTATTTAATTGACATAAATTTATAATTAAATTGTGTTGGGGATACTTAGGCACTATAACTGTATAAATAAGTCATGTTGTGTATACTCGATTGCATAATTTTAGAAACTAATTGTGCTACGGATAAGTAGTGATTCTAACTTGAGTACCGAAACTCAACTAATCTTCAAGTAAGCTGGGCATTTGACGGCGATCTTGAGGAATAAATGTTCGATCGCGCGGTAATGAAGATACCGCTTCTGTTAACAGAAATTCTCCACGCTCGATCGCCTCTTTTAATTCGATTGCCACCTGTCTCGATCGATAAATACTGGCTAAGGGAGCTACTCTGACAGTTCTACCTTCAATTTTGATTTTTCCCGATTTTAATTGTTCGTAACTGACTAGTCCAAAAGTCGGACGCACCCGGCGCGGAATCGAAAAATCGACGATCGGTGCGACGATATCCCGATCTTGGACGGCACACCGCGCCACAACGTCCGCATTCAATACCGGAATTGGCACCCCAACCCCCAACATTAACGAAGGGCCATAATTTTTGAGATAGCAGCCGCGTACCCAATTGGGGTTCATCTGTTTGGCATCGCCAATCAGAGCTAAAGTCGCGCCAGGACCGATGGGCGTGCGATTTTCGCCGCGTTTTTGTAGTGGGAAATGTTGCGTCCCTTCCCAGGCGACGTAGCCGATGCCTCCGCCCAACCAAATTCGCGTCCCGATGCCAATGACATCGAGATCGGGGTCATTTAATAGCGGTGAAATTGCCCCAGTATTCGAGTAGACTGCGTTACCCAATCGCGGCTGTAAAGGTCCTAAATAGGTGTATAACTGTCGATCGCCCCCATTTACCCCGACGATGAAGTTCTGGTACAAATTACGGGGGTTGTAAAGGTAAAATTGATTGATCGTATCCTTGGTAATCGTCGTATCGAAGGTAGCGCGAGGATAACAATCCGTGCCTTGACCGATCGCCCGTAGCGTCACACTCTTTCCAGCAATTAAATCGGCAATCACATGGGCACCCCCACGCTCTTTGCGATCGTCCCCATCGCCAATTTCACCAGCAAAATCGACTAATTGCGTCGCCCCCAAATAGAGATCCACCGCTCCAAATCCAGCATATGCAGGCACCCCATCCAACGTACACGATCGAATCTTAATCGGCGGATCGGTATGTCCTAAGTTGAGAATTGCCCCCGATGATTCCATCGGTTCAAAACTCCCAGTGGTAATTACATCTACTAGTTCGGCAATTTTAGCAACTCCTAACTCAGTAACTTTAGTCTTAACCTCGTCTACCGTCCATACCACTGCTCGTTTGCTACCGATCTTGTCGTTAATTTCGTCGATTGTTTTCATACAGAGTAAATAGTGAAAGCCAATTAATTTAGGAATTACTACTTATATAGGTTCTCAATCTCAGCTCGATTAAATGGTGAGAGCGAACATAAGTATAAGCCAGATCGATCGCGCGATCGTGAATTTTTAGTTGCCATAATCTAATAAAGGCACTGCTAGCAACTGAAGTCACCGTCAATACGGTTCGGTTAAGCTTTTATTTACTCTAGTTTTAGTCCGCATAGGCGGACTTTGGATCGCTAGCAGCGGTTTTAACCGCTGAGTAATTGACTAACCAAACTGGATTGAAGTCACCGTTAGCGATCGAAGTCCGCCTGTGTTGACGCACACAACTAGGAGGTTTCCTCCAGGTTGTGTTTGGGTCACAAAATCCAAAATCCAATTGACCTTAACTAACTACCTCATCTTTTACCCACAAAGCCAAGCCACCACCACGTCCGCGCGCGGCAATGCCACTTTCGCTAGCCCAGAAAAACCCAAAAAACGGTAAATTGGCAACCGACAATCGCGCAAAATCTCTGCTACCAATTTTGCCGCTGCGAATCTTACCTTGATAAACTGTCGTTCCGAAGACTTTAATTTGAATCTCGGTAAAATCAAAAGCTAGTAAATTCTTTTTCCCAGGATAGCGACAAGGCCCAGTAAACTGGATGTGAATGCTACCGACTAATAATTGATTGGTAATAGTGCCCTCGATCGAGGAATCAGTCTCTCGTGTAAAAGTAATCGATGCTGGCGTAAATTTGGGCAGATAATAGCCGCGCCCTAATTTAATTCCGCCGCGTTTTTTGTCTTTGCTGGCACCAGTAGCAAAGCAGAGCCGCCATTCACCGATTAATGATGCAAACGGGATGGCTAATTTGGCTTTTTTAGTAGCTATTTCTGCTTGCTGTAAAGCCTCGACCATTTCTGCCGTACTCGGACGAGCCTTAGATTGAGCCGCACGTTCTAAGATATTTACAAAATCAGGCGTAATTGTGTTCACGAGGCTCCGCTGGATTGAAGTATGTGTGCAAAACTCTTAGCACTAAAGCCTAACGCCTAACGCCTAAATTTTATCCTTGGCAGCGACAATCAGTCGCAACCACACCAATTGCCGATCGATTTGTTGGAGTAACTGCATGTCGGTGGCGGGCAATTGAGTAGGTGTAGAGCCACATTCGAGAAATGAGAAAGCCGCTCGAAAGGCTTGGGGTGTAGCGACAACTGGCGCATCAAAGTGACAGGGAATAATCCGATCGAAATCCCATTGTACGATCCGATCGACCCAGGCGATCGTTTGTTGGGGCGCGCGGTTGAGAATTAATGTTTGGAGAATGGGGGCGACAAATAATCGGCCACGATCTCGCGTGTCTGTGAATGTTTGTTGCCAGTTAGGTTGCCAGTCGAATGGATAGAGGCCAAAATAGCTCTGGTGGCTGCGATCTGGCGCGGTAATGGCATCGCCAAAGGTTTGAAGCCAATTGCGGGTTGCCAACACGCTCGGCTGGAAATATAGAGCGAATAAACAGATCCGTTGCCAGCCTTTGAGACGATTGGCGGGGGTATCGACGATCGGCTCGCTGGCGCGATCTCTGGCATGAAATAACAATGGGTAGGGTTCGAGTTCGAGAATTGGCGGTGGCGCGCTCGGCAATGACACGATCGTATCGGTAACTAATAGTGTCCGCGATCGACGGTGCAAAAAAGCTACCTCAGCGAATTGTCCGCGACCGGAAAAATTAGCTAAGTTACTCGAAATTAGTAATGTCCCCAAAATAGCATAATCGAACTCATCGCCAAACGGCGTTTGACGGCTATCTGCGGGTAAAATATGCGTGCGATCGCTCGGAAAACCGATCCAGCTCAAGGGTAAATTGACTGGAAAACTCCATTGATCTGGTGCTATCCAAACTTGCGCCTGGGGAAATTTGCGGGCAAATGGTCCGACAAAAACTTTATGCTCTAATCCCGAAACCGTCGGTAAGATGATAAATTTCACGTCACCATGAATGGCAACTAGCTCATTTACCAAGTCGATACATTCTTCAGTCGGTGCTACAGGTGCATAGACGAGCAAACCGCTACCAGAGAGCTTCACCACCGTCATCCGAATCGGCACTACTACATAAAAGATGCCCTGAAGCTGCTCGAATGTCCAGATCGTGTTTGGTAATACTTCCGTCCGAATCGTGCGTCGCTGACTGTATGGGTAGATCGGTACCGTAAACCAAAATCGCCACGATCGATCCTTCGATCCCATCGCTTCAATTGTGGTGCTTACTCGTTCTTCCAGAGTCACCGTAGTCCCTCCAGCAATACCCGTACATCAATCGCCATCTACAAATCTATCCATCTGGGGTTATCCGCAGGTGGAGCGATGGCAAAAATAGCGAGTTCGCGACACTGGGACAATATACATTATTAATTATATATTCTTATCCGATCGCGATGCTGTTTGGATTTTCGAGCGACGCGATCTAGCTGACGATCGCATCTTACACCAAATCAAATATTTGACACTAGTAACTCCTAACTCCGGTCAGCGTTCCTCTTTCCGAAATTCTGACGGACTCATCCGCATCGGACGTTCGGGATTCCAAATGCCTTCGCCGCTGAGTCGAGCGTATTGGCTGGCGCGAATAAATCGATCGTAATATTTGGCTCCGGTTGTCGTCGTAGCCGAAGTAGCAGTTTTCACATTGGGTAATACCCAGCCATCTTTGAGCAATTGTTCGTTAACTAACCGACCATCTTTCCATAAGTAGACAAACTTGCGTCCGTATTTATCGGCTTCAGTGCTGGCAAATTCGACGTTGGCACTACCTTTATCCGGAAGACCGATTAATTCTTCCAATCGTTGTTTTGCTTGTTTTCCCCAGGGATCTTGCCCTAGATCTGGAGCATCGATCCCCATCAATCTTCCTTGTTGAAGTACTGCGGGTTGCTGAGATTTATCGACCCACTCTACAGATTGTCCGCTACTGACACGACTAATTTGGATCGTTGGATAGCTAGGTGGCGATGCTTGACAACCAGCTATCAAGACTAATCCACAGATTGATAGCCATAATATGCAAGATGATTGCAATCTGCGATTCATAATTTATTAACACCGATCTGGGATCTATAAATTGCCTAGTAAATACTCACTCTTGCACCAGCTCAACTACACTAGTGCTTGGTATAGAGCTAGGATATCCGGCTATCTACACTTGCCACTATTCTTCATCTAAAGCAAGTCCGTATTTAATTTTGCCTTTGCCAAAATAACGTCCGAACTGAAGTTCGTAGACTTCGTCCTCGTCTTGGGTTTCGACTTCCAAATCCGATCGAGCGTAGCTGACACATAGCAGTGCGTAACCTTGACTTTGCAACTGGGCAGATAATCCCATGGCTTCTGGCTGATATAAGTCTCCAGATTTGACGCGCACGGCACAAGCCGTACAAGCACCATTCCGACAAGAGAAGGGTAATTCGATGCCACAATCTTCCGCACTGTGAAGGATATATCGATCGTCAGGGACAGTGACTTGATGATATGTCTCAGTTTTGCGGTTGTAAATTTTGATGTGATGATTGCGCGTCATGGTTCGTGGCTAGTGGCTAGTGTTGCCGATTGAATCCTCGCTTGGTGCATTTCCATGGACGGGAAACCCGTCCGGAAATGCATCCGCTAGACACTTCTATTATCAGTTGACATTTCGTAAAAGTCTAGGCTATGCTAGATAAGCGTTAAAATTCGCACATAACTTGTGTTGGAGAAGTGGCCGAGTGGTCGAAGGCGCAGCACTGGAAATGCTGTGTAGGGCAACTTACCGTGGGTTCGAATCCCACCTTCTCCGTAATTAGTTAAAAGTGAAAAAGCTCCACACTTATTGTTGTTTGGGGCTTTTTTGTTGTTAATTCAGTGGGAGCGGGGGAGATAATTTTGTTAAATTAGGTGCTTGTATAGCGCGATCGGTAAACCAGTGCGGCGTTTGACTTCAACTAGCGATCGATAGGCACCATGTAATTGACGTTCGTTGCAGATAACTGTCGCACTGTCGGGATCGAGACCTAATTCAATTAATTCCGAGCGTGGCAGAATATTTAACCTTTGCCAATCGATCGGATCGTCATCTTTTTCGTAATAATTAAAGACAACCATCGGTTCGATCGCTTGGCAGTATTTTTCGGGAACATCCGCAAGGGAGGTTAGTTCTTCGATGTGCGTGAACATATAGCCTTCAGCTTTGATCGCTTCGATATTATTAGAATAAGCAATCGGCAAGCCTAAAATATGTACCAGATCGTCTTTGGTGCATTTATTAATATCGACTTTACCTCGAACCTCAGCAATTAATTGAGCTGTCTGGCGATCGGATGGTAAGATCGCTCCTCTAGGCGCAATTTTAACTAAATAAGGGTTTTTAATATTCATCGCCAAACCAAATTGAATCGGGATCGCTAGAAACACCAACCCCGACCAACCTGCCCAAGATGCTAAGAAGACGACCGCGCCCATCCCTCCGCCGATTTGCATCCATCGATCGGTTTTAGTCTTATAGCCAGCATAAGCAATGGCCAATGCCCCAAATACCGGACATAGCGACCACCAAACCCAATCGGGGATTCTTTTTAAAGCTGCACTAGACATAAATTTTAATTGCGATCGCTACCTATAGGCTGTTAGACATTTAATCTATCAACTATTAACTATCAACTATCAACTATCCACTAAAAATTAAATATCGTCTAACATTTTTCGACGTTTGACTTCATACTCTTCGGCAGTAATGATGCCATCTTCATACAATTTTTTTAATTCATACAAAGTAGAAGTAGCTTCTTTAGAAGACTTACTCGCAGGTGCGACCGGATAACTCATGCCGCGATCGAGTGTATTGGGCGCAGCATAGTTAAATCTGGCATCGAACTCTCGATCGGGCATAAAGCATAGTACGAAAAAGTCAAAGAAAGCAAATATTGCGGGAATGCCAGCCCAGCAAAAAAGTAAGTACAGTACCCCCTGAAAAGTTTGACCCAAATAAAACTTATGAATGCCAAAATAGCCGCCGAAAAAACAAATCAATATTGCTGCCGTGCGATTTCTCATCAGTCATTTGCTCCGTGGATTAAGACAGTAAGCGGCTAAAAATTCTGTCGATCTCTCGATCTGAGCCAACCCATGAGCGAGTAGATGCCTACAGTGCCCAGTTGTGCTGCCAGCAAGACTAAATAGACCGAGAAAAATTGGTTGAGATGGGCACTAGACACCCAAGCAAACAAACCTGCCCCTAGCAGGCTATAAGGTACTAATTGCCATGACGATCTCGCTAGCGAGAGCCGTTCCTTGGGTGCAGTACCTCTTCGTGCGGAGCGTTCCCCCGAAAAAGGTACTATCCCTGAATCTTGCGGTGGGATAAGTTTGCTCATATAACTTCTATTTTGTCAGTCCTGACTAGGGCTGTCAACCGCACACTGCGCAAGATGTCTGCACTTGACGCGATCTATTTGGGTGTCACTAAAATTTTGCCGTCGGGTTGAAATATGACTTGATATTGGGCGAGTGGTTCTTGAGAAATTGCCGCTTGAGCGTTGAATGTTGTCAATTTTGGCAGTGGGGTTTTAGCTTCGAGATCGGCTGCTAGTCGATCTATTGGCTCGTAATCGACAATTTCGCCAGTTTTGGTCACCGCGACTCGGTAATTGAGATTTTGAGCATCGATTGGTTTGCCACCAGGTAGGGATTTCTGAAGCGTTGTTCTGAGCTGTGTTGCCAGATCCGTCTGCAATTTAGGCTCGGTAATTGGTTTACCGAAACTCTTTAGCCCCTGTAATGAATCGGTGGGTTTGACTTCTAGCAATCCGGTGGGGTTAAATACGACGCTAAAATTCCCGATCGCTTGGTTGGTATCGTTATTGTTGGTGGCGAGTTTGGGTAAAGGAGTGAGCTTAGATTGCTCGGCATCTGTCTGTCCTACGACCTGATAATTGACGATCTGGCCATCTTGATTGACTTTAACGTTAAAACTAGCAGCTTGTTTGATTTGACCCCGTTCTTGCCAATTTTTGCTGAGGTCGCGTTGTAATTTGCGTTCGAGGAATCCGATTTGAGTAGCTTCGACCAGCGTGTTCGATTTGCTAGGAAGCGCGCTTACAGGGGAAGGTACCGGACTAGTAGATGACTGTGGAGTATTATTGGGTGGGGCACCCGGTACGCTAGTGGGCGTTGGATTGGGTTGAACGAGCGGCGCGCGTTGGGTGGATTTTGGTGCTGTAACTTCGGGCACGGGGAGGGCATAGCCGACTAAACTAGCAACAACTAAACTTGCCAGTCCTAACCCCACAGGTACAGCCTGTGCAGAAATTGGTTGAGCGACAGATTTACTAACTGGTTGCAGCGGAATCATAATATCTGGCAGAGTCCGTTTGTCAGCCAGAAATTGATCCACGGCTTCGAGCAAGTCAAATAACTGAATCGTGGATAGATTAACTCGAGCAGGCTTTCCAGATGCAGCATCTGCGCCAGCAGGATCGGATTCTAATTTTGCTTCCAAATGATGAATATTCTCGCGATCGCCTTTGACCAGAGATACTATACTTTTATCGGCATCTGGCTGTTTGGGATGGGGTATGCCACTGAGAAATTCTTGGGCGTAGTTACTGACTGTGGTGACTAAACTAGTCAGGAAATCTCTTCCGCCAAATAGCGGTCGATCGCAACCGACAAAGTGACATTCAGCATTAAATAAACTGGACATAACGGGACGAGAATCGGGGATGCCAGTGGTGGAGCTGCCATCACTCAACCCGTCTAAAACTAGGGTACAGTTTGGCAAACTATACTGACGGCGAATAGTCATGGTGATGCTTTTTTGTAAAATTTAATGGATGTAGTTCGATTATATCAAGCGATTGTCGATCGGCAGCGATCGATCGCCGAGGTAACAATAGATACATATCGTATCTAGTACCCAGTCCTTGGCTTGTCGATTCGCTAGGCGCGAGGCTTCGCCAACGAGGTCTATGTAGTTCGAGCGATATTTACCCGAAATGTTCCAACAAATGGAGCGCAGCTACAAATGTTTACTACAGGGCTTGAATCCACTCTTTAACTTGGTATTCTGTCCAAATTCCATGCTCCCAATACGGATCGGCTTCAATGGCTTGGCGGACTTGGTTTTCGTTGGTGGCTTCATAAATCCCAAACACTTTGGTCAGATCTTGGGTAGGGCCGATCGTTATTAGCAGTCCTTCAGCTTTTTGGCGCGCTAGTCCGGCTAAATGTGCCTCTCGATAAGGTGTCCGTTTGGTGGCGACATCTTCACAATAACTTCCCCACAGTATGTATCTGGTCATTTGGATTTTAGATTTTGGATCGAGTGTCATTATATCTGTTGGTCGATCCTTTCTGTTTAATGCGAAGATCTAGCAACTTAAAACTAAGCACTAGTACTGGGCGGCGTAAATCTAGGTACTATTTTTGCGGGGAGCGGCTCGCAGCCGGGAGGAAACCTCCCGAATTATGCGAGACAAGACAAGACAAGACAGCGGGGAGCGGGGAGCAAGAAATGGTAGCTTTATTTACGCCGTAGACTACTAGTCCAAAAGCGGTAGCTTCTCGTTCCTTGCCCAATAAATTCCAAATTAAATCTTAACCCTCACAAGTTCCTCAAACTTCCCAGATAAAATACCAATCGAGTAGTTAGATATACCAATTATTTAACTCATTTCGTTCGTGGATAGCATCCAGCGAGTGACATCGATCGCCAAATTACGGAGGAATCTAGATTGTGATAGAAAGTATTAATTTTCGGACAGAGATCGGCTCATCCTTACTACAAACTACACAAGCAACTTTGGCCAACCTGCCGCGCAGATTGAATGCTCCTAGTCGGAACCAGACTCCTAATAATTCAAAGACTCTAGCCTCCTTACCACGTTCGATCGAGCGCAATCGGCAGCGGTGGACGAGCGATGCTAACATCCTCAAGCTCGATCGAGCACCGCAGACGGTAACACCAAATTTAAATCCACGTCAGCAACCATTGACGGGAAATCATCGCCTTGCCAGATTAGTAACAACCACGATCGGAGATCGGTGGATGACTCATTTAGAAGACCTTCAGCAGCTAACACCACTAGCGGGCGACCCTTTATTTCAATTGCAGTGGCAGGCTGTCAAACAAACGAATAAGCAAGCCTTCGCTAACGCATTGCAGCGATTGCACGGGATTAAAATTAACGTCAATTCCCTATTCGACCTTCAGTTGCAACCGATTTGCGGACACCAACGCCAACTGTTAAACATATTACACATCATCGATCTATTCGATCGTCTCAAGCAAAATCCCAGTAGCGATATCTTGCCGCGCACCTTTATCTTTGGCGATGCGAGCGCACCTCAACCTTTAGAAATCGACAGCGTAGCAGATGCAAATGACGCGCTAGTGGACGAGATCGAGCGTCGAGAAACGATCGCACTCATCGAATCTCTAAGCCGAGTTTTGGCAGCAGATCCCGATGTCTGCAATAAATTGCAGGTAGTTTACGTACCAGCATCGGCAGCACTCACCAACCAGATGTTTGCAGCAGCAGATGTGACCCAACAAATTGCCACAGC
Source organism: Chamaesiphon minutus PCC 6605 (assembly GCF_000317145.1). Classification (GTDB taxonomy): domain Bacteria; phylum Cyanobacteriota; class Cyanobacteriia; order Cyanobacteriales; family Chamaesiphonaceae; genus Chamaesiphon; species Chamaesiphon minutus. The sequence goes on along the minus strand of NC_019697.1, from coordinate 5,201,411 downwards.
GAAGATCGAAGACATCGACTTAGGCAAACTTAAAGCAGCTATAAATGGCGTTATCTCGATCGGTAGTTTGGGAAAAACTAATACTTGGTTGCAGCAACTTGTCGGTGAAGAAAATTGTTTTCGGTTTGGACTGGCAATTCCGGAAATAACCTTATTTAAAGAATACGGTTACGATCCGTATAATTACTACAAGCATTATCCCCAGATCCGACAAGCGATCGATTGGTTATTATCCGGACACTTTGCCCCCGCTGTGCCTGGTTTATGTAAGTCGATCGTCGATAAGTTGATGGGAACTGACGAGCACATGGTCTTAGCCGATTATATTTTTTATCTGGCTTGCCAATCCCTAGTCAGTGAGACTTATCGTCATCCAGCCACCTGGACGCACATGTCAATTATGAATGTTGCTGGTGTAAAATAGTTGCGGCAATTTAGCTGCACCGACTTAATCTCCCGCTCGATACCAAGATGGCGATCGGGTGGTATTATCGCTACAGTTCGATCGTTGACGATCGATAGTTGATTTCAAGTATCGATCGTCAGGACAAACCCAATCCGCAATCCCTAGATAGTAAAATCAATAGCCAGCAAAGCTCTTTCGATGAAAAACATCGCATCTGGTAAAGTATCAATTGGCTTTGCCGCTACTCTTTTCGTATTGGCAATTAATGCTGTTCTGGCTTATCAAAGTATTACAACGATCTCTAGAAATAGCCATGCAGAGGTGTGCAGCGATCGAATTATCACTATTTTGGAACAAATGGTTTCTTCATTAAAAGATGTCGAACGGGGACAACGCGAATATCTGTTGACCAACAATCCTCAATATTTGGCAGCTCACCGGATCGATATCAATCAAATCCGTAATAAGTTAAAATCATTAGTTAAATTAAAATCCGATTTGAATCAGCCGCTAATGCGCGTCGGTACCAACGATCCGAGTGTCCAAAAACAGCAAATTATCGACTTCGAGCAGAAAATCGATCGAAATTTGGACGAACTAGTTACCACGATCGACAGGCGACAAGCAGCGGTATTAACCCCCGCGCGACAACTAGTCTTATCGCAGCAAGGACAACAAGCACTCGAAACGGTGCGGCAATCGCTCATTGAGCGCGCTCGAGTCGAACGAAAAGCACTAGAGCGATTGCAAGCCGAATCCAGACAAAGCCTCGCCGATACTAAACTGGCTTTTGGGATCTCTAGTTTATTAGATTTAGTATTATTATCGGTGTTGTATGGATTGGTAAGTTGGGATCGCACCAAACAACAGCAGTCTGAAGCGATCGTGCGTGGATATGCTACCGAATTTGAGGAATTGTATCACAATGCTCCCTGTGGCTATCATTCCTTAGATACTAACGGCAAAGTGATGCGGATCAACCGCACTTTACTCCAAATATTGGGGTATGAAGAAGCCGAAATCGTCGGTTGCAAGCAGCTTGGAGACTTGCTTGCGACTCAAAGCATCCAAAAATTTGACGACAATCTCGCGATCCTCAAAAAGCGCGGCTGGATTCATGATGTCGAACTTCAGATGATGCGCAAAGATGGTAGCAGCGTGCCAGTTAGTACGACAGTAGTAGCGATTAAAGACGAGCTGGGCAACTATATCGGCGCGCATGCGACGACGATCGATATTAGAGAACGCGTCCGGTTGCGTAAGCAAGCGCGACTGTTTGCCGAAATCTCTCAAAAAATTCGCCAATCCTTGAGATTAGAGGACATCTTAGCAACTGCGGTCGAAGAAGTTCAGAAACTCTTAGCAGTCGATCGAGTCTTAATTTATAGATTTGCGGCAGATGGTTCTGGAGCGGCAGTACAGGAGCGAGTCTTGGCAGGTTATCCCGCAGTAATGGGCAGTAACATCAACGATCCTTGCTTCAATCGGAATTACCACGCTCGTTATACCCATGGCCGCATCAAGACTGTTGCCGATATCACTCAGGCTGGATTTCAGCCTTGTTATCTAGAATTTCTCGATCTATTTGCTGTCAAAGCTAGTGCCATCGTCCCCATTTATTTGCGAGATGAGTTGTGGGGACTGTTAATCGTCCATCACTGTCAAGCACCCCGAAAATGGTATCCCAAGGAGGTCGAAATGCTCTCGCAACTGGCAACCCAACTGGGAATTGCTATCACTCAAGCCCAGTTATTAGAACAAGAGCAACTCCAAGGTCGCGAACTGGCTCGATCGAATGCCGAACTAGAACAGTTTGCTCATGTAGCCTCTCACGATCTCCAAGAGCCACTGCGGATGGTGATTAGTTATCTCCAGCTCCTCTCCCGTCGCTATCAAGGCAAACTCGATGCTGATGCTGACGAATTTATCGATTATGCTGTAGATGGCGCGACGAGAATGCAAGCATTGATTCAGGGATTACTGAGTTATGCCAGAGTCAGTAGCCGCAAGCAGCCGTTTGAAATTGCCAATTGTCATCTCATCGTTCGAGATGCGATCTCCAACCTGCACGTCGCGATCGCCGAAAGTGCTGCCACGATTACTTTCGACCCACTTCCAGAAGTGTGGGGAGATTCGACTCAACTGACGCAAGTGTTTCAAAATTTGATTGCCAATGGGATTAAATTTCGGCGCGAAGTACCGCCCAAAATTCATATTAGCGTTACCCCCATAGAGCCATCACCAGCTTCAGCTACTGACGATCGCGTCGCCACGCCAGCTAGTTGGCAATTTGCGATCTCCGATAATGGCATCGGCATCGAATCTCAATATCTCGATCGAATTTTTGTAATCTTTCAACGCCTACACACGCGCGTCACTTACCCCGGAACGGGCATCGGATTGGCGATTTGCAAAAAAATCATCGAACGTCATGGTGGTACAATTTGGGTAGAATCGACACCGATGAAGCAGGATTCGTTTTTACAGCCACCTCCGCTTCAGCCACTAACGGGTTCTGGTTCGATCTTTTATTTTGTCATCCCAGCGGTGGGTAGTATCTCTCCCCAACATGTCCATAAACAGCCGCCCGATTGAAGTTTTGCTCGTTGAAGATAATCCAGGAGACGTACATCTGACTCGCATTGCTCTAGCAGATAGAGAAGTCAATGTCAATCTCAGCGTCGTGGCTGACGGTGTCGAAGCAATAAACTTTCTCCACTGTCAGGGTGAATATCATCACGCTGTGCATCCCGATCTAATTTTGCTAGATTGGAATCTACCACGCAAAAATGGACCAGAAGTATTGATTGAGATTAAAGCGGACGAACGCTTGCAACGCATTCCAGTGGTGGTGCTCACCACATCCCAAGCTGAAGAGGATATTCTCAGAGCCTACAATCTCCACGCCAACTGCTATATCACCAAACCTGTAGACTTCAATCAATTTGTTCAAATTGTGCAGTCGATCGAAGATTTTTGGTTTAGTATCGTTCAATTACCACCTCAATAATTAGGCTTTAGGTTTTAGGTTTTAGGTTTTAGGTTTTAGACAGAAGGCATAAGGTCTTATAAAATAGCTTCCACCCATCAATCTATCCTCAGGTAGTACAGTCCACCCATCCAGTCCCCTAACGCGAGCACAGCATGATTACTGTTCTCAACATTTTGCTTATTGAAGACAATCCTGGCGATATCCGATTATTACAAGAAATATTACGCGAGGTGACGACGACTCGGTGTCAGATTACCCCAGTTATGACTTTAGCTGAAGCGATCGATCGGTTAGCCTCGATCGAGGACAAGGCCGCTAAAGGTAAAGAACACAGCCGTTTTGATGCGATCTTACTGGATCTTTCCCTCCCCGATAGCCAAGGACTCAGCTCATTTCTGACGCTCCACCAGCGCAATGCCAATATCCCGATTATTGTCTTGACGGGGTTAGACGACCAAAATCTGGCGATCTCGGCTATGCAACAAGGCGCGCAAGATTACCTTGTCAAAGGCCAAGTCGATAGTAATTTATTACTGCGATCGATTCGTTATGCGATCGAACGCGAACGTGCCGAAACAGCTCTGCGTCAAGCCAAAATCGATCTCGAACGTCGGGTACTCGAACGTACTCAAGACCTTCAACAAATTAACGATCGATTGCAACAAGAATTGCTCGAACGTCACAAAGCGGAGGCGGCACTCCAAATCTCTCAATCGCGATTTGCCGGAATTCTCGAAATCGCTAGCGATGCCATCATTGCAGTAGATGGCAACTACAAGATCGCTTTATTCAACCAAGGTGCCGAACAAATCTTTGGCTATCCAGCCTCAGAAGCAATCGGTCAATCGCTCGATCTTTTACTCCCTGTTGGGTTTATCGATGTCGATCGCGAACGCATCCGGTGGCACCTCACCCCCGAACTATCGACTGGCGAGCGTGTCGCTCGACCGCTAGAGAACAGAAAACAAGTCATCGGCACCAAACGGGATGGTAGCCAATTTCCAGCAGAAGCCTCTATTTCGTATTTAGAATTTGGTACCGAAAAAGTCACCACGATTATCTTGCGCGATGTTACCCAACGCCAGCAGATCGAGAATGACTTACGCAATGCCCTTCAGAAAGTCAACTTTCATTTTGAAAATTCGCCCCTCGCCGCGATCGAGTGGGATCGCGAGTTTCGCGTCAGTCGCTGGTCGGCAACAGCGGAAAAGATCTTCGGGTGGTCGTCGGCACAAGTTTTGGGCAAACGACCCAATGAATGGAAATTTGTGGTGCCAGAAGATGCCGACCGGATTAGTGAAATCATGGCACGACTTACTGCTGGCATCGAAGTTAGCAACGTTACCATCAATCGCAACTATTGCCAAGATGGTACGATCGTTAGCTGCGAGTGGTATAACTCAGTCCAGTTAGACGATACGCGTTGCATGGCATCGATCTTTTCACTGGTATTAGATGTCACCGATCGACATCAAATGGAGCGGATTAAAGATGAGTTTATTGCGATCGTCAGCCACGAACTCCGCACGCCCATGACCTCGATCTATGGTTCGCTGAAGATGCTCGACAGTGGCTTGTTACACGACCAGCCAGAAAAGGAAAAGCGGTTATTAACTATTGCCGTAGATAGTACCGATCGTTTGATGCGATTGGTTAATGATATCCTCGATATCGAACGGATCGAGTCGGGGACGGTGCAAATGGTCAAATCTGTTTGCAAGGTTTCGGAATTAATGGCCAAAGCTGTCGATGCGATCGAACCGATTGCCGAGAGAGCTGGCGTCCAGCTCAGTGTCAGCGATACAGGCGGTCAAGTGTGGGTCGATTCCGATCGGATGATTCAAACTTTTACCAATTTGCTCGGTAATGCCATTAAGTTTTCGCCTAGTGGTAGTACGATCTGGTTTACTGCTACCAAACAAACCGGACAGATGCTCTTTCAAGTCCGAGATTGCGGACGGGGGATTCCCAGTGACAAATTAGGCGTCATTTTTGAAAGATTCCAACAAGTGGATGCTTCTGATGCGCGCAGTGGTGAGGGGACTGGTTTGGGTTTAGCGATTTGTCGCAGTATTATCGAGCAGCATGGCGGCAATATCTGGGTCGAAAGTGTCTTGGGTGAAGGCAGTACGTTTTCTTGTATTATCCCTCGATCGCCTTCCCCACAAGACAGCAACCCCAGTAGTAAATTGGGAATTAATCGAGCATCGAGCGGCTAGTAAGATTTCTATTTATTACTAGTTTAAGATCTAACTCTCGATCGTTTCCCCACTCCTAACTCCCCCCTCTATCTTCTAGCTTCAATCGATCGACGCCGATTTCTGAAGATGAGCGACGATCGCGCGCAAACCTAGTTCGTAGCTATGAGGGCCAAACCCGCTAATTTGACCGACAACAATTGCTGCTAGGTAGGAATGGTGGCGAAATGACTCGCGCTGATGAATGTTACTCAAATGAACTTCTACCGCCGGAATTTGCACCCCCGCGAGCGCGTCGCGGATGGCAATGCTTGTATGTGTATAAGCCCCAGCATTAATGACAATCCCTTGGTGTCGCGATCTTGCTGCATGGATGGCATCTACTAGCGCACCTTCATGATTTGATTGCAAACACTCGACTTTAGTCCCTAGCGACAGACCGAGTTCTAGTAGTCGATCGTCGATTTGAGACAGTGTTGACGCACCATAGATCTGTGGCTCTCGCAGCCCAAGGAGGTTTAAATTTGGCCCATGCAGGACTAGCACGCTCAAATTAATAAGAGCGCGCTTTCCTAGTGACTCAATTTCACCAACGCTTGACATATGTTTAATATAGCCTGGTGACTATCTGCGCTGGCGGATTCGATCGTCTACAGGAATAGGAATCAATTCGGGTTCGGGCTGCATTTCTGGGCCAAGCAACGCCTCAATAAGTTTGCCAGCCCAGTGCTTTAGTTTTTCTAGCACTCTTTCGATATAGTCCATCAGATACCTTACTCCAAGAATTACTAAGCCTGAACCAGTGTCTCCACCAATAGATTGGGGTTCTACCAAGTGCGATCTTCTCGCTGTTTAGGTTGCTTACTGTTACCTATTGTAAAGCGAAATCTCATGAGCGTGGGATCTGGCTGGCAAAATTATTTACACAAATTCATGCCTTGTCTGAGCCTGCAAATCATACTAGTCAAAGCGTTGGCCTCTATTTTGTCAGCCGAATCGACTTCCTTAATTAAATGTTAAGAAAACTGGAAACCGTTTTAGTAGAGAAAAATGAGAGAATGTTACTAGCTACGATCCAGGTCGAGACGGAGTTGGTGCGGGGATCAAATAGATTGCGCCAGAAACGAGCGTCAAAGCGACCGAGAGCCAAAAAGCAATTAAACCATACAGATGCCAATTATCGACGTGCCAGGGCAGATCCGCAGCCGATAAGGGCGTAATTATTATCGCGATCGCTACAATCTGAGAGATAGTTTTGAGCTTACCCCAGATATTCGCACCGCTAATTTGCGTTTGACCCACTCGCCAACCCGCGATCGTCAATTCTCTGGTCAGAATTAAACAGACACCGATAGCAGGTACCCGATGTAACTCGATTAAGACTAACAGCGGAATCAAAATCAGTAACTTGTCCACCAACGGATCGAGAAATTTGCCCAAATCGGTGACTAAATCTAGCTTCCGCGCCAGATAGCCATCGAGCCAATCAGTTAAAGCAGCTACCAAAAATACTCCCAACCCAATCCACCGCCAGGTGAGACGATCGCTATAAAGACAATAAACGACTACAGGCAAACCCAGCAGCCGCGAGAGTGTAATCGAATTTGGCAAATTCATAAGAGGAGAGGGGTGGATGGGTGGATGGGTGGGTGGGTGGATGGGTGGATGGGTGGAACGCTGTTCGACAAAGCCTCAGACCTTTCACCTTTCACCTAAAACCTAAAGCCTAAAGCCTAAAGCCTAAAGCCTAAAGCCTTACTCTAAAAAAGTTGTGCAGAAATAGCGCGAACGGGATAATCTATGGGCATACTGAGGGTAAGTCATCGTTCGATCGCACTACAAATAAAGATTAGCTCCAGTGACATTGGTAACATCGTCGGACGACAATGTTAGAGTGTAACCGCGATAGCTGTAGACAACCCTATTATTGTCGATCGGCAAGTTTAGCAAAAACACTCACCTACTTTAAAGTAATCCTTGCACAAAGCTGGCTACACTGACAGATCGTTCGCGAAGTAGGAGGAAAAGCCCAACCTTGTCTTGACTGGATCTCTTCTACCCTCAGTATATTGAAACCAACAGTATGGACAATCGACATTACAACGTTCAAACTCCAACGCAGATCTCCCTTCAAGAGGCGATGGCTTCAGTACCTTTTCTGAGTGAATTGCCAGCCGCAGCGGTAGCACCAGTGCTAGCTCATGCCGCCATTCGCAATCATCCCGCCAATCAGACGATCTTACTGGAAAATGATTGGGGTGGCTCGGTTTACTTTGTCCTGAACGGTTGGCTCAAAATCCGCACCTACAATGCTGATGGCCGCGAAATCACCCTAAATATCGTCGGTAGAGGCGAAATCGTTGGCGAAATGGCCGCATTAGAACAAGTACCGCGTTCTACTGACGTCTTGAGCCTGACTCCTGCCACGATCGTTAATATCCCGGCTGAAGATTTTGTCCGCCTGCTTAAGACAGAGCCGCTAGCGGGAATGCGCTTAGCGCAACTTATGGCCAGACGCTTGCGCCAAGTCAATCGTCGCTTGCGCTTGCGAGAATCGAACAGTGCCTCTAGAGTTGCCGATACGCTCCTGTTTTTAGTTGAAGGACAGGGTAAAACCGTCTCTACAGGGATGGAAATTCCTAATTTGCCACATCGCGAACTCAGTAGTATGAGCGGTTTGGCCAGAGAAACCGTCACCCGCGTGCTAACCAAAATGGAAGCAGCCGGACTGATTGCCCGCAACCAGGATATCCTCTTAATTCCAGATGTATCGGCATTGGAAGCCAGTATCGTCTAGATAGCGGGTACATAATCTAATTTGCTAGTTACTTAAGAATAGGCTTTAGGCTTTAGGCTTTAGACTTTAGGCTTTAGGCTTTAGGCTTTAGGCTTTAGGCTTTAGGGAATATGCACGGGCGTAGATGATCCCCTAACACCTAACACCTAACACCTAACACCTAACACCTAACACCTAACACCTAACACCTAACACCTACCTAACACGTAGCAGTATTGTCGCGCTTGTCGAAGTAATTCGATCGATTAAAACGTCAGGATCGATCGAATTACTTCACCGCGACGCATGGCATCAAAGGCATCATTGACGCGATCGATCGGCATCACATTACTTACCAAATCGTCGATATTAATCTTACCCTCCATATACCAATCGACGATTTTGGGGACATCCGTCCGCCCTTTGGCACCCCCAAACGCCGTACCCTTCCAGACACGACCTGTAACTAATTGAAAGGGTCTGGTGCTGATTTCTTGCCCTGCTCCAGCGACGCCGACAACCACGCTCACGCCCCAACCTTTGTGACAGCATTCGAGAGCTTGACGCATTAATTTGACATTTCCCGTACATTCAAAGCTGTAGTCAGCACCGCCTTTGGTCAGATCTACCAAATAGGCGACCAAGTCGCCCTCAACCTCTTGGGGATTGACAAAGTGAGTCATCCCCAATTTTTCGGCCAGAGCGCGTTTGGCTGGATTGATATCGATGCCGACAATCTGGTTTGCGCCAACCATTCTTGCAGCTTGAATCACATTCAAACCCACGCCACCCAAACCGAACACCACGACATTTGCACCGACTTCGACTTTGGCCGTATTAATCACCGCACCAATACCAGTGGTCACGCCACAGCCGATCAGACATACCTTTTCAAATGGGGCATCGGGACGAATTTTCGCGAGTGCAATTTCGGGCACGACTGTATAATTAGCAAAAGTAGAAGTCCCCATATAGTGGTGCAACATCTCCCCCTGATAGGAAAAGCGACTGCTCCCGTCGGGCATGACACCACGTCCTTGAGTAAGCCGAATCGCTTGACAGAGGTTGGTTTTGCCGCTGAGACAATAATCGCAATTTCGGCACTCTGGCACGTATAAAGGAATCACTCGATCGCCTGCTTTGAGCGTCGTCACGCCCGATCCAACCTCGACGACAACCCCCGCACCTTCATGACCTAAAATTGCCGGAAATAAGCCTTCTGGATCGGCTCCCGACAAGGTATAAGCATCGGTATGACAGACTCCTGTGGCTTTAATTTCAACGAGGACTTCTCCCGCTTGCGGCGGTGCTAAATCGACGGTGGTAATTTCTAGGGGTTTACCTGCTTGGAAGGCGACGGCGGCTTTTACTTGCATGAATGGGATTGTGGATTGTGGATTGCGGATTGTGGATTGCGGATTGCGGATTGCGGATTGGAATGCAGTTCCTAAAACCCAAAGCCTAAAGCCTAAAGCCTAAAGCCTAAAGCCTTCACTACTATAAACTAGCAATCCAGTTTGTCAGAATCGGATTGACTAATTCGGGGGCTTCATCTTGAGGACAATGGCCGACAGCGGGGATTTCAAAAAATTCATCGATCGAGGGTACATTCATCAATTCGCGACCCAATGCGATTGGTTCCCACGGATCTGCCGCACCCCAAATCGCGATCGCCGGACAAGTTAGCTGTGGCAGTAAATCTTCGGGTAATGGCCCCCAGGAATAAGCGGTAAATTTGAGAAATACATCTGCCGCGCCAGGATCTGCGGCTGGAGCCATTAAGATATCGATTAATTCATCGGTTACCGCTTCGGGTCGATGATAAGCTTGCAGAAGAATTTTGCGGACGACTTGGCGTTGGGCGAGTCGATCGAAAAAGAAATGGCCGATTGCTGGTATAGTGAGGATAGACTGGAGGACTGGTGTACCCCAACGTCGATACCAGGGCATTTCGGTACGCTTGCGATCGTGTAATAAGCGTAACGAACAATTGAGTAAGGCCACGCCACTGATGACTTCTGGAGCGGTCACCGCAGCTTGGAGCGCGACGATACAGCCGATCGAGTTACCGATTAAGACCGTCGGCATACCAATTACTTCGCGACAAAAATCGATAACTAGCTCGCCCCAAGTTTCAAAAGTATATTCAACGTCTGTCCCGGCTTGAGGCTTGGCAGAAGCTCCGAATCCAATCAGATCGATCGCATAGCACCGACAATATTCTGCCAGTACGGGAATATTCTTACGCCAGTGCCCGACCGAAGCCCCAAATCCATGAATTAGCAATACGGCTGTTCCGGTCGATCCGGCAGCCCGATAGTTAATCTGATGTCCGCGCCACATCCAAGTAGAATTTGCCGTCGGTGTAGCGATCGAAGTCATAGCAAGAGTGTCGAAACTGTAGTTTACAATAATGGTATTCTAACGCGATCGACATCCTCCCATCCCCCATCAGGATTTGAGGATTTGAGGATTGACAGGATTAGACTGTCAGTACTATTCATCCACACACCCATCCACCCATCCACCCCTATGCCCACCGTCAGCCTAATTCGGGCCACATCCTACGAAACCGATCGACTCCGCGAGTCAGTAGAAGCCGTCTTAGCACCACTAGGTGGGATTGGTACTTTCGTCAAACCGGGAGATCGCGTCTTACTCAAGCCAAACCTTTTGACTGGAGCGCGTCCGACCAAAGAATGCGTCACGCGTCCCGAATTAGTTAGATGCGTCGCCGAACTGGTAATTGCAGCAGGTGGCAAGCCCTTTTTTGGCGATAGTCCCGCTTTTGGGAGTGCGATGGGCGTTGCCAAATCTAACGGTTATTTACCGATGATGGCCGAGTTAGATCTGCCTGTGGTCGAATTTCATGGCAAACGCTACGAGACAGCCAGCGAAAATTTCAATCATTTATTACTTAGCAAAGAAGCGATCGAAGCTGATGTAGTCATCAACTTACCCAAAGTCAAATCTCACGTCCAATTGACGATGACGCTGGGTGTCAAAAATCTCTTCGGTTGCGTTCCTGGCAAAATGAAAGCCTGGTGGCACATGGAAGCAGGTAAAAGTGCAGAACGTTTTGGCGAAATGCTCGTCGAAACCGCACGCGCAATTAGCCCAAATTTGACCATTATCGATGGTATTATCGGCCACGAGGGAAATGGCCCCAGCGGCGGCGAACCAAAGTTATTGGGCGTTCTGGGTGCTTCTACGGACGTATTTGCTTTAGATGTGGCAATGCTAGAAGTGTTGAATGTCGATGCACATCTAGTCCCGACAGCGGCTGCGGCACAACGATTGGGATTAGCTCCCTCTTTAGAATCAATCGAGTTTCCGCTCCTGCGTCCAGTAGATGTAAGCTGCACCGATTGGAAGTTACCCGAAGCTCTAGTACCGATCGATTTTGCCCTCCCGCGAGTGATTAAATCCACCTTCCGCCATCTCTATATCCGCTTGATTAAGGAGCCAATGGCGGCGTATCGGAATTAGGCTTTAGGCTTTAGGCTTTAGGCTTTAGGTTTTAGGTTTTAGGTTTTAGGTTTTAGGTTTTAGGTTTTAGGCAGAGGGTATGAGGTAAATGGGCAGCGATGCTGCCTTGTTGACGAGCACAGGACGATCTTACCCATTCCAACTCCCCGCGCCCCGCGCCCCGCTAATTATATTTCCGCGATTTATAGACCTTAACTGCTGAATCGATCGCGGTTTCTAGTTCGGCGATGTTAGATTGCAAAGATAGCGTACCCATTGTGGCTGATTCGGTATTACTTTGCAATTTCTTGGCAATAATTCGGATCAGATTGATATCTTCGCTCGAAAACTTTTGAGTGAGAGAAACTACTTCATGACTGAGCAATCGCATCAGATGTTTGGCTTCGTCCAAAGTTTGAACGGAGGAGGTAAGTGACTCTTTGACGTGCTGGATTTGAGTATCGGCATTAGTGATGGTTTCTTTAACTAAACCAGCACGCTTGAGCGAAGATTTCATTACTGTGATTTCTTCTTGAAAATGGGCTTTTGTAAAAGCTAGACCAGTTTGAATGGCCATATTTCTCAGCAAATCTACTTCTACATCATGCCAGCTACGATAGTCAAAACATTGATGCACTACCAGCAATCCAAATAACTCATTCTGACTGCCGACAATTGGGACTGACATGCTGGCTTTGACTGCAATTTTGACTAAGTTATCGACAAAATATTCTCTGATGCCAGCTTGATGGATATTGTCGATCGACATGACACCACCATGTTGATATTTATCGATATAATCTGGTTCAAAACAGGGATCTTCGATCGTAATGCCCCTAATTGGTGCTAATGCAGGTAATGTCGATTCGGCAATCACTCTACCTGTATTCGGTCGATCGAATGCGTAGACAATTGCCCGATCGGCTTTTAAGATAGTTTGAGCTTGAGTAGTGGCAATTTGCAATACTTCCGCACGAGTCGTCCCCTGATGAATTTTTTGGCTAGCGACTGTTAGTAAATCGTTGTAATCGTGTTGTCGATCGATCGATGATTGGATGCGTTGGCACTCCGACCATCTCACTGCATTATCTAATGCCCAACCTATTTGCATAGCCATCTGTGCAGCGAGGGTAATTTCTTCTGGTTTCCACGCTCGGGGATGGGAGCATTGATGCACGATTAATAAGCCATATAGCTCACCATCTGGTAACAATAATGGCACTACTAAGTTAGCTTTAACGGCTAGTTTGTCTAGCATCTCGACATAACAAGATGTAATCTTAGCTTCGCGGACATTTTCGATCGTGGTAATTTTGCCCTGACGATAGGTATCGATATGTCGTGCTTGAAAACAAGGATCGTCGATTGTCGTGTCAAACGCTCGTGGAAACCCTAGATTCACCGATTCGGCGACTACCCTCCCCATACTCTGCGGCTGTAAACTAAAGATTAATGCTCGATCGCAGTTGAGTGCTTGTTTGACGCTTTCGACACTGGCGTGGAGAATATCCTCTGCTCGCGAACAATCGTGGATTTTAGAGATGAGATTGGTAAACATAGTTATCGCAAAAAAGATCGAAATGGCTAAAGGGCAACTATCTTGTAAGCTCGATCGAACCAGTTGGTTATTTTTTATACATTGCGCTAGATCGGTGATTGAGTCACTGATGGTGTTGCGAACACTCAATGCCTGACATTTCGATCTCATTTACAGCTATGTATCTTTAATTAATATAACTCATTCTCATTTATCCGCTCAGTATAATCGCGTAGCTTATGCTAGTAATGTTACTTAGTAAATTATCGCTTTAAACCGCCATTCTCGATAATTTTGCGGCCAAAATACAGCATCCCCAAGCTCGATCGCACGAGTATGGGAAAAGGTATCTAAAAAGTATGTTTTTTAGTAGCATGTCACCGAAAATCGCACCGAGTATTCCTCGGCACGATTTCGAGCTACGTTTGAGGGATTAGAGCAACTAGTAGTCTACGGCGCAAATAAGGTTACTATTTTGCGGGGAGCGATGCGCGCTCGTCGGGTTTCCCGACGGGTTAGCGCATCAAGACAGCGGGGAAAGAAATAGTTGGTTAATTTCTGCCGCATAGTACTAGATCGGTGGCAACGATCTGTGTGCTAGCCTCTGAATCCCAGTTTCAGCCAAGAATTATTTCGGCTGGGGAGGGGAGCTGCAAGCTGAATCGCACGTTCGACCAAACGAGGGACTAGATAATTACCCCAAACTGCCAAATAACTTTGCCAACCGATGATAATTTCGCGATCGTTACGCTCGATCCCTCGGATGAGAGCCTGTGCAACGCGTTGGGGTGACATCGGCAGGACCCCCCAAAATAATTGCAGATCTCGCACCATATCCGTATCCGTAAGGCTAGGTAACAGTGATATGACCCGGACGTTGTGGCTGGCTAATTCGCCCCGTAAGGCTTGAGTAAAGCCGAGAATCGCAAATTTAGTCGCCGAGTAAGTAGACATCGTAGGTGCGGCTACTTTACCCATCAGACTGGCAACATTGACGATTGTGCCTTCGCGTTGAGATACCATTCGTCGCGCGATGAGACGGGTGATGGTATACATGCCGAGTAAATTGATTTCGATCTCTTCTTGGACGTCGGGTAATTTCGACTGTAGAAAGGGAGCTTGATGAGCCACACCCGCACAATTTACGAGTAAATGAATTTGCCCGTAATCTCGCCATGCCTGAGAGACAACCACATTGACGCGGACCCGATCTGTGAGATCGACTACTAAGGGAATCACCTCTACACCCATAGCCACAATGTCGATCGCAATTTCTGCCAGTCGTTGTTCGTTGCGTGCCAACAATAAGAGTCGCGTAATGCCATGTTTGGCTAGTTCAAAAGCGATCGCTTGGCCGATGCCTCGCGATGCCCCAGTTACGAGGGCTGTTTTTCCTTGGATCTTCACGTTCAAAACCTCCACAGGTAGAATTTCGGGGTAAATCGAGCACCAACCCATTCATGCGGACATGGATATCGATGCTCTAAATGTTTAGTCAGAAATTAGAACTTAAATCACGGTCGCGATCTTCGATCGTGTCTGGTAAATATTGTCAAAAAGCTGTTGGCGATCTTGGCGAGGGGAGACATTAGTAGCAGCTCAGTCTCGTGGGGATGACCTCTTCGATCGAGTAGTGACTAGCATGTAGCGAGGGAGCGACAAAGCATGGAATACCTCTAGTTAATACAAGCAGTGGAAATGTAGCGTATTCGATAACCACACACTATCAACTAAGACAAGTATTCGCAACATTTGTTCGTAAACTTTTAGGATCGTGACATATCTCTACACACTTCTCAGGGATCGCGATCGCAGCTATTTGAGCTGTAACATGATACCCGATCGCGCTTGTAGTAAAGGCGATCGCGTCATGAATTGTCAATTATTTCTGAGAATGTACAATTTTGATGAGAGGTATGAGTAGCCGCAAGGATATTGCGGATCGAGACCAGAAACATCCTCGCTAATTCGATGATTCCGGATCGATGCGAGCGCGAACCTTTATAATTAAGGCTGCTAGTTGTGGACGCTTCAAAACTGAGATGGTAAATTTAAATCCTACTTCTTCCTTTAGTATTTCCATGCACTTGGAAGTGCCCAATCGATCGGGTATGCTGGCGAGTATCGCTCAGGGTATCGCTTCAGTCGGGGGAAATATCAGCACCTTAGATATTACCGAGCAAACGCGAATGCTATCGCAGATCGATGTCACTGTAGATGCGACTAGTACCGAGCATGGCGACCAAATTGTCGAAGTAGTGAAGTCGATTCCGGAAGTAAGGCTCACGAGTACTTTCGATCGCACGATGCAACTCCATCGCGGCGGTAAAATTCGGATGGAGAGCAAGATTCCGCTTACCCGTCAGTCGGATCTAGCGATGGCATATACGCCAGGTGTCGGACGCGTCTGTATGGCGATCGCGCAAGAGCCAGAGCGCGTTTACGAGCTAACAATTAAGTGTAATACAGTCGCGATCGTCAGCGATGGTAGTGCGGTATTAGGATTGGGCAACTTAGGTGCTGCCGCTTCGATGCCTGTGATGGAAGGCAAAGCGATGTTATTTAAAGAATTCGCTGGACTCGATGCGTTCCCAATCTGTCTGGATACTCAAGACACCGAAGAAATTATCAAAACTGTCAAACATCTCGCGCCAGTATTTGGCGGTATCAATCTCGAAGATATTGCCGCACCACGTTGCTTTGAAATCGAAGCGCGATTGCGAGCAGAGTTGGATATTCCCGTATTTCATGACGACCAACATGGTACCGCGATCGTTACCCTTGCGGCTTTATTAAACTCGCTCAAATTAGTCAAAAAGTCTCTCGATACTGTCAAAATTACCATTAATGGTGCGGGTGCTGCGGGCATCGCGATCGCCAAATTATTTATGACTGCTGGTGTTAAGCATATCTGTATCTGCGACTCCAAAGGGATTCTGTCCACTAGTCGCACCGATTTAAATCCAGAGAAACTAGAATTTGCCGTCGAGCAAACCGGGACGCTCGCCGATGCGATGGTGGGTGCGGATGTCTTTTTGGGCGTCAGCGCGCCAGGAGTAGTCACGCCAGAAATGGTGAAATCGATGGCTAAGGATGCAATCGTGTTTGCAATGGCCAATCCGATTCCCGAAATTCAACCAGAATTAATTAGCAATGATGTCGCAGTAATGGCAACCGGACGTAGCGATTATCCCAACCAAATCAACAATGTCCTGGCTTTTCCCGGCGTCTTCCGAGGCGCGATCGATTGTCGTGCCAATCAGATTACCATCAACATGTGTCTAGAAGCCGCTAAAGCGATCGCTTCACTGATCAATCCTAACGAACTCAATCGCGAATACATTGTCCCCTCTGTCTTCGACAAGCGCGTCGCGACAGCAGTCGCTTCTGCGGTGCAAAAAGCCGCCAGAGAGGAAGGCATTGCGAAGTTTTAGGTTTTAGGCTTTAGGTTTTAGGTAATCCAAAATCCTGTCTTGTCTGGCTGCTTGGTGCGTTTCATTGAGCGGGGAACCCGCGCGGAACGCAGCCGCAACATCCAAAGTTGGATTACTACCAGTATCGTTTCTTATCGAGATCGATCGAGAAATCTGCTAATTATGAGAGAATAAGAATTCATCATTTAATGTTTGACAATCGAAGTAAATTGAGCGAGTCGTATTTCTACTCGATTGACTCACACAGACAGCACTTCATCAATTTTCAGTAACTGAGGTTTTTAAAAAACATGCAAGTAGGCGATCGCGTTCGTGTCAAAACATCTGTAGTTATCTATCATCACCCCAAACATCGCGGCCAAGCTGTCGATATTCTCCACCAAGAAGGCACGATCGATAAGATTGCTACTGAATGGAAAGGTCGCCCGATCAGTGCTAATTTCCCGCTGATTGTCAAGTTCGATAATGACAAGCTTCGCGCGCACCTGCGAGAAGATGAGCTAGAAGTCATTTAATCTTAATTGACACATTTATTATTACTACAACCTCCTGGTACTAAACAAGCGATGCACTCCGATCTGGCTTCTCGATCGGAGTGCATCGCTTATTGGTACCCTGGGTTTAGACTAAGCAATAGTGTTTTTAGACTGTTACAAGATGCGAGACTAGCCACTATTCACTATTCACTATTCACCAAACTGCATCCCCATCGCAGATGCGAGTAAATAAAATCGCGATCGATGCGATCCCCAACTGCCATTTTCCCAATAACGTTACAAAAATTTATCTAAACTGCCCCAAAAAATGGGGATCGAGCTAAGGTGAGGTGAAGAAAGATCGAACCCTACATCTCCAGTATTTCCAATAATTTATGTCTCTACAAAGCTTTGGTGTCATTGGTTTAGCTGTCATGGGTGAAAACCTAGCCCTGAATGTCGAGCGCAATGGCTTTCCGATCGCCGTGTTCAACCGAACTGGGGCAGTAACCGATAAGTTTATGGAAACCCGCGCCCAGGGCAAAAAAGTAATTGCAACCCATACATTACAAGAATTTTGCGCCGCCCTCGAAACTCCCCGCAAAATCCTCCTCATGGTCAAGGCGGGTAAACCAACTGACGACACGATCGACGCACTCAAACCTTTTCTCGAACCAGGAGATGTCGTCATTGACGGTGGCAACTCACTCTTTACAGATACCGAGCGTCGGACCAAAGATCTCGAAGGATTGGGATTTACCTTCATTGGCATGGGTGTCAGTGGTGGTGAAGAAGGCGCGCTCAATGGCCCCAGTATGATGCCAGGAGGCACGGAAACGGCCTATCGCAATCTCGAACCCATTTTGACAAAAATTGCCGCTCAGGTGGACGATGGACCCTGTGTGACGTACATCGGTAAAGGTGGAGCCGGACACTATGTAAAAATGGTGCATAACGGCATCGAGTACGGCGACATGCAATTGATCGCCGAAGCTTACGACCTGCTCAAAAATGTTGCTGGTCTAGACCACAAACAGTTGCATGAAGTCTTTACCGAGTGGAACACCACCGACGAACTCAATTCATTTTTGATCGAAATAACTGCCGATATCTTCAAGTATATCGACCCTGAAACCAGTAAACCACTAGTCGAACTCATCCTCGATGCCGCCGCTCAAAAAGGTACCGGACGCTGGACTGTTCAAAGCGCGCTAGAACTAGGCGTATCGATTCCGACAATTATCGCTGCTGTCAACGGGCGGATTATGTCATCGATCAAAGCCGAACGCGTCGAAGCTGCCAAAGTCCTCACTGGGCCAGATGGCAAGTTTACAGGCGATCCGAAAGTTTTTGTAGACCAAGTCCGCGACGCCCTCTATTGCTCGAAAATCTGTTCCTACGCTCAAGGGATGGCTCTACTGAGTGCAGCCTCCAAAGCGGAAGGCTACAATCTCAATCTCAGCGAAATTTCGCGGATCTGGAAAGGTGGCTGTATCATTCGTGCTGGATTCCTGAATAAAATTAAGGATGCCTTCAAAGCCGAGCCAGATCTAGCCAATCTGCTGCTAGCTCCAGAATTCAAACAAACCATTCTCGATCGTCAATCCGCTTGGCGCGAAGTCATCTCTCAAGCAGCTAAAATGGGCATCCCCGTCCCTGCATTTAGCGCATCGCTCGATTACTTCGATAGCTACCGCCGCGCGAATCTCCCCCAAAACCTGACCCAGGCGCAACGCGACTACTTTGGTGCCCACACCTACGAGCGCGTCGATAAGTCAGGCTCGTTCCACACTGAGTGGACGAAGGAAGGGTAAAGGGATAATTGGTAGTGGGTAAACGGAGAGCGTTTATACCCTATCCCCTTACCCCATCCCCTAACGTCCAAAGGCTTTCTGTGAAACTACCGAACCTAGTAGTGAATTAACTTTTTGGAGCATTTCGGCTGTAGAAAAACCTTTGTTGAGATAGTCGTTAGCTCCGAGACGACGGGCTTCTTTTCTCCATTCTTCGGAAGATCGCGATGAGACTACCAAGATCGGGAGAGCAATGTTGGCTTGCCGCAATCGATCGATCAGTGTGAAACCATCCATATTGGGCATCTCGACGTCTGTAATCATCAGATCGGGTAAGGGATTGGACTGGAGCCAATTTAGGGCTTCTAGTCCATCGTTGCAAGTATGGGTGACAAATCCAGCGATACTGAGGCTAGCTTCAAATCGGCGGCGGATCAAGGCAGCATCGTCAACGATCAGAATGGTGGGAATGGTAGCATTGTCTCCGCTGGGGAGATTCGGTACGGATGGTGTGACAGACTCATGCTTGGCAACATTGTCTTGAGCGAGTCCTAATGCGATCGCGCCAGCGTCGAGATCTCGATTGGCGGCGATCGCTAGCTTGGCAGTTAAGGCGATCGGGTCGAGAATCGAAATCAACCGACCATCTGACTGGAGGCTGACCCCTAATAATCCCGCAGGAGCGACCAGCGGACTAGGCAAAGGATTGATTAGCAGTTGGGATTGGCCGATGAGATCGTCAGCAATCGACCAAATTTCCATATTGTCAGTGCCTTGACGAGTGCGAATGCAAATTGCCGTCTCAGGGAGCGATCTTTGGGTAAACTGCCAATAATTAGCTAGATCGAAACCAGGCATCTCTCCCCGACTTGTGGCGAGCGTCCACGCACAGATACCCCCACGATCGTCTGCGGACATGTTGGCACAGAGCGAACTTAACAGTGCTGTTTCGAGGACTTCCTCTGTAGGAAAAGCGACCGTGCGATCGCCAACTTGAAACAGCACGCAAGGGACTAATAGCTGTGGGGCGGGGACTTCGAGCGTTAACTTAGTGCCTCGACCTACTGAAGTGTTGAGGCTTAATTTGCCACCAATACTAGCAAGCTGAGCCACAACAACGTCCATGCCCACACCGCGTCCAGATACCTCGTTGATGGTATTGCTAGAACTGAATCCCGGCTGACAAATAATTGCCAAGATTTCGCTCTCAGTCAGCGGTAGACCGCTACGTTCTGGATCTTGCCGTTCGATCGCGAAACCTTTAGACTCGGCTAGGCTATAGATGACGTCGCCATCGATACCGCGTCCATCATCTTCTATTGTCAGCCGATAGAGATTGCCTCGGCGATGCAGGGATACCCGAATCGTCCCTTGTGCTGGTTTACCTTGGGCTAGCCGCTGTTCGACGGTTTCTAGTCCGTGATCGTAAGCATTTCTCAAGATGTGGAGTAGAGCTGGTTCTAATTGCTGGACAATGCCTGCATCCATTTCTACACGCTCATTTTCGACAATCAGTTCTGCTGGTTTGCCATACCGATTAGTCAGATCGCGTAAGATTGCTTTGGCACGGATCGTTAAATTCCGAAAAGGCACCAGACGGCTGGTTTCAATCCCATCTTTGAGCCTGACGATACTACGATCGAGAGCCTCGATCCGATCGTGGCTGTCATAGTTAGTCGCCTCGATCTCTTGACCGAGTTCGGACATGCGCAGCAGATTTTCTAGCAGTTGGACGATAGTGATATAACCTTGACGATAACGCTCGATGGAGACATTATTGCCTGCATCTCGATCGTCGCTGATATTTTGCATGAGCGCGTAGTTATCTTGAAGTTGGCGCAATGCAGCGATGGAGCGAGAACTTTCTTGGGTGAGCGCGTTTAACTGGCTTAATTGGGACTGGAGTCGCGAGGAGGCATTCATGACCGACCTGGCTGTCAATAATGTATCTACGACTTGTTGAGCCGATCGATCTAGTCGTTCTAGGGGGACAGGGATCGAAACACCGCGTTTGAGAGCTGCTGGTTCGATCGATGATTGGCGATGTTCGCGCTCGGTAACCACAGAGCCAGGTGCTGCGGTTGTCAGCGGCTCGTTTTTAGCTGCAAGTTCGCTCTCAATCTCCGCGAGTAGATCGAACTCATCTAATTCGATAAATTCATCTGACTCGGCACGATCGAAATTTTGAGCCTCAGCCAATTTCTCGGCTGGACTATCTGCCGCGAGCGGCTGCGATCCAGGTGGTGCCAAGTGGAAATCTGAAGTGGTAATTTCGATTTGTGCGCGTTCTTCGATGAAAAAATTATCCAGTAAATCGGATAAGTCTCCCTCCGCCTCAATCTCTACCGAGTCTGACTCATCCAATTGCTCGAGCGTCGCCTCACTCCACCGATCGATTTCGGCAACTTCAGTAATAGCTGCATCCGCTTCATCCTCAATCGATCCAAATTCGTCTAATTGCTCGACCGTGTTCTCGCTCCACAGCTCGATTTGGGCGACTTCAGCACTGTCCTTGCTCTGAATTTCGAGCGATCGGGCTGAGGCTAGGGGTAAAATTTCACCACTGCCAAAGAAATTATCGAGTAAATCGGGTAAATCATCATCCGCTTCATCCTCGAGCGATCCAAATTCGTCTAATTGTTCGATCGTCGCCTCACTCCACCGCTCGATTTCGGAAACTTCAGCAATAGCTACATCCGCTTCATCCTCGAGCGAGCCAAATTCGTCTAGTTGCTCGATCGTGGTCTCGCTCCACAGCTCGATTTGGGAAACTTCAGCACTGTCCTCGCTCTCAATTTCGAGCGATCGGGCTGAGGCTAGGGGTAAAATTTCACCACTGCCAAAGAAATTATCGAGTAAATCGGGTAAATCATCATCCGCTTCATCCTCGAGCGATCCAAATTCGTCCAATTGTTCGATCGTTGCCTCACTCCACAGCTCGATTTCGGCAACTTCAGTACTGTCCTCGCTCTGTGTCGCGAGCGATTGTGCTGAAGATATTACCGTGAGGCTATCTGGTGCAATTTCTGCTGCTACTAATATCTCATTGAGTAAACCTGACAAGTCATCACCAGCACCGCTGAGATCGTCATCTAAGTCCCAAGTAAGATCGACTGAAAGAGGAGTGCCGCTGTCGGCATTGTCGCGCGAATTTGCTAGCGCATCTAATCTGGCGATCTCTTCAGGATCGATCTCACCGCTATTTTTGACACAAGTTTTTAGTACCTGAAAATAAGGCAACCATACTACCTGCCATAACTGAGGATCGGGATCGCTAATGAGTCGATCTCCAAATTGCAGTAGTTGCGTCCAGCCGGGGGCTAATTCGATTTCCGTACCAATTTGAGTCAGTTGCGCGATCGTGGCTTGCGCGTTTGCCACGATCTGGGGGGATACGACACCACGATCGGGAATTTTTGCCAGAGCCATCTCTAGATCCAAAACCACCAAATCGAAACCCTGTTCGGCAAACTCTTGATGAACTTGCCTCATCTGGTTCCAATCTGGCAAATATCGATCCCTAACTTGCGAGTGCAGAGTTTGCAATCGTTGGATTGTTAATTGCACCCGATCTCCACTGGGATCGTTCGAGCTGCCATCCCCAATTTCGAGACAGCTAGCGAGGAGTTCGCCAGCTTCTAGGAGCATCTCGATCGGCTTACCATCATCTAGTGGTGGTGCTACTTCCAAGTAACGTAAGTCCGAGAGTAAATCTTCTAAGGCCATCGCACTGTACAATATGCTATCGGCTTCAACGGTGACCGCGCCACCTTTGATTGTATGAATAGCCCGGTAAAGCGACTGAATATCCGCAATCCAAGACTCTGGCTGCAACCTTTGGACAACATCAAAATAAGTTTCTAGCTGTTGCTGGGTATCAACGATAAACATCTCCCGCAACTCTTGCTGTAATTGCTCTTCGGCTAAATTATCGGGTGTAAGCATGATGTTTTACTGCATGAGGTCTAGTAGGCGGTTAGAAGCGGCGGTGAAGGGGGAACGGGGTGAGTCGGGAGTGTGCCGAAAGATTAATCCTGTCAATCCTTTCAGTTGGTAAATCAGGATGGGGATTGGAGGAGTTGGTAGACTGCTTGAGGATTTTTGACCGCTGTCGAATCTTCTGGCAAGACAATCCGATCGGCTGTAGCAGTTGACTCGTTCAACTGGAAAAACTCGACCATTTGCAGTAGTTGCTGCGCCATCTGACCCATGCTGATTACCTCTTCGCGGGTAACTGTCGCCTTGTGTTCGGTATTTTGAGCGACGATGCCGATCGATTGAATAGCTGTCAATGCATCGTTTGCCACGCGCACGATCTCCTGGCTGGAGATGCTCACTTGTTCGCCCATCAACGCGACTCGATCGGTTACTAACTGAATATTGGTAAAAGCTTGACGAGATACATTCATTTCGCCTGTGAATTTTTGCACCAATCGATCGATATCGGTGATATCTTGTGAAAGACCAGAAGTTACTGTTTGAATCTGGTTGGTGCGATATTGGAGTGAAATTAGACTGTTATTAGTTTCACCAGCTAACTCATTTACCTGGTTGGCAATGGTTTCAAATTCATGAGCGAGACTGGCAAACTGTAAGGGATCTTGCTCTTGGAGGGCGCGAGTCGAGAGCAAAGAAGCATTCAAGGCTAGTACCCGCGTCAGGGCGGCGACCCGCTTTTGCTCTTTAGAGAACCGAGCGGCTAGGGCGACAAACTCACTCAGGCTCTGCACGCGTCTGACTATTTGTTCGGTGCCTTGCTGGAGCGTTTCGATCCCATCTCCCATCGCGCTCATTTCCTGTTGACCGTTATCGATCGCGGCTTTGGCTAGTTGCACGGCATCGACAGTTGCCACAGCACGCTCGTAAGAGTTATTACTGAGGGTATTAACTTGAGCGATCGAAGCTTCGATCTGTTGGATCGATCTGGTTTGGTTTTGGGCTTGACTGGCGGTTTCTAATGCTAAGCGATCTAAACCATATGTACTAGCGGCAACTCGATCGGCATTCGATAATACCA
Source organism: Chamaesiphon minutus PCC 6605 (assembly GCF_000317145.1). Lineage (GTDB taxonomy): Bacteria > Cyanobacteriota > Cyanobacteriia > Cyanobacteriales > Chamaesiphonaceae > Chamaesiphon > Chamaesiphon minutus. The sequence goes on along the minus strand of NC_019697.1, from coordinate 5,177,314 downwards.
CGGAGATAATCCGGTGGAGTGATTCGACCAGACGATTGAGAGTATCCGAAATCAACCCGGTCGCGCCCGCACTAACCTCTGCCCGAACAGTCAGATTGCCATCTTCTAGCGAGCTAACTATTTCGAGAATGTGACCGATATCGGTTTGGAGAGTAGCACTTTCAGTAACGATTCGCTCTTGTTGCTCTGTTCGCAGTTCGGCTTGTTGTTTGAGTTCGTGATTGAGCAAGAGCAGATCGGATTGAAATGTCTGGAGGTCTTGCTGAGACTGCTCTCGATCGCGAATGTAGCCTCTGACTGTGATGACTACCAATGCCCCCGTAATGACTAATAATCCCAATCCGAGCGAAGCTAATAGAATCGCATCTGATAGTGCTTGGCGATCGCCACGAATTTCAGTATCGGCATTAGTTTTAATCTTGGCGATCGTGGCAGTCAATTCGGTGGTGTAAATCTGCTTGTTCTGTTGGTAATCTGGATTTAACAATAGTGCTGAAGCTGCTTTCAAGTTACCCTGTTTTGCCAATTTAAAGGCAGCATCTTCAATTTCAAATAGCTTCTTGGTGGCCTTATCGAATTGCGGAGAGGGGGGTACATCTTTAGTCAATTCCGCAAAAGCTTTATCGTATACGGGTACGGTTTGGGTATAGCGTTTATCCCACATCAACTGACCTGTATTCGTAAACATCTGTGCTGACATGGTGAGCACTTCATCCAAATAGGTCAGTTGGCCGCTGAGGTCTTGTTGGCGCGCCTGTTTGGTAACATTGGCTTGCAATTGCCTAGCAGTCTCAGCTACACTCCAGGTTGCCGCCCCTGTCAATCCAAGATTGATACAAGTCGAAAGTACGATCGTGCCAATGAGGTGCTTTTGGAGAAAAGCTGTCAGCGGACTGGCAGTTCTAGCGGTATGGCGATCGAGTTGTGCGACCTTAGCCACAACAGATCGATCGGTCGAGGGTTCGGAATTCATAGATTTATAGATAGAGTCGGCTTCAAAACAAACAACGAGTCGCGGGAGATTTAGACAGCAACTTCTAAAGCGGCACTTTCAGGAAAATCGGAGCTATTTGTCCCGACTGGCAGCACTTCCGGGAGTTTAAAGACCTGGATATTTTCGAGTAATTCGGTCGAGAGGATGTTTAAGCGATCGCCCAGCTTTTGTGCGTCCTGAGATCGATCGGTAATTTGTTGACTGAGTGAAGAGATCGATTCGATCGCGATACTAGTCGAGTCTGCTGCACCCACGATTCTTTGACTGGCTGTAGAAACTCGATCTCCCGACTCCACCGCTCGTTCGGTGACCGATTGCACCGTCTCGAAGACATCACTGGCCTGTTTTACCCCTTGGGTAAATGTCGTTACCAAACCGCCCAATCTTTGCACGTCAGCATCGACGGATGATACTACTTTGTGAATTTGCGTGCTGCGTTGTTCTAGATTGGTCAATCCCTCATTAGTCTGCTGGGCGAGTTGACTGACTTGGGTGGCGATCGATTCAAATTCCCGTGCCACAGCCGCGAATAGTTTGGGGTCGCGTTGTTCGGCAGCACGAGCGGCTACTAACGAAGCATTAAGAGCTAAAATCTGAGTCTGGGTGACAATTTCGCTTTGATCTAGCACGAATCTGTCGGCCAGACCGACGAATTCACCTAGAGTTTTGACCTCTTGGACGATCCGATCGCTGCCTGCTTGCAAGATATTAATATCCCGATCGAGACTAGAAATAGTCCCCTGCCCTTCAGCTACGGAGGATTTGAGCGTCACCAAGGATCGATTGGTTACATTTAACTGCTCCATATTGTTTTGGGCAGATTGGCGCACATTTCGAGTCAACTGCAACATTTGTTGAATTTCTTCAGCCTGTTTGCTAGTGCTTTGAGCGACAGTGGCGGCCATTTCCTTTTGGGTTTTACTATTAGCATCGACCCGATAGGCTGTTTCGGCAACCTGTCGCAGGGTGCGACCTAGTTCTTCGATCAGGCGGTTGAGCGTATCGCCGACTAGTCCAGTAGCACGATCGTTGACTTGAGCTTGGACGGTAAAATCGCCAGATTCAATTTCACACACTACATCTAGCAAGTCGCCAATATCTTGCTGCAACTGCTCGCTAGCCAATCGCACCATCGCTTCTTGTTGTTCGCGGACTGCTGATTCTGTTTGCAAAGCTGCATTGAGGGATGATAAGCTCGCTTGAGATTGTTGCAGCTCGGCTTGGGCAATTTGGCGATCGCGAATATAGTCTCGGACTGCGGATAAAACTAATATCCAAATACCGATTAAGATCGGCAGTGTTACGCCGGAAATCGTCATCGCCAGGAGTAGTTGCCGTTGGTAATCCTGCAACTGTTGCTTAATAGAGAGGTCAATTTTCTCTAGGACTTTAGCAGTACCCGAGTAGTAGATTTGGTCTAAACGAGAATACTCCGCTCCAAACAATAACTGCATTGCTTCGGCTTTTTTGCCCTGCCGTACTAATTTGAAAACTTCAGTTTCAATAGCGATGAGTTTTTGATTGACCTCGTCGGTTTTACTGGCTTCGGCACTAATTGCTGGTGGGACATCCGCCATCACTTGTTTGATGATGCGATCCAGCTCTGGCTCGGATTTGCGATAGAGTGCTTCCCATTTGGGATCGCCAGTAGTCGCACTAAGTTTGACTGAATAGGAGAGGATTTGACCGATATAGAGACTTTGACCGCTATTCTTTTGTAACTCTACCTGTTTAGTGACAGTCGATTGAAACCCATTGTAAATATTCCAAATATTCCATGTTGACGCGCCTGTGAGCAGCAAACTACCGCCGATGGTTGCTGTAATTGTCGCCACCAAATTTTTCCGAACAAATTTTCTGACTTGTTGTAGTGGTGCGAGTTTGGTGGAAGCAGCTCGTTCTGCTTCAACTCTGGTCTGATTTTGGTTGCTGTTCATGGGATCGATGAATAGTCGATAGTCAATAGTGAATGTGTTACTTACTGCTTTTCTGTATCCCCATGGCGGCTCCCAGATGTTAATCGGTATGAGTTTCGGGAATTTTTGATGGTTGCTACTACCGAATCCAGAAGAGTTTTGCTAAGCCAAAATGGGATGAGTGGAGATTTTGTTAGTATTAGTACCCATATCTTTAAGTTACCCAGACAACTACTCAATCTTGCGATCTATCAAAAAATATTGCTGATGGTTGATTCTGGTTGAATGCAAAATACCAATAAAATACCTAGCTAAATCTGCCAATCTAGCTAGGTATATTAAGTTGATTCATTGAAGCAGATTGCCAATTCCGAGCGAGATCGGTTAATTCAAAGCATGTGTCCTGTGAATGTCGCCGCTGGTAAATGTCGCATTCATGCTGCCGAGTGTCCCCATCGCGCCGCTCTCTAATAATCTACGTGTTTTTAGTGTTTGCAGTTCGATCTTACTCTGAAAAAAGAGTCGCTGTTGCAGTTGGGCAAAAGCGATAAAGCCTGTCGATGCCCATTCCAAAATTGTCGCTGCGGACTCTGGACGATATTCGACGATCGCATTGAGTGCATCGATTGCCAATTGACAGTGTTCGGCTTCTACTCCTGTAGAGTTGTGCTTTCCATGAACGACGATCCAGTACCAAGGACTCAACCGTTTACCGCCAATTTCCACCTGTTTACCTTGTAAATAGCGATCGAAGCCAACGCCACGATTGTTGTGACGAACTACTTTGTCAATCAGCGAGTACTCACGATCTGCGAGTAATTCCGAACCAATATGAAAGCCTACCGCAGTTACCAAAGCTTGAAGATCGCCAATTTTGCCCTGATAACCACTCACCAAATCGGTGATAATGTCGTTCATCCACTCTGGAGTTTGGGCGATTTGATTGCATTGGAGATCGCTGAGTCCAGCATAGTCGCCGATGGCTTGCATCGTAGCTTGTGCCAACGTCCGGTGGGTTACTTGTTGCGCTCCACTGTCAGCATGTTCGTCGATAGTCGCGGCAAGCACTTTTGCGGCAATATCTAAGCCCCGATCTGCTCGATCGACTACCGGAATACCTGGTTGATTGAACAAGTCCCGCGACAGTCCGATTGAGGATGCCAACCTAGCCACCAAGCTGCCAGCAAAACCATTGAAATGTGCATAACGCTGCATGAAATAGTACAAGCCTTCAGGACTAGCTGCGGCTAACTCGACAGTAGCTTCAATGTTAGCCTCAGCACTTTCGCGATCGACTAGATTTTGAAAAGTTTCGACCGTAAATGATTTTAAGTTGGTAATTACTTGTGGCATGTTCCAGTTTCCTTCGACAATAAAATAGTAGTAAGTATATTAGAGAGTTACGCCCGAACTATTGAAAAATATTGAAGCGTATTCTTTGCTAGTAGCTTTAAGGCTGGACTTAAAAAATCCACCGAAATATGCCCAAAGTATCTACAAAGAAAAAGAGCGATCCGGCATAGATGATTGTTGGTTTATCATTCAACCTGATGCTAGCGATTAGCATTTGACTAGAACTCATCGCCAACAGTATAAATCCATATTTACTCACATCGAGATTGGCTGCGAGCAATACTCCTCCGGCTACAGCACAAGCACTGCTAGTCAATTTGAGTATCTTTGCTAATCGATCTTCAGCTCCGAATGAATGTTGCATTTTTAATAATTCGCAAGTTTAATTTAATATATATAACGAAAATAGCATCTCCGCGATATAGCTATAATTCCAAATGTTTGTCTCTTAAATCAGAAACTAGCAATTGATGATTCACTATTGCAAAAGTGTGCATACAGCAGAAAATTACAATTTAAATAGTTAAATAGAACTATAAATCCTAGAGACATATATTCAAGATATCTGTTCTAAATCATTTATTCCATCCGAGATTCTACTGAAGTTTCGATCCTTGAAATCATCTCACAGCAAAGGATTGACGCGATCGCAACAAAGTAACGATCGCGATCGCACATTCTTTGTAAATCGCTCCAATCGATCGAATTCGAGCGGATTGTATCGATGCGATAAATTAACACTGGATGGGTGGATGGGTGGATGGGTGGATGGGTAATAGGCATAATTGGAACTGCATTCCAAAACGATCGAGCCTTCTGCCTTCGTTAACGCATCAAAAAACCCCCTGTTACTCGCAAACAAGAGGTTAAGGTATTTAGACAAGATGAGCGCGATTGAGATTAGTTATCGAGCGACCAGGATTGTGGTTGCCATAAATTGCCAGGAACTAAATGACTTTGCATCATGACCATCGATCCCGATCCAGAGGTTGAAAATATGTCTGGTGGTAATTCCCTGCCAGTAGTGCTACCGATGGCTCGATCGACGATAATCCCTACATTTCCCAATCGCTCTTGAGTTTCATTGAGCCGGACGACGATCGCTCGCTCTGGCAGAGCTGATTTTGGTGCTGATAGCAAACGGGCGGCGGCAATCAGTGGCATGACCAGACCATTGTGGTGAACGATGCCGACTAGTAATCGATCGTAGAATGGTAAATCCAGGATTTGAGATCTGTCGATTCTGACGATCTCTGCCACCCAGGTTGCCGGAAATACCAGTGTCAAACCTGTGACTTGAGTTAAAATAAATCGATCCTCTAATGCTGAGATTAATCCAGGGTCTGGCAGTAGTCGATCGGGATTGGGTGAACTTAACTTAGCGACATTGACACTCATGAGCTGGTTTAGGTTGGGGGATGGAAGAGACGATCGGCAAAAAATTGAGGTTTGTTCGAGCTATCTACGACACTCTTAGGCGGGAATTTTGGAGAGAATTCGTTCGATACTCTCATGACTGACGGGTTTCGATAGATAGTCATTAGCACCAGCCCGCTGAATACCGTAATTTACTTCTAGAGGAGTTGTTTTACTAGAGTAAAAAACTACATACTGACTGGCAGTCTTGGGATTGAGCCGCATTGTCCGCAAGAACTTATAGCCATCCTGTTCTGGCATAACCACATCTAAAAAGACCAAATCATACTTGCCAACTTCAATAATGCCCAAGGCATCAATCGCACTAGCACACAAATCGACTTCGTGACCCAAAATTTCTAAAAGGGAAGCGAGCGCGTGTCTGTCTACCGAACTATCATCAATGATTAAAAATCGCATGTTATTTTCCTTTTGTTTTGGTATTGGGCACAAAGTCAGCAGCATCGATCGGTCTGCGCATCATTTCTTTAATCCGAACTCGAACATCATTCATTGTTGACTAGTAGTTCAGGTACTGGGTACAGATTCAACAGCATCGATTAGTCTGGGAATCATTTCTTCAAGCTGAACTTGAAAATCACCAATGCCTGA